>JBJESR010000001.1:0-6490 GCA_051882895.1 Lentihominibacter sp.
ACAACAATTATACGGATTACGAACCGAATTTCATAATGAAGGATGTCCCGCAGCCTGAACAGAATGAAGACCGTGCAGAGCATAATGAACAGTCGGAACAGAATACAGCTCAGCATGCGCGGTACGATTCCCGAAACAGCTATCCTTACAATACAGATTATGTGACATATCAGCAGACCGGCAGCGATTATCACAGAGATCCCCGTGATAATTTCAGAGCACCTGAATCTGACAGCGACAAAAACACAGATTATTCCACCTGCAGCAGTTCCTGCGAGACAGGAGCATCAGGCTCATGGGACTGCACCAATGGTTTCCAGCCGGCACGAAAACACAGACGGTCTGCCAGGAAACCATCGCGACCTGTCACTCTCACCAGGAAGAGTCTGGCATTGCTTACAGCTCTCTGTATTGTTGTTTCAGGAGTTTTCGGATTCGGCGGTGCGGCACTGGGCAGCACCTTGTTTAATGAGGATTCTGCTCCTGCTAAAACAGGCAGCACTTCAACAACAGGCTACAAGCTGGAAGATGCTACCGGCAGCAATATGACAGTTCAGGAAATCACAGAAGCAGCCAAGGCAAGTGTTGTCGAAATCAAAACCGAAAGCGTATCCTCCGATTCCTGGATGCAGCAGTACGTCACAGAGGGTGCAGGCAGCGGAGTGATAGTAACCAATGACGGATATATCATCACCAACAATCATGTTATTGAGGATGCCAACAAGATCACCGTCACTACAGTCGACGAAGAAGAATATGACGCCACTCTAATTGGAACCGATACCATCACAGATGTCGCCGTTCTCAAAATCGATGCCAGGAACCTGTCTCCTGCCACCTACGGCAACAGTGACCAGCTGGCGGTAGGTGATCTGGCTGTAGCCATCGGGAACCCTCTGGGGGAACTTGGCGGTACAGTCACCGCAGGTATAATCAGTGCACTTGACAGACAGCTCTCCATCGACGGCAAAACCATGACACTGCTTCAGACAGACAGTTCAATCAACCCCGGCAATTCAGGCGGAGGCCTCTTTAACGGGGACGGACAGCTTATTGGTATCGTTGTTGCCAAATCCTCGGGATCAGACGTTGAAGGACTCGGCTTTGCCATTCCGATCAACAAGGCTGCAGATGTGGCACAGCAGATTATGGATAAAGGCTACGTCAGCGGTCAGCCTTCGACAGGCATGACGTATGTTGAAGGAAGCGGACAGCAGGGCAGAAGCAACAGCTACGATTTCTTCTTTGGCGATGAAACAGGCAGTTCAGGGGTATATATATATTCTGTTGACGGCACAAATGCGAAGAAGGCCGGATTTAAGGAAGGTGATCTGGTCTATGCCGTTGACGGTACTGAAATAACCAGCTTTGAGGTTCTCTCATCCATAGTGACATCCCACAGTGTCGGGGATAAGCTTAAGTTCACAGTAATACGTGACGGAGAAAAGAAAAACATCACTCTCGAACTGGAGGAGAAGAAAGCAGAAACGCAGGAATCCTGATGACACATATTTTTTACTGGTTCATCTGTCCCCTTCAGCTGTATTTCAATCCGAAATTCTGGAAATATCGTCAGGCGATATTTCCTCCTAATAGTGCAAAATGGACTCTGAAATCAAATCAGAGTCCATTTTATTATTCAATCATTATTACTCAATCATCTGATATTTTACTGCAGTAGCTGCAGCTTCCGTGACCGCATCCTCTTTTGGTGGCACAGCTTTCTGTCCTCGGACACACAATATAATTGCCGCCTTTTATGTAAAGTAACCTGCCTTCTATCAGCACCATCGACAGCTTTTTCCTGGCTTCATTGTACACCGCCTGCACTGTCGTTCTGGCGACACCCATCTGCTGAGCGCACATTTCCTGATTATATCCCAGATAATCTATCAGGCGTATAGTTTCATATTCATCAAGTGTCATTTCCACCGCATCCTGCTCATCAGCATCCTGCTTCATAGGGCCGAACTGACAGCACTTGGGAATTCCACATATTTTTCTGCATTTTTTAGGTCTCGGCATTTTTCTCCCGCCTTTCTGCATTTCTGACTTATGTCACAATTATAACATTTTAAAACAGCTGCGACAATATATCTTCAACACACAAAATTTCAGTAAAAACTTTGTAAAAAACACAAAAAACCCTTTACACCCGGAAATCAAAGTGCTAGAATAGCTGTTAAATACGGTGTATGTTTACTTACAGCATCGGCAATATTTAAAACGGAAGGACAGAAACATGTTATTCAGAGCATTTGCAGCAGCATATTATTACTTTTACTTTACTTTCTTTAGAGGTAAGGTGAATTTCGCTGCAGCGAGATAGCTGATCTGTTCCGAGCAAACTGAGTCAACTAAAACTCCGCAGGTGAAATTCACCGGCGGGGTTTTTTTATGCAGAAAGAAAGAGGTAATAAAAATGATCGTAGTATTAAAGGACAATCCTGATGAAAAACAGCTTGACAATCTGGTCTCATGGTTAAAGAGCATGGGGCTCGACATCCACTTCAGCAAAGGCCAGTCTGCCACAATAATGGGACTTATAGGGGACACAGCTTCAGTAGATATCGACCTCATCAATTCTCTTGACATTGTTGAAACAGTAAAACGTGTACAGGAGCCATATAAGAATGTAAACAGAAAATTCCATCCGGACGACACCGTAGTTGAAATCGCACCCGGTGTAAAAATCGGCGGCGGTAATTTCCAGGTAATCGCAGGTCCATGCTCGGTAGAATCAGAAGAGCAGGTATGCGAGGTGGCAGCAGCAGTAAAGGAGGCAGGTGCAGGTCTTTACAGAGGCGGCGCATTCAAACCGAGAACATCGCCGTACGCTTTCCAGGGAATGAGAGACGAAGGCATCAAACTCCTTCTGGAAGCCAAGGAAAAATCCGGACTTCCTATCGTTACAGAAGTAATGGACATTTCCCATCTGCCCCTCTTTGAAAATGTTGATGTTATCCAGGTGGGAGCCAGAAATATGCAGAACTTCGAACTGCTGAAGGAGCTGGGACACCTGAGAAAACCTATCCTCCTGAAGAGAGGTCTCTCAAGCACACTGAAAGAGCTTCTGATGAGTGCAGAATACATCATGGCCGGGGGCAATGAAAACATCATCCTCTGCGAAAGAGGTATCAGAACCTTCGAAACAGCTACACGAAACACTCTTGACCTGGCATCCATCCCGCTTCTCAAGACAATGACACATCTGCCTGTAATAGTAGACCCGAGTCATGCAACCGGAATCGCACATCTCGTCAAGCCGATGGCCATGGCAGCCACAGCAGCAGGCGCAGACGGACTCATGATAGAAGTCCACAACAACCCGGCATGTGCACTTTGCGACGGGGCACAGTCCCTGACACCTGAGGCTTTCGCCGATGTGATGGAAGCGGTAAATCTCATCAGACCTGTAGCATATAAGGGATAGAGGTGATATCATGGAAATAGGAATAGTCGGACTGGGCCTTATCGGCGGATCTCTTGCCAAAGCCATAAGCCAGAACACAGACCACACAGTTTACGGCACTGACATATCAGATCAGGTAGTCAAAAAAGCCGTACTGGTAAACGCCATCGAACAGCAGCTGACAGATGAGCTGCTGCCCCACTGCGATATCGTGATAGTGGCACTCTATCCTCAGGCAACCATAGATTATGTAAAGGAACATGCATCGATGTTCAAAAAAGGCTCTATCGTCGTAGACTGCGGCGGCATCAAGAAACTCGTATGCGACACCCTCATCCCTCTGGGAGAAGAAAACGGTTTTCTCTTCATTGGAGGTCATCCGATGGCAGGCCTTGAACATTCGGGCTTCACATATGCGAAAAAATCACTTTTTAACAACGCATCTATGATTTTCACACCGACTAAAGGGCCCATCGAAAGCATGGGAAAGCTCAAGGAGCTGTTCACGTCCATCGGTTTTACAAACATAGAAATATCGACGGCTGAGGAGCACGACAGGAAAATCGCCTTCACATCACAGCTGGCCCACGTCGTGTCCAATGCCTACATCAAGAGCCCTACCGCTCTTGAACACTCAGGCTTTTCTGCAGGAAGCTACAAGGACCTCACCAGAGTTGCCAAACTCAACGAAGTAATGTGGACCGAGCTTTTCCTGGAAAACGCGGACAACCTGGCAGCAGAAATCGATACCCTTATCGATAACCTGCAGCAGTACAGCACAGCCATCAGGGAGAAAGACGCAGAAACCCTCTGCGCACTCCTTAAGGACGGCAGAGAGAAGAAAGCACTTATAGACGGAGAAATATTCTAAGGAGATTGGTATCTATGATAAAAATTTCGGTTTCAGCCTCAAAAAAATATAATGTGATTATGGAAAAAGGACTTCTGGCTTCAGCAGGTGACTGTATCAAGGAAGCCTTTGCTCTCAAAAGCGACCCTGTTACCGGAAAAATTAAAAGCAAGAAACTCTGTATTATAACCGACGCCAACGTGGACGCTCTTTACGGCGGACAGGATCAGGCGCTGCAGACTTCTCTCAATGCCGCCGGATTTGACGTTTACAAATACGTTTTTGCCGGCGGTGAAGAAAACAAAAATATGGAAACTATCTGCGGGATTCTGGATTTTCTGGCAAATAACAAATTCACCCGAAGTGATCTGCTGCTGGCACTCGGCGGCGGAATCACCGGCGATGTCACAGGTTTTGCTGCGGCGACATACCTGCGGGGCATCGACTTCATCCAGGTCCCGACCACTTTGCTTGCCATCGTGGATTCATCCGTCGGCGGCAAGACGGGTGTCAACCTGAATGCCGGTAAAAACCTCGCCGGCGCGTTCTGGCAGCCGGGTCTTGTCCTATTTGACCCGGACGTGCTTGACACCCTCACATATGACATCAAACTGGACGGCATTGCTGAAGCCATCAAGGCCGGAGCCATCGCCGATTCTGAAATAATAGATATGATAAGAAACAGCACAGCAGCAGAAGATCACGATTTTCTCATGGAAATCGCTGCCAGAGCCATCAGAGTCAAGAGAAAGGTTGTCGAGGAAGACGAGCGTGATCACGGCAGCAGACAGCTTCTGAATTTCGGACACACTCTGGCTCATGCCATCGAGAAATGCAGCAGCTTCTCCATCAGTCACGGCCATGCTGTCGCCATCGGTATGGATATAGTATCTGCCGCTTCAGACAGATCAGGCTGGTCAAAAGAAAGCTGTTCTGGTATTATAACGGAAACACTTGAAAAATTCAGTTTCCCTCTGGAATGCCCTTTCAGTGCGGATGAACTGACTGAAGCAGCTTTGCAGGACAAAAAAATCCGCGGGGCCGAAATCACTCTGGTCATACCTGAGTCTATCGGCAGATGCGTACTCAGGACCATCCCGGTAAACGAACTCAAACCGTTTATCTCCTGCGGACTGCAGAGCAGAAAGGATCGATAAATGAATGTACTCATAACACCCTCAAAATTAAAGGGCTGTATCGAGGCTATACCGTCAAAATCCCATGCCCACCGCGTGCTCATCGCGCAGAAGCTGGCGCAGCTGCAGGGGCAGAATAAAGCTGACAGTCTTGATATACCTACATTTTCCGAGGACATCGGGGCTACAAAGAACTGCCTGGTGCAGCTGGACAAGGAAATGCCGTATCTCGACTGCAAAGAAAGCGGGTCAACCCTGCGCTTCATGCTCCCTGTTGCCATGGCTCTCAAAAACGAAGCCGTTTTCATCGGCACCGGCAAGCTGCCCTACAGGCCGATTTCACCCCTTAAAGAAGAAATGGAAAATCACGGCTGCAGCTTCCGCATGGGCGGAAAGGATCAGAAAGTCAGCGATAAATACAAGGAAATCTGCACTATCAGAGGCAGGCTGCAGTCAGGTACATATGAGCTGGCAGGCAATGTAAGTTCCCAGTTCATAACCGGCCTTCTGTTCGCGCTGCCCCTTCTTGACGGAGACAGCCGGCTGAAGCTCACAACAAAGCTTGAATCCGCCGGATATGTGGATCTGACCCTTGCTGTGCTCCGAAGCTTCGGAATAGAGATAATTGAGAAAACTTCTGAAGAAGGCTTCATTATATATGAAATACCCGGAAGGCAGCGTTATGTTGAACCGGATGGTCTCGCTGTCCAGGGAGACTGGTCAAATGCCGGTTTCTGGCTGGCATGCGGCGCCCTGGGAGGAGATATAACCATGACAGGGCTCGATATGAATTCCTCTCAGCGGGACAAGGAAATAGTCACTATCCTGGAAAATATGGGAGCGGAAATCACCATCTCGGAGGACGGTGCTGTAACCTGCAGAGGAAACGGACTCAGAGGCATCGAGGTAAGCGTCGCACAGATTCCCGACATCGTCCCTGTCCTGGCGGCCGTCATGTCTCAGGCATCCGGCGCCTCAATGATAACAAATGCCGAGCGGCTTAAAATCAAGGAATCCGACAGGCTTAAGACAGTATATGACTTTCTCACCAGACTTGGAGCAGACATCACCTACGGAGGTGCAGGGCTATCC
>JBJESR010000002.1:0-6472 GCA_051882895.1 Lentihominibacter sp.
CAGTGACCTCATTTGCCCACTGCCAGTTTTCCTTTGATTTTGGAGTCGCTCCGGTATATATCGAAACAAAAATCCCCATTCCTACTGCCGCCCCACATGTGCCGCACTCGCCGCAGAACCCTGCCGGAACGGTTTTCGCCCTTTCTTCTGCCGATCTCATCCATTCGTTAAAAGTATCTGAATCCCTGTCTTCATCGATTGCCGCCTGGGTAAGCATTGCAGCCGGAACAATAAAATGATGATAAGGACAATGCATAGGAAGATCCTGCATATCCATCATCTTCATAAGCATGGCATTTACCGTCATCCTGTCGCCGTTTTCTCTGACTTTCTCACATATTCCCCTCAATCCGTCAAATATATCCTGTTTAAGTTCAAAATGCATTCCTGAATTCTCCTTTCACACAGGTACTGAACAACGCTTCAGTTCATTTTCCACCTGATAAATACTCTCTGTATCAATGTAATGAATCCGTTGAGCAGTGTTACAACAACACCTACCAGAATTATTCCTGCAATCACATTGGTATAATTGGCAAAATCCGCATAATTTTTAATAAAGTATCCAAGGCCGCTGGTGGCGCCCATCATTTCTGCTATAACGAGAATCATGAAGGCTGATGACAGTGATATTCTCAGCCCTCCGACTACACCTGGTATCATATATGGCAGAAAAACCTTCAGAATCATATCTCTGTTGCTGACGTTCATTGTCCTGGCCGAATCTACAATACGCTGATCTATTGTGTGGACTCTGTTTATCATCTGCATCAGAGTCGGGAAAAACAGTCCCAGTATTATAACCATTGCTGACGCACTCCTGAATGTCGGCATCAGCGCAATTATGTATGGGGTGTACACTACCGAAGGTATCGGAGCCAGCACCTTGACAATCGGATACAGTGCCGACGTGAGTCTCGGAATCCAGCCTATCAGGAGCCCTAACCCCACGCCTGCAGTCAGCGATACCGCAAAGCCTGCAATTATCAGTTCCATCGAAGATAAAACACCTTCCAGCATCATACCTCCGTGTGTGAAAAACACATAAAACACGTCCTCAGGTGGCGGCATAAGCACAACATTTGTGATGTCCAGATGCTTTGCCGATATATCCCACACAAGCAGGAAAGTGTACACAATACTGCAGATATCCGAGGCTGCCCGGGATTTCCTGACAAAATGTATGATAAAATACGAAACATGAATCACCGCCATAACCGCCAGCATTACCCATGCCGGATCCGCCTCCCGTTTCCCGGGGATCAGCACCGCCGCCAGAAGCATAATAAATAATATGTCCGTAATGATAAAATTCTTTTTCACCCTGTCGTCTCCTCACTGTAAAACATATCTATAATCTCGCTTCTGAGATTGCAGTACGGCGCTGTCCCCACCATGTTCTGTTCTCTGCGGGGTCTTCCCATTTTCACCGGGATATCCGCGTGAATCCTGCCGGGCTTCATAAAGATTATTCTGTCTGCCATTATTACTGCTTCATTGATATCATGAGTAACAAAAACTATCGTTTTTCGTTTTTCTTCCTTCTGCCATAGCGTTTCCAGCTCCTGCTGCAGTGTCGCTCTTATTTTCGGATCAAGAGCCCCGAAAGGCTCATCCAGCAGCATCACAGGACCGTTCATAGCAAAGGCTCTGGCGATGGCCACCCTCTGCTGCATTCCTCCCGACAGCTGGAAAGGGTACTTGTCCTTAACGTCACCCAGCTCCACCTTATCGAGAAAAGAGCACGCTTTCTCTCTCGCCTGTTTAGAGGAAAGAGAAGGCTGTGACTGTCTGATGCCAAAAGCGACATTTTTCTCTGCCGTTAGCCAGGGAAACAGTGAATAATGCTGGAATATCACGTTTCTGTCTATTCCCGGGCCTTTTACCGGTTCTCCATCTATCAGCACCATGCCCGATGAAGGTTCCGTCAGTCCGGCGATGAGATTCAGCAACGTGGTTTTACCGCATCCTGAGTGACCGACAAGACAGACAAACTCCCCGGATTCAATAGTCAGGGACACATCATTCAGAGCAAGGGTTCTGTCTCCCCTGCTCTCATATTCATATGTTACATGTTCAAGCTGAATTCTGCTCATTTGTCTTACCTGCAATAATATAATTTAGAGGTTGTTTTCCTCATATGCCTTTATCAGTTCGTCATAAAGCCCTTCTGTTTCAAAACGTTCCTTCATGATTTCAAGTGCATCTTTATATATGCTCGCATCTACCTGGTCTGCTATATTCACCTCTGTATCCGCATCGATATCGCCGTTTCCTTTCATTGCTTCATAAAGCTCTTCTATTTTATGAGTATTCGGATCCATTCCCGGTATCATCACACCATTGTACATAGCGGCTTCCACATACCCTTCATCCTGTCCTGAATATTCAACCAGAGTGCTGATAGTGGTTTCTCTGTCGTTAAGATAAGTTTCATAAGCTCTTAGATTTGCAGCCATATAACTTACCAGTGCATCTCTTTTGTTATCTATCGCATCTCTTGAGGCGGTCTGTCTGCAGCATACTGTATCCGGAGCATAATCGCCTACATCGAATGCGATTTCAAGACCCATCTGCTGTGCCACATACCCGTAGTTGCTGTTTACAAAGCCTATATCCAGTTCACCCTTTTTCACTGCTTCGGCAATTTCAGGGAATCCGTCAAGAACAATGAATTCCACATCGTTTTCAATGTCGAGACCTGCTTCACGCATTTTGCTCTTCATTATCATCTGTCCAGTCTCAGGTCTGACAAATCCAACCTTCTTACCTTTGAAATCGCTGATATCCTTTATCATATCCTTATTATCGGATGTAACGATAGCCTGGCTTCCTTCTGATATCGTTCCTCCCATGATAACAACATCAGTGCCCTGTGATATGAAGGTTGCTGAAGGCACAAAACCGTAAGGCAGTACATCCAGCTTATTCTGAGACAGAGCAGTCACTCCGTCATTGAGATTTGAAACAGTTTCAAATTGCACGTCTACTCCTTCTTCTTCGTAGTATCCAAGTTCTTTCGCCAGAATCACGCACACAGTTTTAATATCCTTGCCGGCCATTCCCACCTTGAGGGTAACCGGCTCCGATGCTTCTTCATTTTCTCCTCCGCAGCCAGCCAGAAATACAGTCGACATCATCATTACCGTTATGACTGCTATAATTTTCTTAATTGTTTTCATTACACTTCTCCTTTCAGCAATTCTGCCTTTGTCATATAGTAGATATTGTCTACTTCATTTATAAAAAAATTTGCATGCAAAGTACGGCATTTATATGCCGATTTTTTTATCTATTTTATCCACCAGCTTATCCACTGATCGTGTATACTGTTTAAGTGCCATAGTCCAGTTCACCAGACACTGTTTCCCATGATCTGTAATCGAGTATATTCTGCGAGGCTTGCCGCCTTCGTCATCAAGCTCCCAGTCTGACTGGAGCAGTCCTGAAGCCTCCATTTTTTTCAGGTATCTGTATACCCCTGCCTTGTCCGGCATATTTCCATCGAACATAGGGTTTCTGCTCAGTTTCTGTATAAGCATAAATCCATGAAGCTCCTCATCGTAAAGCTCCAGCAGTATCGCCGGCTGCAGCATCTTATCCAGATTTTTCCCCTTGCATGGGCAGTCCATTTCAAAATACATTATTTCTCATTCTCCAGTGTACTTCCGTAATTAGAACTAAAAAACGTTTTGGAGTATTTCTCCAGCTTCCATTCAGGAACTTTGCAGTCCTTGCACGGCTTCATCACCCATTTGTTGCGCAGCCATCTGGCAGCACGGCTGTTTCTGGAATTATAGATTCTGAAAGTTTTACCGCAATGAGTTGTTATAATAGCGTAATCGCCTTTCTTTTCGATCTCTCTGATTCCATGGAGTATTCCTGATCTTGAAGGCCACAGCTTCATTTTATCCAGCAGCAGAAACAGTTCTGTCTTTTTCCTGTAATATCTCTTTTTTTCTTTATTTCCCATGATTCCACCTCATGACAGACCATTCATATTGCAAGTCCCAGCATTCCTGCCGTACCTATTTCAAGAAGATCATGCACATATCTTCCTTCAAGCTTTTTCTGTGCAGTCTCCGTCAGCGAAAACGGTATCCCCGGAGCTGCAATGAGAACATCATCTGCCAGCATATCTTCGCTGAGCCAGTTTCCTTCAGATGTACCATCTGTGATATATTTATACAATCTCAATTCTTCAGAATCCTCTATCCACTGATAACCATCACTTACTACACTCTGTTTTTTATCGGGATTCTTATCAAACACTGCCACGTCTGCACCTTTATCTGCCAGGAACTGTGCCATCAGCTGCCCTATTATTCCATAACCAAGAACCGCAACCTTCTGACCTGATACACCTCCCGCCATCTTATTCAGAATTTCCACATATCCTGATGCTGTTGCTATGTTGTTGTCTCCTATACTCCCGTCTCTGATATTCAGAGCGATATACCTGTCATCGTCAGCCATGAACACTATATCTGCATCTTTGACATGTGCCTCATATATACCGTTCACATCAGTACCTTCTGTAACAAAAGTCTCAAATCCCATAGCCCTTACAATTGCGGCTACAGATTCCGCGAAAGTAGAGATTGTGCCCAGCCCCGATGTTACAGGAACTACAGCCACCTTCTCACACTCGGCAGCTTCACAAATGCTTTCTGCAGACCACCCTGAAACCATTGAACCGATTTCTATGTAACCCGCTCCTGTCAGCTTCTTAAGCTCCCGGTCCCATCCGGCTGCACTGTTTTCCATATCACATATCCAGTCTGTTATAAGTCTGGTCATTGAACATCACTCTCCCTGCAAAGATTCAGCTCTGATACAAGTTCATTTCTCATCAGTGCTTCGTTTTTCTCCAGACCCTCCAGGTCATCTGCCCAGTTTACGAAGGTTCCTCTCCATACTGCTGCTGATGGTGCATAATCCGACATTACAACTGCTCTGCTGCACAGACCTTCTGTATATTTCAGTCTGCCGCCTTCCACCATAATGTGTTCGCCGTGGGATGAATATTGTTTTCCTTCAAACAGATAATGTGTCAGTGAAGCGCATCTGCCGTCATTTATCTGCTCGTCAGTGAAGTTACCGTGGCAAAAGAGATCATATAATTCTTTGATATAATTCATCCCACTGGCATGGTAAACAACAATTGATGTCTGACTAGGCAATCTCGCATCTATTTCCAGAATTTTAATTTCTCCACGATGATCTATAACCTCAAGGTCCATAATCCCTCTCAGGCCGATCAGCTCTGCAATCTCAACAGCCAGAGATTCAAGCTTCTCCTTTTTTTCCTGCTCGATCGTATGCAGCGTTGCTGCCAGATTACAGTCATATACATCGTCAACAAAAATCTCAGTTATTTCATAAGTTCTGTAATTTCCCGGAACTCCTATTATCTCTACAGAGTATGACGGTCCCTCAACGAATTCCTGTATTATATAGTTTTCTTTCTTTTTTTCAAGAAAACTATCCAGCTGCTTTTCATCGGCCAGCACCTGCACTCCGTGACTGCCGCTTTCTGACTCCGGCTTTGCGATGAAAGGATAATTTCCATCCGGATAATACCTTGGACACGGAAGTCCGTTGTCAGCAAACAGCCTGTCAGATATTTTCTTTGATGATGTGACTTTATATGCCTCCCAGTCAAAAGCGAGAACATATCCTTTCCTGCTGCACAGCTCTGTCAGACCCTCAAGAACATAATCGTTTTCCATGGTAGGCAGTATCATATCAGCAGATTCCAGTTCCCTTACAACATCAGGATCGTCTGAAAGCACATCTCCGCAGATAAATTTACTGCACAGCTCCTGCGCCGGTGCCTGCGGATCTTTATCTATCAGTACAATATCAATTCCGGCCTCACGCCCCAGGTATGCAGCCTCACTTCCCTGAAGCTTACCTCCAACTATGACTATTTTCGACATTTCAGTTCTCCTATATATCTTCTGTATTCTTCAGCTGTAGCTGCTTCAAGCCCCATATGTTCCAGAATCTTCTTCACTTCTTCAACTGTTCTGCCTCCATCGTCCACATCCATGCTGTTCTGTGCCACTCCGGCCAGACCTGTTCTCGGCGGGATTATCGAAGTTACAACATTTCCTCCGGCGTTCAGCCTTGCTTCAAGTCCTGCAATGCCATCTACATCAAGAGATGTAGGTATAAGGGCCCATGGGTACATTATTCTCATTAACGCTATTATTTTAAGTTCTATCATCCTGTCAGGTGTCTCAACATTTTCCATCGGGCTTCCTTCCTGAGGCACGAAACTCATAACCCTCACCTGACTGGCACCTATCTCACCCATCTTTATCAGAGAATCCGCAATATCCTCGAAGGATTCACCTATACCTGCCATCAGCCCTTCTTCGATAAGCATGCCTTTTTCTTTCGCATAAAGTTTCGCATGCATCCTTTCATCATAGCTCTGATTTATCCTCAAGGTTTCAAAAAGCTC
>JBJESR010000003.1:0-30257 GCA_051882895.1 Lentihominibacter sp.
ATTTCAGTGCAGTGAAAAACTGCAGCGCTGATGTTATACTTACACCTCACCAGGGAGAAGCAGACAGAATACTGGAAGCACTTGGAGAAGATAAAGTGAGCATACTCGGCAGAACAGAGGCGGCAGAACTGATAAGCTGCAGGACAGGGGCATGTGTTCTGCTCAAAGGGAACGGCACTGTGGTGACACATGCAGAAGAATCTACATATATTAATACTACAGGCAATCCGGGAATGGCTACGGGAGGCAGCGGAGATGTGCTTACAGGTGTGATTGCAGCTATAGCAGCTTCAGGGTTATCGGCTTTTGATGCTGCCAGGACCGGAGCGTTTATTCACGGAATGGCAGGCGATATAGCAGCTGAAGCAACAGGACAGTGGGGAATGACTGCTGTAGAAATTGAAGAAGCGCTGCCTGCAGCACTAAAGAAGATTATTGGGAAATAAAGACATAATCAAACAAAAGGGAGTGAAGGGACTTGAGCATTAAGAAGGGCGACCTTTATTTTGCTGATTTAAGTCCGGTAATGGGCTCCGAGCAGGGCGGCGTAAGACCTGTCCTGGTAGTTCAGAACGATGTAGGGAACAAATTCAGCCCGACGATAATAGTCGCGGCAGTCACTTCAAAGAGAAATAAAGCCGATCTGCCTACACATGTGGAGATTGCGGCAGAAGAAAACGGCCTGACAAAGAATTCAGTAGTATTGCTGGAACAGCTCAGAACAATAGATAAGAGAAGATTGAAAGAAAGAATAGGGACAATTGATAAAACCCGTTTACCGGAAGTAAATGAAGCTTTGAGCGTCAGTCTCGGTATTGATGAAAATACCATGTTCTGACGATATCATAAGGTTAAAAGCGGCTGCATATGCAGCCCTTTACATAGAAAATACACAAACGGAGGACATTATGGACATTAAAGCTCTGGAGAAGACAGCAGCGGAAGTCAGAATCGGAATAGTCAAAGCTATACATAATGCAGGCTCGGGACATCCGGGCGGCTCGCTTTCTGCTGCAGATATAGTTACAGCACTTTATTTTGATGAAATGAATGTGGATCCTGAAAATCCAAAGATGGAAAACAGGGACAAGTTCATACTGTCAAAGGGTCATGCAGGCCCGGTACAGTATTCTGCACTGGCAGTCAAAGGATATTATCCGATGGAAGATTTCATGACATTGAGAAAGATCGGCTCTAAATTCCAGGGACATCCTGACATGAACAAGGTTCCGGGAATCGAAATGTCTACAGGATCTCTGGGCCAGGGATTTTCTGTTGCCGGGGGAATGGCTATGGCTAACAAGCTTGACAATAACCCGGGGAGAATTTATGTGCTTCTTGGAGATGGAGAAATACAGGAAGGGATTGTCTGGGAAGCTGCAATGTCTGCAGCTCATAACAGACTGGACAATCTTGTAGGAATCCTTGATTACAACGGTCTTCAGATTGACGGCAGGAACGAAGACGTCATGACTGTGGCACCTGTGGCAGAGAAATTCGCAGCCTTCGGATGGAACGTGATCCAGATAGACGGGCACGATTTCACGCAGATTCTGGATGCTTTCAGGAAGGCCAGAGAATGCAAGGGAAAACCTACAATGATAATCGCCAGAACCATCAAAGGCAAAGGCGTATCATTTATGGAGGGCGAAGCAGGATGGCACGGCAAGGCTCCTGATGAAGAGCAGACTAAACAGGCAGTAGCAGAGCTGGGAGGTGAAATGTAATGGCAGAAAAAATGGCAACGAGACAGGCCTACGGCAAGGCTCTGGTTGAACTGGGAGCCAGAAACCCAAATCTGGTGGTAATGGATGCAGACCTTTCCAAGTCAACAATGACAGCTGAATTCGGCAAAACATATCCTGAAAGATTCTTCAATATGGGTATTGCCGAACAGAACCTATATGGGGCTGCAGCAGGACTGGCACTTTCAGGCAAAGTGGTATGTGCCAGCACATTTGCTATGTTTGCGACAGGCAGAGCCTTCGAAATAATAAGGAATTCAATAGGCTACACTAAAGCCAATGTCAAAATATGCGCAACACATGCCGGTATAACTGTAGGTGAGGATGGTGCAAGTCATCAGACCTTTGAGGATATCGCTCTCATGAGAACGATCCCTGGTATGACGGTTATCAATCCATCTGATGGTGTCTCCGCGAAGAAACTTCTGGAGCAGGCTGTTGAAATGTACGGACCATGCTATGTCAGACTGGGAAGAGCAGCTGTTCCTGTATTTTATGACGAGAGTGCAGATATTACCTTAGGTAAAGCAAATACCATCAGAGAAGGCAAGGATGTCACTGTTATCGCTACAGGAATAATGGTGAATGAAGCCTTTATTGCAGCAGAAAAGCTTGCGGAAGAAGGAATCGATGTCAGAGTTATCGATATACATACGATAAAGCCTATCGATTCTGATGTTATTATAAAAGCTGCAGAAGAAACGAGAGCCATAGTCACTGCTGAAGAGCATTCCATTATTGGAGGACTCGGCAGTGCTGTAGCAGAAGTAGTAGTAAAAAATGCTCCTGTGAAAATGGCCATGGTCGGACAGAAGGATACCTATGGAGAATCAGGCAAGCCTGACCAGCTGAAGGAAAAATACGGAATGACCTCTGCAGATATAATCAATGCGGTGAAATCAGTCCTCTAAAGTTAAATAAAAGGAATAAACAGCCCTCTTTGCTAATAAGTTCTATATATCTGGAACTTGTTGTGAAGGGGGTTTTGTTTTGAAAAAAGAACAGGTGAATAAAAAATACGGAAGCAGAAAAATACTTATGATCTCTGCATTTATGCTGATAGCAGGAATATGTGCAGCCCTTATTATCATTAAATTTACAGGCGGTGAGGAGAAAATAGGTTTTGAAGTGTGTGATAAGAATGAAATGCCGCAGGAAATAACAGCAGAGATAATTCCTGAATATAAAACTCTGGAGAGGGCACTGGCATGCAAAGTGGACGACGATATATATGTAATAGTAACGAGAGGAGAAAAACCAACGTCAGGTTTTAAGGTGTCTGTAAAGAAAATATCAGTTGAACATAAAAATGGTAAAGATAACCTCATAGTATATGCTTTGTTTGAGGATCCGCAGAAAAAGACTGCTATTTCTCAGATAATAACTTATCCGGCAGAGGTGGTAAAAACTGAACTCAAAACTCTGCCTGACACCATCGAGCTGAGAATCCAGTACTGAAGACATAAATATATTCTTTCACAGAACCGTCACGAAGAAAAGATGAAATACCCGGATATGATGCATATTTTGATATAAAATGTTGAAAAAAACAACTATATGTTGTAATATGTTAATGTATGTTTTGCAATATAGAAAGGGGCATTACGTATATGATCGTATTCAACAATGTGAGCAAGTTTTATAAATCCAATGTAGGACTTGAAAATGTTTCGGTAAAAATAAACAAGGGTGATTTCGTATTTCTGGTCGGACCGAGCGGCGCAGGCAAATCCACGTTTGTCAAGCTTATACTTAAAGAAATAAATGCGGACTCAGGCAGTATCAGGGTAAGAGGAACTGAAGTCACAACATTATCAAACAGACAGGTTCCTAAACTCAGGAGAAATATCGGTATTGTTTTTCAGGATTTCAGGCTGCTGCCTAAAAAGACTGTTTATGAGAATGTAGCTTTTGCTATGGAGATAATCCATCAGCCGAAGAAACTGATAAAGAAGTATGTTCCTCAGGTGCTCAGCATGGTGGGTATCGCAGAGAAAGCAGACAAGTATCCTGATGAGCTTTCTGCCGGGGAACAGCAGCGTGTTGCAATTGCCAGAGCTATAGTAAACAAACCGCGAATTCTGATTGCGGACGAGCCTACCGGAAATCTGGATCCTGATACCGCATGGGAAATAATGCAGCTGCTGGATCAGATAAACATGAGAGGAACTACTATCCTGATGGTTACCCATGCCAAGGATATTGTAGATAAAATGGGAAAAAGAGTAATAGCTATCGAGCACGGCAGAATAGTACGTGATGAATTCGGTGCATACGGATACGAAGAAGCTCTGGCTGATCTGGAACTTTCTACTGATACTATTCAGAGCAAACGTACTTTCAGATCAAAATTCAGGAGAGGAGGCAGTGAAGAGGAATGATCATAAAGAGATTTTTTTATACTCTGAAGCAGGCTTTTCTCCAGGTTTTCAGAAACAGAACGATGTCAATAGCATCAATTTTTGCTATTACAGCTATGCTTCTCATACTGAGCATCTTCTTCATTCTGGTCATCAATGTCAATACTGCAGCTCAGACGATACAGAATGATTACGATTCAATAGAAATTTTTCTTGATGACGATGTGACGAAACAGGATGCACAGGCGATAGTGGATGATATTTCAGCCAGAGAAGGAGTTCAGGAGGCATATTACAAGAGCAGGGAAACTGCTATGGATGAATTCAAGGACAGATGGGGCAAGAATGCATATCTTCTTGACAGTCTCAAGGAGAACCCGCTGCCGAACAGCATCGTTATTATGATCTCGGACCTTGAGAAAGCTACGTCTCTTGCTGAAACCGCTGCAACCTATGATGGAGTTGAGGATGTCAAATTCTACAAGGATACTGTGGACAAGCTCCTTGATGCCACAAAATTCGTGCAGATGGCAGCAATCGTAGTCATGATTTTCCTTATCATCGTTTCAGTGGTTGTAGTATCTAATACAATTAAACTTACTGTGTTCAACAGAGCAAATGAAATCAGCATAATGAAATACATCGGTGCTACAAACTGGTTTATCAGAGGGCCGTTCCTCGCAGAGGGCATTATTATCGGAATAATATCTGCAGGAATATCTGTAGGTGTTTCGGCGGCAATGTACAAGAAAATCGTAGAAGTAATAGGAGATCAGGTGTTCTCAGTACTATCAATGCCGATGGTTCCGGTAAATTTCCTTGTATATAATTTCACCTGGATATTCCTCGCACTGGGAATAAGCATAGGCGCATGCGGAAGCATTATTTCCATGAGGAAATTCCTTGATGCATAAAGGGGGCGGATTTGAATGAGAAACAGTAAACTGGCATTTGTTATTTCACTGATGATCGTCTTCGCTCTATGTGTTCAGACAACCTTCGTATGTGCAGAGGAATCTCTGAGCGATATACGTAAAAAGATTGAACAGAAGGAAGAAGAACTTGAAAAAGGCGAGGAACAGGAAAAGAGCCTCGCTTCACAGGTTACTGAGCTTGAAGAAGAGCTTGAAGAGCTGAATGCGGCAATATCAGAAGGTGAAGTCAAGCTGGACAAACTGGAAAAAGAACTGGCCGAGGCTCAGAAAAAGCTTGAAACGCAGAATGATAATCTCAATGCCCGTCTGAGGACTATGTACAAAAGCGGTTCGATAGGATTTCTTGATGTGCTTCTCGATTCAGGCAGTTTTTCTGAATTTCTGACGAATCTTGATCTTGTCAAGAGAATATACAGCAGTGACAAGGATTTTCTGGATGAGCTGCAGAAAGCCCATGACGAAGTTGAGGCCAAGAAAAAAGAAGTTGAAACGCTTCAGGCTGAGCTGAAGGAATCAAAAGATACAACAGAAACACAGAAGGCCAATGTTGAGGCCAAGAAAAAAGAAATAGCAGCATCAAACGAAGAGACAGAGAAGATGATAGATGAACTGCAGGCTGATGCGGATGCGCTTACCGAGAAGCTTCAGAATGAGTCGAATGCATCTTCCTCTGAATCATCAGAATATGATGGGGGAGAAATGGCATGGCCGGTGCCGTCTTGTCATACGATCACTTCCTATTTCGGATACAGGATTCACCCTATATATGGTTACTCCAAGCTTCATACGGGGCTGGACATCGGAGCATCCTACGGAGCATCTATAGTGGCAGCCAATTCCGGCACTGTAATAATGGCCGGATGGTATGGCGGCTACGGAAATTGTGTAATAATAGACCATGGAGGTGGCATAACGACTCTGTATGGTCATAATTCATCACTTTCTGTGTCATATGGACAGAAGGTATCACGCGGACAGCAGATTGCCAATGCAGGTTCTACAGGTAATTCCACCGGTCCTCACTGCCATTTTGAAGTGAGAGTAAATGGTAATTACGTTAACCCTCTTGACTATCTGCAGTAATTGAAATGAGTAAGTAATGAGAGAAACAGAAGAAATACTGAAGGATATTCTCAGAACCCGGGGTATAACAGATCAGGATGATATTGCAGAGTTTTTATCAGAACGACCACAGAAAACATATGATCCATTCCTGCTTCATAATATGGAAGCGGGGGTGGATTTACTGTTAAAGGAGATAAATAACGGGACAAAGATCTGTATATATGGTGACTATGATGCAGATGGAGTCACATCTGTATGTATATTATCAAATGCAATACGAATGCTGACGGATAATTTCATATATTATATTCCTTCGAGATTTGATGAAGGATACGGACTTAATAGAGAAGCTGTCAGTAAAATCCATGAGACAGGCACAGGACTTATAATAACTGTTGACTGCGGCAGCGTATCCTATGAAGAGGTTGAATATGCCAAAGAACTAGGCATGAAGGTGATTGTGACGGATCATCATTCAATTGATGATGTCAGAGCAGACTGTATACTTATCAATCCCAAGCAGAAAGAATGCGGATACCCCTTCAGCGAGCTTGCAGGGTGCGGAATTGCGTTCAAAATGGTGCAGGCTATACAGCAGCGCGCAGGACTTCCGAAAAGTGTCGTTACAGAGGTGCTTGATCTGGCAGCAGTCGGAACTGTAGGAGATATCGTATCCTTAAAAGATGAAAACAGAACCATCGTCAAATACGGCCTGAACAAAATAAATGCGAGGCAGCGAAGATCCCTGAGATGCCTCAACGAGAAAATTTCCCTGAAAAATGTCACTTCGGAGAATATTGCTTTTGGAATCGCACCTCATATCAATGCAGCCGGTCGTATGGCACATGCTTCGGAAGCAGTTGAGCTGTTTATGTCAGATAATGAAAACGTAATCAGAAATAAAGCCGACAGGCTTGTGGCCCTCAATGCGGAACGCAAAAAGCTTCAGGAGGATGCATATAACAGCTGTATCGGAATGATAACAGGTGATGAGAATTTTATCATTATAAAAGCAGATGATATCCATGAAGGAATTGCAGGCATCGTGGCAGGTAAAATCAAAGAAAACTATAACCGCCCGGTGATAATACTGACAGAAACCGGAGAAGGAAAGCTCAAAGGAACCGGAAGAAGCATCCCCTCGGTAGATATATTCAGGCTTCTTAAAAAGCACGACAGCCTTTTTGAAAGATTCGGGGGACACAGAAGTGCCTGCGGACTTACAATGTCAGAGGATAATTACGATAAGCTTACTGATGCCGTAAGTGAAGAAATGACTCTGCTGATGGAAGAAAATCCGGAACTGTTTGAGAATCCACCTTACTGGGACATTGAAATAAGCCCGGAGGAAATAACGGTGGAGCTGGCCAGAGAGCTTGACAGGATGGAGCCTTTCGGTCA
Organism: Lentihominibacter sp.; assembly: GCA_051882895.1. Taxonomy (GTDB): domain Bacteria; phylum Bacillota; class Clostridia; order Peptostreptococcales; family Anaerovoracaceae; genus Lentihominibacter. Next base: position 7,507 of record JBJESR010000003.1, read on the forward strand.
GGATAATCCGAGACCTGTCCTTCTTATGAAGCATGTACATATAACAAATATCAAGTCCATGGGTGCTGATGGAATACATGTCAGATTCACCGCACTGTCTGACAGCGGATATCGCAGCGAATGCGTGCTTTTTCAGAAAGCTCATGACTTTGAACATATACTCCGTTCAGGTCAGCCGGTTGATATTCTCGGTTGTGTCAGTATAAACAGCTGGAACGGCAGGGAAAGTTCACAATTTATTGTTGAGGAGATAATTCAATGCAGGTAGGAAAGAAAAAATTTACAGTATGCCTTATTGCTGCTTTTCTGGCAGGAGCAGCAGTTTCAGGTGGTATTGCCGCTGTTGCAGGTCATAGCGGCAATGACAGATATGCCAAGCTGGATGAGCTTTGTCAGCTGATAGATGAGAATTTCTATATGGACACAGATGACGAAAAAATGATCGATGGTGCATGCAAGGGTCTGATTTCAGGTCTTGATGACCCGTATTCAGCCTATATGACTGCAGAAGAATATGAGTCCTTTGAAGCATCAACGCTGGGAGAGTATTCAGGTGTCGGCATAACCTTTTCGGAGGATATGAACGGAAATTACGTCATAATAGAAGTCCAGAAGGATTCTCCGGCTGAACGTGCAGGCTTCAGGCCTGGTGACTTCCTTATATCCGTTGACGGGAAAACATATGATGATATGGAACTTATGGCAGCGGATATACGGGGAGAAGAAGGTACAGACGTAGAGATAGGCTATATCAGAGATGGCAAGGAGAAGAAGATAAAAGTCACAAGAGAACACATTGTGCAGCATAGTGTCGAGTATGAAATGCTGGACAATAATACAGGCTATATTTCTATAAATTCATTTATTGACAGTACATATGACGATTTCAAAGATGCTCTTGATGAGATAGAATCCCGAAAGGCAGCCGGCCTTGTTCTTGATCTCAGAAACAACGGTGGAGGACTGGTGGATTCATGTATAAAAATTGCAGATGAATTCCTGGATGAAGGTGTAGTGGTATACGTTGAAGACAAGAACGGAAACAGGCAGGATTACAGATCTGAAAACGGTAAAACAGATCTGGAGGTGGTTGTGCTTGTAAATGAGAACAGCGCCAGCGCATCGGAGATACTGGCAGCAGCCCTGCATGACAATGGTGTGAAGCTGGTGGGACAGAATACTTTTGGTAAAGGTATAATACAGTCCACCATAAAGCTGGGTGACGGTTCAGCCCTTAAGCTTACCGTAATGCAGTATTTCTCTCCTGAAGGGAATGCGATCCACGAGAAGGGAGTAAAGCCTGACTATGAAGTGAAAAACGACGATGACTCTGATGAGGATAAACAGCTGCAGAAAGCTCTCAGTCTGTTTTAAAAAAAGGATGTCCGCGATACAGAAATTATCACGGGCATCCGGCAGATATCACATTGTGCGCATTATGATATAGGCAAGATATACAGCGTACATAGCAAGGAGGAGTATGCCCCAGCCGCGGGTGAGCTCCTTTTTTCTTGCAAGAGGAATGAATATTATCAGACTGACTGCTATAAGTATCATACAGTCAAAAACTGAATACATTGTCGTGTGTATCGGATGTATTGCTGTTGAAATTCCGAGAACGAACAGCAGGTTAAACAGGTTGGAACCTATAACATTGCCGACAGCGATATCGGTTTCTCCTTTGAGAGCTGCAACCACACTGGTGACAAGCTCCGGCAGTGAAGTGCCCATAGCAACGATTGTGAGACCGATAAGGGTTTCATCAACGCCGAAAGCAGTTGCTATTTCGGTTGCGCTGTCCACGACAACATCACCTCCGATTATTATTCCGGCGATGCCTATGACTGTATATACCGCTCCTTTAGCCGGAGACATGTCAGGCTCTGCGCTGTCATCGGTTTCACCATCTTCATGCAGCTGATTTCTGGTCATGAGAACACCTTTTACAGTCCAGGAAATGAAGAAAACAAAAATGCAGAGAAGTATCACACCATCCATCCTTGACAGCACGAGGGCGTTGCTTCCTTTACCTATACACATCAGGGCAACTGCGACAGCTGCAATGATAGAAAGCGGATATTCGAATTTCAGAGTGTCCTTTGATACAGGACATGCTTTGATGAGTGCCGATGCTCCCAGAACGATAAGCAGGTTGAACATATTCGACCCTATGACATTTCCTACTGCTATACCGTTGGCACCCTTAAGCGCAGCAGTCACGCTCACAGCCGCCTCAGGCAGACTTGTGCCGAAAGCGACAATAGTCAGACCTATCACGAAAGTCGGAATGCTGAAATACCTGGCTATGGCAGAACTCCCAGAGACGAAGAAATCCGCACCTTTAACGAGACAGACAAATCCAATTATCAGTAAAATATAAACCATAATATCTCCTTTATCTAAAACTAATATATTATAAACCTGACAGTGCTCAGTGTCAATAGAGCCACTTTAAGTCACTAAAGTAACCGTTGACTGAATTATTTCATAATGGTATAATTTACATGGAGTTTATTTGGTAGAAAGGAGTCAGTTATGGCATACGAGTCTAAATTCAAAAGGGACGATATCGATGAACTGTTCAGAGCCGTACTTTTGCTCGAGGATGAAGAAGACTGCTACAGATTTTTCGAGGATATATGTACGATCAATGAAATACATTCAATTTCCCAGAGGCTTCAGGTTGCGAAGCTGCTTTCTGAGAACAAGACCTACAGTGAGATAGAGCGGATAACAAAAGCGTCGACTGCTACTATCAGCAGAATAAACAAATGTCTTGTATACGGTGCCGAAGGCTATAAACGTATACTTGACAGGATGAAGGAGCAGGATAATAAATAACGATATATAACAAAAGGACTGGCGGGACATTATGTGCCGCCTTTTGAACTTATTATGGAGCTGTATATTTTTGAAAATTATAAAACACACTTCCCTGATCTGACAGGGCAGCAGCTGACAGACCATCTTATAATGAAAGCTCTGGCGGAGTATGGCACACCTGCTGATACGATATGCCGTACCGAAAAAGGGAAACCATATGTGAATGAGGATATCTTCTTTTCTGTAAGCCACAGCGGAGGATATTTCGTATGTCTTGTAAGTGACAGGCCTGTGGGCGTGGACATTCAGAAGGAACGCTACGCGGATATGAAGAAAATAAGCCGCAGATACTTTACTCATGAAGAATGCACGTATGCAGATGAAGCCGGCAGGGAGGGCTTTTTTCTTTTGTGGACCAGAAAAGAGGCTTACTGCAAGTACACGGGAAGAGGTCTTGAGGAGATACTGAAAGGTACCCCGGTGATAAACCGTGAAGACGTGGAGTTTTTTGATTTTCAGCTTGAGAAAGGATTGTATTGTTCATGCTGCAGAGAAAAATAGAAGAAAATCAGTTATCTGAGGAGGAGCAGAGAATATCAGACAGAAGAAAAGGATATACGGCAGCCGTTTTCTTTTCGGTACTGGTAGGATTCTCATTCCTCGGAATCAAAGTAAGTCAGCCTTATGCTGACAGTCTTAATATTCTGTGCTACAGATATGACTTCGCATTTGTGGTTATTGTCATAATGATGCTGACCAGGCTTGTGAAGACAGACATCGGCAGGAAACCTAAAGGAAAGCTGCTGCTCACTGCCGTATTCTATGTGGGATTCATGGCATTGCAGGTTGTAGGACTGGTGTTTGCCACATCCGTGGAAGGTGCCATTGTATTCGCAATTATTCCGATCATCGTCAAGGTGATCGCATCTATATTTCTTGGTGAAAAATCCACATGGAAAGAGAACGTGTTTGTGGGTCTTTCGGTATCGGCTCTGCTGCTGATGATACTTATGGGAGCAGGTACGCTGGCGCTGGATCCGCTGGGAGCAGTTCTGCTGCTGCTTTCAAGTGTTTCAATGGCACTCAGCAACGTTTTCATGCGCTATGCGAGGAATGACTGCAGACCGATTGAAATAACAGTTACAATAGTGATACTCGGATTTGTAGCATTCAACTGTGCCGCTGCTGTAAGCTCGATTATTAACGGCGAGTCTTTAGGAGATTATTTCGCTCCGCTGATGCACCCGCAGGTTTTCATAGCAACTGCATATCTGGGCATAGGCTGTATACTTCTGTCGGCTCACCTGATGAGTTATATGCTCAGCAAGATGGAGGCTGTCAAGGGAACTATATTCGGCAATCTTTCGACGGCGATATCCATCGTGGCGGGTGTTGTTATACTGGGTGAACCCCTCAAATGGTACCATGTCGTGTGCACCGTGCTTATTATAGCCGGTGTAATCGGGCTCTGTCTCAGCGGAGGTAAAAAAACGGCAGCTGAAATAAAGGAGGAATGATAACTGTGAAATTTGAATTTCTCGTGGAGAATAAAACTGACAATCCCGGCATAATGGCTGAACACGGGCTTTCCATATACATTGAAGCCGATAATAAAAAAATCCTGTTTGATGCAGGTGCTACTGATCTGGTAATTGAAAATGCACGTAAAATGAACGTTTCCCTGGATGCGGTGGATTTCGCAGTGGTAAGCCACGGTCATTATGATCATACAGGAGGATTTCCTGCGTTCTGCAAAATGAACTGCAGTGCTCCGGTATACATTCATAAAAATGCTTTCAGAGAATCCTACGGGCTGATGAAGGATGGCCTGAGAAAAGATCCCAGCGGGATCAGATGGAGCAGTGAGGACAGAGAAATAATGCAGGGGCGTCTGATACTGACAGACGGCCCCGTACATATTACAGAGAATATCTGCATAACCGGCACCGTGCCTTTTGCAGAAGGGTTCAGACCCACTGAGAAATTTTATTATGATGACGGAGGTAAGATGACAGAGGATGATATGTCCCACGAGCAGTGTCTTGTCATCAGGCAGCCGGAAGGAATTTATGTTTTCTCAGGATGCAGCCACAGAGGCGTGATCGCCGCCCTTGATGCCGCCAGAGTGTTGTTTCCGGGAGAGCGTGTTGCTGTCCTTGTGGCCGGAATGCACCTTTACAGTGCCTCTGATGAGGACAGGAAACGGGTGGTGGATCAGGTGGCAGCCGAGGGAATCGGCAAGCTTATACCGGTTCACTGCACAGGGCTGGAAGCTATTTGTGAACTTAAGGGACGTATGGGTGATGCATGCGTTGCAGCAACGGCAGGAGATGTTTTTGATGGGTGTTAGAGAAAAAGCGGCAGGCTATCTTGACATAAAGCCCCGCACAAAGCAGCAGGTGCTGAAATATCTGCGTGACAAGGGCTTCCCGGAGGAAGAAATACAGGAAACAGTAGAGGAGCTTGAGGAGTATCACTATATCGATGATGCCCGGTACTGCAGGCTTTATTTCGAATATGGCTTCGAAAAGGGACGGGGCACAGGCAGGATAAAGCGCGAACTGGCAGAAAAGGGGGTTCCGTCTGATGTGATAGAAATTGTTTATGAGGAGCTGGACAATATACCTGATCAGTTTGAGGCAGCTATGGAAATCGGTCGCCAGGTGATATCTGGAATCGATGATATTCAGGAGCTGGATTACAATGAGAGAAGGAAGCTTCAGGCCAGAATCGGCAGAAGAATTGTCAGCAGAGGATATTCACAGGATATTGCCTATAAAGTCATGAAACGGCTGGTGTGAGCATGGGCTGATATATCCGTTGCCGTGATCCGAAGAAGAATTGTATATCATATACAGTTCTTTTTTTGATGGGTCAGGAATTTCTGCAATTTCTGCAGCTATACGGAGATGATGCGACATTTTTGGTACACACGCTTATGTATAATACAGATATAAAAAGAAAGCGAGGTGTTTATAATGTTGACAGCAGCATGGATATTCATGGGTATTGCTATTTTGGCTTCGGCAGTACTTTTAGGTGACTTGAGAAGAGAAAAGGAGTATAATAATAGAGCATATATAGAAATACCAAAAGGAGGACGTTATGGATCACAGGAAACAGCTCATAGACATGACAGAGAAGTTTTATATAGATGTGGTTGAGGAGTTCAAGGAAGGTGAGCTTCAGATAATCGCAGATTCGAAGTTCAAGAATATGTTCAGAAAAAAGGATTATGACGGCAACATCAGACATCTGAGAACATGCAAGAAGGAAGCTCTTACCATAGATGTCAGGCAGATAGATTTTCCTGCTGGAGACGAAGAGTCGAAGGAAGTTGCCAGAAGGCTCGAAAGGTGCCTGGTGATTTTCAATAATCTCTGTGATTCATACATACAGCTGCAGGTTGCCCTGAAGAAAAAATCAAACAAAGAGGAACTGAAATTCTCGGAATACAAAGAAATTTTCCAGAAGGTGCAGACTGCCAGAAATACTCTCAACAGTGCTTTGCATGATCTCGATATAGTATATACGGACTATGCATATGAAGACAGTGATGAGTAAACGGTACGAAAAATGAGCAGAGGAGAGATCAAAAAGCTCTACATACTGTATATACTGGAAATCCTTCAGAAGTATTCAGATACAGATCACAAGCTCAGACAGCAGGACATAATCGATTATATGAAGCGAGATTACGACGTGATCTGTGAACGTAAGACGGTTTCCAGAAATCTGGGAGATCTCATAGATGCAGGATATGACATAGAGCATGACAGCGATGGGTATTATTTTGACGGCAGAATTTTTGAGGAAAGTGAACTCAGACTGCTTATCGACAGTGTGCTGGCATCAAGATATATCCCCAGGAAGCAGGCCGCATCTCTTATTGACAGGCTGATAGGTCAGGCGAGTATTTATTTCAAGAACAGGGTGAAGCATGTATACAGCCTAGATAATATGGAGCGTGCCGAAAACAATGAACTTTTCTGGAATCTGGAGTGTATAAGCGAGGCGATTGAAGCCGACAGGAAGATAGCGTTCTTTTACAATAAATACGGAGCAGACAGAAAGCTTCACAGAACAACCGAAAAAAAGCATCTGGTCAACCCGTACTATATAGCTGTTGCCAACGGCAGGTATTATCTTGTAGGCAACAATGACAGATATGATGATGTAACCCATTTCAGGATTGAGCGCATAAGCAGCATTGAAATAATTGAATCTGTCAGAAAGCCCAAGGAACAGCTCAGAGATTTCAGAGATGGGCAGGGGCTGTCGAAGCATATGCTGGAGCATGTATACATGTTTTCCGGTGAATCTGCGAGAGTGATTCTGAAGGTAAGACCGGATGGTATCAATGATGTGATTGACTGGCTCGGTCGAGATGTAGGTATAAGGGACGAGGGAGATTATCTGCTGGTAGATACTGTGACAAACAAGCAGGCTATGAAATACTGGGCAGTACAGTTTGGAGAGAAGGTGGAAGTACTGGAGCCGCCGGATCTGAGAGAAGCTGTAGGAAAAATGGTAGCTGCTATGAATGACAGATATTCTGCAGGCGAATAATAATATAACAGAGAGGATAAAGATGGAAAACATGAGTCTTATTCTGATAGGACTTTTCACGGTGATGATCATTGCTGTAGTGCTGATGATCATTATAATTATAAGACTTTCGGGGAAAGGTACGGCTGGAGGCGGCATCTCTGATATGCGCAGAGAAATGCGTTATGAGATGGACAGATCGCGCCAGGAAACCCTTGAAACGATGCAGAGCAGTTTCAGAAATCTCGGTAATATGATTGCTGAGAATCAGCGTGAAAGTGCTCAGCTGCAGAGCATGAGACTTGGTGAAATAAACCGCAGGATGCAGGAAACACTGGAACAGGTGACAAGAGGCATGGGCGAAATGAGGAATCTTGCTGCCGATGTGGGTGATCTGCAGAAAATTCTTGCGAACGTTAAGACAAGAGGAATACTGGGAGAGGTACAGCTGGGGGCCATACTGGAACAGATACTGGCTCCTGATCAGTACGATGAGAATGTTGCCACAGGAGGCGGCAGCGAAAGGGTTGAGTATGCGGTGAAGTTTCCCGGTGAGGATGGTGAATTCGTATATCTGCCCATCGATGCCAAATTCCCGGCAGATGCGTACGTCAGGCTGCAGGATGCATATGATACCGGCAGTAAATCAGCTGTGAAGGCAGCTTCAGATGGATTGAGAAATGCTGTGATAAAGGCTGCCAGAGATATAAGGAACAAATACATTCATCCGCCTCAGACCACGGAGTTTGCTGTAATGTTTCTGCCTTTTGAAGGGCTTTATGCAGAAGTGCTCAGGCTGGGGCTTATGGAAACTCTGCAGCGTGATTACAGAGTCAGTATTGCAGGGCCGGCCAATATGGCGGCGATGCTCAACAGCTTCCAGATGGGATTCAGATCACTGGCTCTGCAGAAGAGATCCGGAGAAGTATGGAATACACTGGCTCAGGTCAGGGCGGAGTTTGATAAATTCGCGGATGTTCTCGCCAGAACCCAGAACCGGATGGAGCAGACCCAGAAGGAGCTTGAGTCTCTGGTGGGAGTAAGGACGAGGGGGATTCAGAGAGCGTTGAAGAATGTTTCACAAGCAACTGAAGATGAAATGGAGAATCAGGAATAGATGAGTATATATGCAGTGGCAGACCTGCACCTTTCGCTGGCGCCGGGGATAGAAAAACCGATGGACATATACGGTCCGCGGTGGTTCAACCATGTTGAACGCCTCAGAAAAAGCTGGTGTGCCCGGATAAATGATCAGGATACGGTAATAATTGCCGGGGACATATCCTGGGGACTCAAACTTAATGAAGCTGAATATGACCTTGACTGGGTGGACTCTCTGCCCGGTCATAAGGTGCTTTTTAAAGGAAACCATGATCTGTGGTGGTCGGGAATAAGCAGATTGAACAGGATGTATGAAAGCATCACCTTCGTTCAGAATGATTTTTATTCGGCTGAAGGTGTTGTTATATGCGGAACAAGAGGATGGCTTACACCGGATAACGAGGACTTTACACAGGAAGATGAGAAAATATACAGACGTGAGCTGCTGAGACTGGAGAATTCTCTTTCCAGAGCAAAGGAATATGCAGATAAAGAAGAACATGAACATGAGATTCTGGGAGTGATGCATTTCCCGCCTGTATCAAAGCTTAATGCATATTCAGGATTTCAGCGGCTGTTTGAGGAATACGGTGTCAGAAAAGTTCTTTATGGACATGTCCATGGAGATGACGGTTTCAGAAATGCAGTCCAGGGCGTTTTCGGAAACGTGGATTATCAGCTGATTTCGCTGGACTATCTCAATTGTATACCGGTAAAGATAAGGTGATGAAATTGTATAATGCCGGGAACTCTGATCCCGGCCAAACTGAGGGGTGATTTTAATGATAAAGAGAGTTACGATTATTGTTCTGGACAGTCTGGGCATAGGCTGTCTGCCTGATGCAGGAAGCTTCGGTGACGAGGGTGCAGATACACTCGGTCATATACTGGATAACTGCAGTCTTCAGATACCGAATCTCAGAAGACTGGGAATGGGAAATATAGAAGGCGCAGCCGGAGGACGTCTGGCAGTGAAAAAGCCTTCTGGTGCTTTCGGGCGGTTTATCGAACGATCCAGCGGCAAGGATACCATAACAGGTCACTGGGAAATTGCCGGGATATACACTGAGGTGCCTTTTAAAACCTATCCTGACGGGTTCCCGCAGGAGCTGATGGATGAGTTTTCCCGTCAGATCGGCAGAGGATATCTGGGAAACTGTACAGCATCAGGAACCGAGATCATTGAGCAGCTTGGTGATGAACATGAGAGAACAGGTAAAGTGATCGTATATACATCGGCAGACAGTGTGTTTCAGATTGCAGCCAATACAGATGTAGTGCCTCTTGAAGAGCTTTATGACATATGCAGCAAGGCAAGGAATCTGCTGCAAGGTGAATATTCCTGCGGAAGAGTTATTGCAAGACCTTATATCATGCAGAATGGAAAAAGAACACGTACATCTGACAGGCGGGATTATGCTGTATCTCCTCCTGAAGAAACGATGCTTGATCTGGTAAGCAGATCCGGTAAAACCGTATATGCGATAGGTAAAATACATGATATCTTCAATGGAAGAGGTGTTACGGAATCAGTGCATACTGAAAGCAACGATGACGGTGTGACTAAAACGATAGAAGCCCTGGGCAGAGATTTTGAAGGACTTGTTTTCACCAATCTCGTTGATTTCGATTCAAAATTCGGCCACAGGCGTGATCCCGCCGGATATGGCCGGGCCATAGAAGAATTTGACAGCAGGCTACCGCAGATACTGGATGCAATGAAGCAGGATGATATGCTGATCCTATGTTCAGATCATGGCAATGACCCTGTCCACAGCGGCTGGGATCATACCAGGGAATATATTTTCGGTCTGATTGCCGGTCAGCAGATAAAAGGAGGAACCGACCTGGGAACAAGAAAATCCTTCGCAGATATCGGTGCGACAGTTACAGATATACTTACAGACGGCAGTATGAAAACCTCAATAGGAGAAAGCTTCAGAAGTCTGATTCTTAAATAAAGCTGTTTTAGGAGATAAATAGGCATGAACACGGTTGACATCATTACAAAGAAACGCAATGGAGAAACACTGAGCAGAGGGGAACTGGAGTATCTGGTAATGGGATTCACAGAAGGCAGGATACCTGATTACCAGATGTCTGCTTTTCTTATGGCTGTGTATTTCAGAGGTATGACCAGAAGAGAGACTGTAGATCTGACTCAGATTATGAAAGAATCGGGTGATACTGTGGATCTGAGCGCCATCAGGGGTATCAAGGTAGATAAACACAGCACCGGAGGAGTGGGAGATAAAACAACCCTGATAGCAGGACCGATTGCGGCAGCCTGCGGGATACCTGTTGCCAAAATGAGCGGACGCGGACTTGGCTTCACGGGAGGTACCGTCGACAAGCTGGAGTCGATTCCGGGATACAGAACAGCAATACCTGAACAGGACTTCATAAATCAGGTCAATGATAAAGGCATTGCCGTTATAGGTCAGACAGGACAGATAGCTCCTGCCGATAAGAAGATCTATGCGCTGCGGGATGTGACTGCGACTGTGGAAAACCTCAGTCTCATCACATCAAGCATAATGAGCAAGAAACTGGCAGCAGGATCAGATGCCATACTTCTGGATGTGAAATGCGGCAGCGGTGCTTTCATGAAAACCAGGGAAGATGCAGAGAAGCTTGCCTCGCTTATGGTGGAGATTGGTAATGCCGCAGGAAAGAAAACCATGGCCCTGATCACTGATATGAACCAGCCCCTTGGCCGTGCTGTGGGAAATTCTCTCGAAGTGGAGGAAGCTATAGAGGTTCTGAGAAATCAGGGCCCGGAAGACATAACTGAAATTTCTGTAAACCTGGCTGGACTTATGATATATCTTGGAGGAAAGGCGTCCGGAAGGCATGAAGGCGTCGAAATGGCCCGCAGAGCTCTTGAAGATGGAAGTGCTTTGAAAAAATTCAGAGAGTTTGTGGCAGGTCAGGGCGGTGATCCTGATATAACAGAAAACACTTCAAGATTACCTCACGGAAGCTGCAGTATGGATATGACTGCAGGTCGGGATGGATATATCACACAGATTGATGCAATGAAGATAGGCCTGGCTTCCCAGCATACCGGAGCGGGTCGTGAAACTAAAGAGGACAGAATTGATCTGTCTGCAGGATTAAGATTACAGCATAAAGTCGGTGATAAAGTAAGAGCCGGCGATGTTATATGTACAATTTTCGGCAATGATCCGGATAAAGTGCAAAAAGCATTGGAAGAAGCCGGAAAAGCTGTTAAAATAGAAATGGTTCGACCTCATATTCCAGCTTTGATAAAATCGGAGGTATATTTAGATGAAAAAGATCGCTGTACTGTTCATCGCATTGATAATGACATTCAGTCTGACTGCATGCGGCAGTGATGATGAAAAAGCTGAGCCTGCTGAGATTGAAGGCTGTGAAGTTTCTATGATAGCAGACTCCAGTGAGATAACTGAGAATTCTTTTGCTGATAAAACATGGGAAAGTGTATCTAAATATGCAGCAGAAAATTCTCTAGGGGCAGAATGCTTCAGACCGGAGAAGGCATCAGAAAAAGCCTACATGGCAGCGATAAAATCCGCTGTTGACAGCGGAGCCGGACTTATAGTTCTGCCTGGCAGCTGTTTTGAAGAAACTGCATATAAGGCACAGAAGGAATATGGGGATATCCGCTTCCTGCTGCTGGACGGAGTCCCTCATAATTCAGATGATAAATATAAAACGACAGAGAATACAATAAGCATAGTATTTGCAGAAGAAGAGGCAGGTTATCTTGCAGGATATGCTGCAGTGAAGGATGGCTGTACAAATACAGGATTTATCGCCGAAAAGAATACACCTGAAATCAAAAGATACGGGTACGGCTTCGTTCAGGGAGCCGCAGCTGCTGCCGAGGAGGAAGAAAGCAAGGTCTCGATCAGGTATGATTATGAAGATACGCCTGAAAAGGTCGGGAAGCTGGCAGCAGACTGGTACGGCAACGGTGTGCAGACAATTTTCGTATGTGGTGACGGTATAGTCAGTGCTGTTATCAGCTCTGCCGAAGCTGCATCGGGCAAAGTGATCTGCAGCGATACGGACAAGAGCCAGCTGTCGGAAACTGTGCTGACCTCTGTGGTAAAGGTAATAGATGCAGCTGTGGAAGATGTTATTGACGGATATGCGGATGATAAATTCATCGGCGGCACAGCGTTCAACTATGCTGTAAAGAACAATGGCATCATGCTTGAAACTGACAATGCCAGATTCACTTTATTTACTGATGAACAGTACGATGCTGTAATGGAAAGTCTCAGAAACGGAAAGGTGGAGTTAAAAAAAGACGAAAAAGTAAAATCAGTAAGCGAATTGGAGAATAAATGGATTTCAATTGAGTAGATATGGAGGACAGAAATGAAATCGAGGAAAACTAGAGAAAAAATTTTAGATGTGTCACTGCAGCTTTTCAATGAAAAGAAAGCATCTAATGTAAGCACTGTTCAGATTTCTGCAGCTATGAAGATAAGCCCGGGTAATCTATACTACTATTTTGCCAACAAGGAAGAATTGATCAGATGTATGTGGAAGGAAAGAATGCTTGATGAAATCGAACATCTGGCAGGAAGTATCAGAGAAGTCAGAGACTGTGAAGAGCTTGACAGGCTCATAAATGAATGCTTTGATCATTATGAGAGATTCATGTTCTTTTACAGCGAAACCGCCACTCTGTTTGCCAACGATTCTGAGCTCAGGGAATTATATGATGCCAGGCTGGAAGCATCCTACGAAGATGTCAGGGCTTTTATGGACAGATGGATATCAGAGGGCAGAATGGTGGATATACCTGATGATCGAAAAAGAGTTCTGGCTGAAAATATTATCCTGCTGATGAAGGTCCAGTTCACAGGACTGAATTCATATAACGAAAATCGCAAATCGAATATATTTGCAGTAATAGATCCATATATAATCAGATGAGCTATGTTCAACTGAAATCAGAGCCGGAGAGATCCGGCTTTTTTAGTGCCGTAAATTCTGAACGGCGGCAGACAAGTTTAACGTACATTTTACATAACCTTGATGTATATCTGATTTAACACTGGTCTGTAAAATATATAATAGAATAAAGTGTTAGTGAAAAGGGAGGCAAAGCATGACGTACGGAGTTATAGATGTAGGATCCAATACCATAAGACTGTGTATATACAAAGTGGAACATGGAGAAATAACATCCCTGTTCAACAACAAAACTACTGCAGGTCTTATAGGGTATGTCAATGACGGTGAACTGAGCCGCAAGGGTATCAGCAAAGCCTGTGATGTGCTGAACACATATAAGAAAATGGCATCCTTCGCTCAGATAAAGGAGCTGTATGTTTTTGCCACGGCATCGCTGAGAAATATAACAAACAGCGATGAGGCAGTCAGCACAATCTATGAGAAAACGGGGCTGCATGTGGACGTCCTCAGCGGATATGAGGAGGCGGTTCTTGATTTTGAGGGTGCAGCTCATTCGGAGAAGCTTGATGACGGTATCATGGTCGACATAGGAGGAGGCAGTACAGAGATACTGTATTTCTCAAAAGGAAAAATCAGGGATGCTGTCAGCCTCAATTTCGGATCTTTATCGATGTACAGAACATATGTAAGCAAGCTTTTTCCTAAGAAAAGCGAAGCAAAAGCCATATGCAGGAAGGTGGAGCAGGAGCTCAAAAAAGCTGAATTTCTCGACAACAGACCGTTTCCTGTAATGATTGGTATAGGCGGCACCATCAGAGCCGTGAAGAAATTCAATAATGATATTTTCGGACTGTCAAAAGAGAACAACATAATAATAGACGGCAATCTTGAATATCTGCTGGAGGAGCTGCGGGACGAGGAGAAACAGACTCTCAGCAAGGTTCTGCGGGTGGCTCCTGACAGAATACATACGCTGATACCCGGAATGCTGATACTGCGTACCATCTTCAACAAATGTCAGTGCCGAGAGATACATATGAGCAGTTTTGGAGTTCGTGAAGGTTATTTATACAAGAAAGTGATGGGAAAAGATGAAAGAGACGATTTATACACAGAATAGGGAGCTCTCATGGCTCCGTTTTAACGAGCGGGTGCTCGAGGAGGCCGTTGAGGAGAATGTGCCTGCATTTGAGAAGCTGAAATTCATATCTATATTTACGAGCAATCTGGATGAGTTCTTCATGATACGTGTCGGAAGTCTCTATGATCAGACTTTCCTGCCGGAACCGCAGATAGACAACAAGACCGGTATGGATGCACAGGAGCAGCTGGATGCCATATTCAGTGCAGTACGTCCTCTTTACAGGAAAAAAGACCAGATATATCTGGATGTTACGAAGAGACTGGCAGACAAGGGGATTGTATATGCGGATATGAAATCTCTGGATGAAAATGAATATGCCAGACTGGAAGAGTATTTTGAAATGAATGTGCAGCCTGTCCTGTCACCGCAGATAATCAACAGTCATCATCCGTTTCCACATCTTCTGAATAAAGCGATTTACATAATACTGCAGCTTAAGATAAGTGAAAAGACGGCTTTCGGCATAGTTCAGGTGCCCCAGGGTATAGAGAGAATCAAATGTCTTCACGACGGCAAGGCAAAATATGTGCTTCTTGAGGATATCATATATGAACATATAGATAAACTGTTTGACAACTGCAAGGTACAGGCCAAAAACATCATAAGTGTCACGAGAAATGCCGACATCAACACCAGCAGGCTGGTGGATGAGGATGAGGACTTCAGGCATCATATGAAGAAGATCCTGAAGAAAAGAGCACGTCTTGCTCCTGTCAGACTTGAATATTACGGCACTATCAACGAAAAGATAGAGAAATTCCTGAGGAGCAAGCTGGAACTGACAAAAGAACAGATCTTCGGCAGCAGAGCGCCCCTTGAGATGAGCTACGTGTTCCCTTTGCTGGATAAGCTGCCGAAACAGCTGGCCTCAGAGGTTACTTATGAGCCGTTTACTCCTCAGCAGCCGCCGTGGTTCAATACCGGGGATAATATGATGCAGAAGGTGATGTCCGGTGATGTGCTGCTGTCATATCCTTATGAGCAGATGGAGCCTTTCCTGCAGCTGATAAAAGAAGCCGCCAATGATCCCAATGTAATCTCGATCAAGATAACGATCTACAGGCTGGCAAGCAGGGCAAAGCTTGTGGACTATCTCAGGACAGCGGCAGAAAACGGCAAGGATGTGACTGTCCTCATGGAGCTGAGAGCAAGATTTGATGAAGCCAACAATATCAACTGGGCAGAAAGTCTGGAGGATGCAGGCTGCACGGTAATATACGGAATACAGGACTATAAGGTTCATTCCAAGGTATGTCTGATAACCATGATGGATAACGGCAGGGTGAAACGGATAACTCAGATAGGAACCGGCAATTACAATGAGAAGACTGCAGCGTTATATACAGATCTGTCCCTTATAACTGCAGATCAGGAAATAGGAAATGATGCGGCTGTTTATTTCAAGAACATGGCGATTGCCAATCTGAACGGGGAATATCATCAGCTTATGGTGGCTCCAAACAGCATGAAAAACAGGATACTTTCGCTGATACATGGTGAAACCGTCAAGGCTCAGCAGGGTAAGCCTGCCCGTATAATGGTAAAGATAAATTCCCTCACTGACAGAGAGACTATAGATGCTCTCAAAGATGCGTCTCAGGCAGGTGTCAGGGTTGATATGATAATACGCGGTATCTGCTGCCTGCTTCCGGGAGTTGAAGGCTATACTGACAATATACATATCACCAGCGTCGTGGGAAGATTCCTTGAGCATTCCAGAGTATACTGCTTCGGTGAGGGTGAAGATATGAAGATGTATATATCCTCAGCTGATTACATGACACGAAATCTCAACAGAAGAGTTGAAGTGGCATGTCCGGTAAGAGACAGCAGGATCAGAGAACAGATCATGAGTATACTGGAGCTGATGCTGCAGGACAACCTGAAGGCGAGAAGTCTGCGGTATGACGGCATTTATGAAAAGAAGGCCGTATCGGATTCTGCGGTGGACTGTCAGCAGGAGCTTATAAACAGAGCAATTATAGCTGCAGTCAGGCCGGCGCATACTCAGGAATATTCCCAAGACCAGCAGAACGGGAAGCCGGAGGAACACAAAAGCTTCTGGCAGAAGCTTAAAGAGCTGTTTTAGCCTGAGAAAATATCTGAGTATGCATGTTTAAAGGATGCTTCTTCATTGCAATTCATAGAAAGTCGTGATAGACTTAGTAATATGAAAAGCTTTGAAAAAGAATACAGAAATGACGATAAGAATATTAATAATGATGATCAGAAATTAGCAACAGAGCCAGTTCGGGGACTTCTTCTCAAACTGGCTTTTCCTGCTATCACGGCACAGATCGTGAATGTTCTCTATAATATGGTGGACAGAATGTTCATAGGTCATATAGAAGGTGCCGGAGCTGACGCCCTCACAGGTGTGGGAGTAGCTATGCCTGTAGTGGTGGCTATGACGGCATTTGCTGCACTGGCCGGGATGGGCGGTGCTCCGAGAGCAGCGATAATGATGGGTCGCAGGAAGCTGCAGGATGCTGAGAAGATACTGGGCAACTGTTTCAGTCTGCTTATTATAACAGCTGTTATAATGACAGCTGTTGTTCGCATTTTTGGGAAACAGATCCTCATGGTGTTCGGTGCCAGTGATAATACTATCGGCTATGCTCTTGACTACCTTAATATATACTGTCTTGGTACCATATTTGTGCTGCTTGCTGTCGGACTCAATGCATTTATTTCCACCCAGGGCTATGCAGGTATGAGTATGCTTACTGTCGTCATCGGAGCGGCGGTGAATATAGTGCTGGATCCTGTTTTCATTTTTGTACTTGGAATGGGCGTCAGAGGGGCGGCTCTGGTAACTGTATTTTCACAGGGGATATCTGCGTTATGGGTGATCAGGTTTCTGACTTCGAAGAAGCCTGTCCTGAGAATAAAGGCAGAGAATATGAAGCCGGAGCTTACAGTGCTGCTGCCGTGTGTGACACTTGGTCTTTCTCCATTTATAATGCAGTTCACAGAAAGCGTGATAACTGTATGTTTCAATGTTTCCCTGCTGAAATACGGTGGTGATCTGGCAGTAGGTGCCATGACTATTCTCACTACGGTAATGCAGTTTGCTATGCTGCCGATTCAGGGACTTACACAGGGTGCCCAGCCGATAATAAGTTATAATTACGGCGCTGGAAATTATGATCGCATACGGCAGACTTTCATGCTGCTGCTGAAATGTTCACTTCTGTATTCGGTGGTCATGTGGGCTGTATGCATGTTTCTGCCTCAGTTTTTTATCTATGCATTCACGTCACATCAGGAACTTGTCTCCTACAGCATCTGGGCAATAAGGATATACATGGCTTCGATGCTGCTCTTCGGTATACAGATAGCGTGTCAGCAGACCTTCGTTGCTCTGGGAAATGCGAAAACTTCCATTTTTCTGGCGCTGCTCAGAAAGGTCATTCTGCTGATTCCTCTTATTTTTATTCTGCCTGTGCTGCTGCAGGATAAGGATTTTGCTGTTTTTCTGGCAGAGCCTATCGCAGATTTCTGTGCTGTGATAACGACTGCCGTGCTGTTCTCAAGAACATATAAAAAGCTTAAATGAAGGAGAAACGAATATGAAATTCATACATCTGTCTGATCTTCATCTCGGCAAGCGGCTCAATGAATTTTCTCTCATCGAGGATCAGGAATATATTCTTAATAAAATAATCGATGTTATAGATGATGAAAAGCCGGACGGTGTCATTATCGCCGGTGATATATACGATAAGCCGGTACCTTCTGCAGAGTCGGTGCGGCTTTTTGATGATTTTCTCTGCAGTCTTGCTTCGCGGAAACTGCAGGTTTTTGTTATAAGCGGCAATCACGATTCAGCGGAGCGTATAGCCTTCGGAGCGCGGCTGATGGACAAAAGCGGCATTCATATGGCTCCGGTATATGACGGAAAGATCGTGCCGGTTTCTCTGGAAGATGAATACGGTACTGTGGATGTGTATATGCTGCCTTTTGTCAAGCCTGCCGGTGTGCGCAGATTTTTTGAAGATGAGGAAATACTTTCGTACAATGATGCGCTGCGTGTATGCGTGCAAAGCATGAACATCAATGAATCCCGCCGGAATGTTCTGGTGACACATCAGTTCGTGACGGGAGCTATGCGCTCAGATTCCGAGGATATTTCGGTTGGAGGAGCGGACAATGTTGATGCGGCGGTTTTCGCAGATTTTGATTATACAGCACTGGGTCATATTCACAGACCGCAGAATGCAGGAGCAGACAATATCAGATACTGCGGTACACCCCTTAAGTATTCCTTTTCTGAATGCTCCCATGAGAAATCGGTAACTGTTGTGGAGCTTGCCTCGGGAGGCGATGTTACGGTCAGAACTGCAGCGCTTGTGCCTTTGCATGACATGAGAGAGATAAGGGGCACGTATATGGAGCTTACCGACAGAAAAAACTACGCCGGGACGGCGGTGGATGATTATCTTCATGTGACGCTGACCGATGAGGAGGATATCCCGGATGCCATAGGAAGACTGAGGGCAGTATATCCTAACATAATGAAGCTTGATTACGACAATAAAAGGACGCAGGGAGGCGGAGCTCTGGAGAACCCTGAGGCTGTCGAAGCGAAGTCACCGATGGAGCTGTTTGCGGAGTTTTATGAGAAGCAGAACAATGCTGCCATGAGCGATGAGCAGAGGGATTTCTGTGAGAAACTTATAAGTGATATCTGGGAGGACGTGAGATGAGACCTTTGAAGCTTGTGATTTCTGCCTTTGGCCCTTATGCGGGCAGAGTCGAGATAGATATGAGCACTCTGGGAAACAGCGGCATGTATCTTATAACCGGTGATACGGGAGCAGGAAAGACGATGATTTTTGATGCCATAACCTTCGCATTGTATGGCGAGGCAAGCGGCAGGAACAGAGAGACCGGGATGCTGCGGTCCCAGTATGCTGAAGCTGATGTGCCGACTGAAGTGGAGCTTACATTTGAGTATGGCAGCAAGGTGTACTGCGTGAAACGGAATCCGGAGTATGAGAGACCGGCAAAGCGGGGTGGCGGGTTCACAAAGCAGAGAGCGGAGGCGGAGCTTGTTATGCCTGACGGCTCGGTGATAACGAAGCTGCGGGATGTGGATGCTGCAGTGCGTGAGATCATGGGTATAGACCGCAGTCAGTTTTCTCAGATTGCCATGATTGCCCAGGGGGATTTCCTGAAGCTGCTGCTGGCGGATACGAAGGAGCGCCAGAATATTTTCCGGGAAATTTTCGGTACAGGTAATTTCAGAGCTTTTCAGGACAGGCTTGCTGCAGAAGCTGCGGAACTGGGGCGTCAGGTGGATGCCGGACGCAGCAGTGTGAAGCAGTATATCAGCGGCGCTGTTTCAGATGATGATGAGGTGATGGCTGAGCTTTCGCTTGCTGCTGAAGGGCAGATGCTGACAGAAGATGCCGAGGAGCTGATTGCCGGCATTGCCGAAGCAGATGAGAAACTGGCAGAGCAGCTGGAGGACGATATCGCAAGCTGCGAAAAACAGCTGGAAATGGTAAATGCCAGGATAGTGGAGGCTCAGGAATATAAAAAACGAAAAACGGCTCTCAGTGAGGCTGAGGTGCGCCTTGGGGAAATCTCAGCAGTGCGTGAACAGGCGGAGCTGTCTGCTGTGGCAGAGAGATCAGGAATATCTGAGCGTGAGAAGCTGGAAGAACGACTTGCTCTTATGGAGGCAGAACTGCCCAGATACGATGAGCTTGAGGCGGCAGAACTTGAAATCAGGAACCTTAAGAAGCGGCTCGGGCAGGATACAGCCACGCGGCAGGAATGTGACCGGAAGCTGCTGGAGGCCCGGGATGCCATAGCTGCAATGAAGGTGGAGCAGAAATCTCTTGAAAATGCGGGTGCCCGCCTGGAAAAGCTGCTTCATGACAGGGAAAAGGCAGAAAGCACAAAGGCTGACATCAGCAGATGCATAGCTGATATAAGGTCGTGGGAAGATCTGAAGCTTAAGCTTGCTGAAGCTCAGAATGTGTATCGCAGGGCTGAGGCGGAGGCTGCAAAGCTGCTGGATGTATATAACAGGCAGAACAAAGCGTTTCTGGATGATCAGGCCGGCCTGCTGGGAGAGATGCTGGAGGAAGGACGGCCGTGTCCTGTCTGCGGTTCGCCGGTGCATCCTCATGTGGCGGTAAGATCCGAGGCTGCCCCGACTGAGGCTGAACTCAGGAATGCCAAGTCCGAATGGGAGCGGGCACAGAGGGAGGTGCAGCAGGCAAGTATCTCAGCAGGGGAGATAAGGGGCCGTTATGATGCGGTTGAAAAGGCCCTCGCGGATCAGCTTCAGCGGTTTGCAGGAAATGCTGATGTCAGTGAAGCCGGCGATACTGTAAGGTTGCTTCTGGCAGAGACAGATGAGAAAATAAAAGTTTTAAAAAAGGAGCTTGCAGAAGAAGATATCCGTATAAAAAGAAAGGGCGAGCTGGAGAAACTGATTCAGGAGAAGGAAGTTTACATCAGTTCTCTAAGTGAGTCGGCATCGGAGCTTGACAGGAGGATTGCCTCGTCACAGGCAGGTGCTGATCAGTTATGGAAGCAGGCTGAAAATATTGCGGGTGGTCTGAAGTATGAAAGCAGGTCGGCTGCACAGACTGCTATGAGACAGATATCAGACAGGATCAAGGCAATGAAAGAGAAGCTTGACAAAGCTGAAAAAGAGCTTGCAGATGCCGAAAAATCCTTTGCGGAAATTACAGGCAGGATACAGCAGCTGCAGGAACAGCTGAGGGACAGAACCGGAACTGACCTTGAGGGTGAAGAGGATGCAAAGCGTGCTCTTTCTATGAAAAAGACGGGGCTTTCCCAGGAGCTAAAGCGGGTGAATGTCAGGATAGCGGCTAACAGAACTGCTCTTGAAAACATCCGGAACAAATCCTGTGAGCTTGCCGGGCTTGAGAAGCGCTGGTCGTGGGTCAGGGCTCTGGCAAGCACTGCCAACGGCAATATTGCAGGCAGGGAGAAGGTAATGCTGGAAACGTATGTACAGATGACGTATTTTGACAGAATACTTGTGCGGGCGAATACTCGTCTGATGGTGATGACCGGCGGTCAGTACGAGCTGGTGCGCCGTCAGGTATCTGAGAACAACCGCAGCAAAAGCGGGCTGGAGCTTGATGTGATTGATCACTACAATGGGACGCAGAGAAGTGTCAAGAGTCTTTCTGGCGGAGAGTCTTTTAAGGCGTCGCTGTCTCTGGCGCTGGGGCTTTCGGATGAGATACAGGCTTCGGCGGGTGGTATCAGGCTGGATACTATGTTCGTGGACGAGGGCTTCGGTTCTCTCGATGAGGAGTCACTGCAGCAGGCTGTCAGGGCGCTGGCGGGACTGGCTGATGGCAACAGGCTTGTTGGTATTATTTCGCATGTGTCGGAGCTGAAGGAGCGCATTGACCGGCAGATTGTGGTTACAAAGGACAGATGTAACGGGAGCCGGGTGGAGATCGTGGTGTGATTTGATTTGGGAATATTGCTGCTGAGATTTTGGTTGATGGAGCTATTGAGATTTTTATGGTAACATTTTCGAAAAAAGTACGTGTTGTTACCATAAAAAATCATCAACTGGCAATGACATCCAGATATGGCAGTATTATGGAGGAACAAAATGGGTGCATCAGTATTTATATTTGTAATGGTGATTCTGCCATTAATGAGTATTTCAGGAATAATTCTGTTAATCCTGTTTTTGTTTAGATATAAAGGAAAAAATATAAAGGTATATGTAACGAAATTAATTGCTGCTGTACTGATTGCAGTGTGTATTATCGCTTTTATGGCACCGTTAAAGCTGTTTGGTGATATAAGGGAAGAAAATGGCAAGGAAGATTCGGAGTATATAGATACAGGGATAATGACTGAGTGGGATGATAATGGAGATTTCTGTTATGATGGTAGAATGTATACTATGTTTGAATACGATGATGGATTGTTCTGGTATTATATGAACAAGGGAAACAGCTATGAGCCGGCATTCAATATCAGATTGCCGGAAAGCTTTTACACACTGCTGTTTAATGACTATGCAAAGGATGTTATGTATAAAGTTCCGAATGGAAGCGGGAGCGAGATGTATGCTGATAGCGATGTGTACTTGTATTGTCCTGTCAGTGAGGTGGATGAAGTAAAAAGTTACTATAGCGATAATAAAAATTATAAATGGTATGTGGACACAGGACAGAATGCAGACAGAACTTTATGCTATATA
>JBJESR010000004.1:0-30195 GCA_051882895.1 Lentihominibacter sp.
GTGGGATAACGCTGAAGCACTTTACGACGCATCAACAAAATAAAGTGAAGATGACCCGACCCCGCGATTGACGAGCGATAGCGAAGGCAGAGCGGCGGGAAAACTACAGCAAATAAAAAAGACCTCATATGAGGTCTTTTTTTTGCTTGAAAAACTATTTCAGATAAGGCTCTATACGATACCATGGAAAACCGACCACATTATCATAATCGCCATCAATGTGATCTATGTATCTTCCGAAGGTTCCTTGTATGGCATATCCGCCGGCTTTGTCATAAGGCTCGTCAGTATCAATATATGCATTCAGCTCAGCATCACTGTAATCATTGAAAAATACCGAAGTTCTGTCATAAAAGCATATTTTACTTGATGCATATGTGTCAATGATGCATACTCCCGTCAGAACATCATGCTGGTCGTTTCTCATGCTGCTGAGCATTCTCCAGGCTTCATTTCTGCCATGAGGTTTTCCAAGTATTTTTTTATTATGGACAACAACAGTATCGGCAGCGATAATAATATGCATCTCACTATCTGAAGCAGCATTGATATGGGCTGCTTTTTTTAATGCCAGATACATGACTGAAGCTTCCGGTGTCATATCAAAGGGCAGTGTCTCGTCAACATCTGCCGGCATTATTAATGGAGTGTATCCGTTCTTTTTCATCATCTCGATTCGCCTTGGAGACGAAGAGGCTAAAATTATTTTTTTCATAACATGTTTATTTTATCATAAATGGAAATAATAAGTGAAGTAGTTTAATGTTTTGTGGAGGTTAATATGGCGGAAACAAATGAAAAGCAGCAGAAGAAAGAAGTTGCAAAAGCATATGAGAAATATGTCAGGAAATTTACTCCGAAGCCAAAGTATTTTTTTAACAGTTTAAAAGCATTCGTTGTAGGAGGTCTGATCTGTGCCGCGACGCTTCTGCTTGAGAATACGATTTCAGGTTATGGTGTGGATGAGAAAATGGCAGGGACATACTCGGTTATAGTTCTTGTTATGCTGGCTCAGCTGCTTACCGGTCTGGGGTGGTTTGATACCATAGGCAAATTTGCCGGTGCAGGTGTGATAGTACCTATAACAGGGTTTGCCAATTCAATGGTTGCCCCTGCCATTGAATATAAAAAAGAGGGTATTGTACTTGGCGTAGGTGCAAAGCTGTTCTCGCTGGCAGGTCCTGTGCTGGTATCGGGGATAACCGTATCAATGGTCATTGGTATAATTTACTGGGTTATCGGAATTGCAGGAGGGCAGTATGTCTGAGAGAAAACAGACGATCTTTTTTAAAAACAGACCGTATATTTTAAGTGCGTATTCTATTGCCGGGAAAAAAGAATCAGAAGGGCCTATGAGGGACTGGTTTGATTACTGCATCAGCGATGATACCTATGGTGAGAACACATGGGAAAAATCAGAAAGCAAAATGCTGAAAACCGCTATGGGTGAAGTTGTCAGGAAGGCAGGTTTAAATCATGACGAAGTAGGTGCGATGCTCAGTGGGGACCTTCTGAATCAGCTCATGTCCTCATCTTTTATGGCCAGGGATATGCATATTCCATTTCTGGGAATGTATGGAGCATGTTCAACTATGACAGAATCTTTAATGCTGGGTTCGGTTCTGGTTGACGGCAGATACAGCAATAATGTGATTGTAGGGGCGTCCAGTCATTACTGCACTGCAGAAAGACAGTTCAGAATGCCTCTTGAGCATGGCAACCAGAGACCTCCATCTGCACAATGGACTGCGACGGCTGCAGGCGCTATGCTTATTTCACAATGTAAGCAGCACTATACTGAAATGAAAAATATTGATGGTGATGTGGTAAACTGCAGGAACGTACGCGTTGAGAGCGGAACGATAGGGAAAATAATAGATGCAGGAGTAAAAGATGCGAATCAGATGGGGAGTGCTATGGCGCCTGCTGCTATAGATACAATACTTAATCATCTGCAGGATACCGGCAGAAAAATCAGTTATTATGATATTGTTTTAACTGGAGATCTTGGTTTTACAGGAAGAGATATCGTCAGGGATCTGCTGGAGGATGCAGGTATTGATAAAGCGGATATAGAAAATGTTTATGATGACTGCGGTACAATGATATATACTCCGCAGCAGGATGTTCACAATGGAGGAAGCGGATGTGGCTGCTCGGCATCGCTTTTTTCGGGTTATGTTTACAAAAAAATGAGAAAAGGTGAAATCAGGCGTGCACTGATAATATCAACCGGTGCATTATTATCAACAATCAGTCCTTTTCAGGGAGAGTCAATACCAGGAATTGCGCACGCCATTTCTCTTGAGTCAGATTAAGTGAGGAGAAGGTTATGGAGTACGTTTATTCATTTATTATCGGAGGGCTGATATGTGTCATTGGACAGATTCTGATGGATGCAACAAAGCTTACTGCACCGAGAGTGCTTGTAATTCTGGTAGTTGCAGGGGCATTGCTTCAGGCTTTTCATTTGTATGAACCTGTCGTTGAGCTTGCATCTACCGGTGCCAGAGTGCCGCTTCCGGGGTTTGGATATAATCTTGCAAAAGGAGCGATGGAGGGTGCCTCAGAGGGATTTCTGGAGGCAATTACAGGTGGAGTGAAAGCTGCTGCCGGCGGGATTACTGTAGCTATTGCCTGGGGATATATTATAGCACTGATTTTCAATCCGAAATCCGTAAGGTGAGAATGACATAAAAAAGCGGCCTCAGCAAGGCCGCTTAATACTTTGGCAAACAGTTTAATTTAAAGTATGTGATGTGTCGGATGTCGATTCATGCTCAGACGGTTCCGTTACTGGTTCCGTTACTGGAGGAACTGTGGTAGAAGGAACTGTCTGGGTAGGAGGTTCAGTTGTAGTAGACGGTTCAGTTGTTTCTGTTTCACTGCTCTTTGTTTTTGTTGCTCTGCTGATAACTCGTGAATATGTTCCGTCTGTATAGTATTCGCCGCCGACAGAAATTACGTTGTCAGGTTTTTCTCTGAAAGATGCATAAGGTATGTTCTCACATACTCTTGACATTACTTCAGCCCAGAAGGAGGCCGTCTGGCTGCTTCCTGCACTCACTTCGATATTCACATCGTTACCCATCCACAGAGCAGCGGTATACTGCGGTGTAAATCCGCAGAACCAGATATCGAACTGATTGTCAGTAGTACCTGTTTTACCGCCAACAGGCTGTGAGCCGATATTGGCATTGGTTGCGATTCCCTGAGTGACAACGGTTCGGAGTATGTCAGTCATTATCCAGGCAACACCTTCATCGTAGACCTGTTCTTCTTTTGATTTATTATCAAAGAGAAGCTCGTCATCAGGTCCCAGAACCTTGGTGTAGGTTATAGGCTCTTTATATGTTCCTCCGTTAGGGAAAACCGCATACGCTGCAGCAAGTTCAAGAGGTGAGATACCGCTGGTCATACCTCCCAGAGCAAGTGCTGCAGGATTAAGGTCATTGACATCGCCTTCTTCATCAATAGTTGATATGCCCACTTTCTTAAGCATTGATGAAGAATAATCAGGACCGATCTGCTGATATGTTTTAACTGCACATACATTTACTGACTGCTGTACAGATTTTCTCAAAGTCATGTGACCGCGATATCCGTTGTACCAGTTTTTAGGCCATGTGCTTCCATTGTTTGAAATAGGAGCGTCATTGATGATACTGCCGGCTGTAATGTATTTACCCCAGTCGCTTCCTTCGCTTGTGTCAAGGGTCATGGTTTTGCCATCTCTTTCATACTCGAAACTCATCTGGAGTGCAGGACCATATACGCCTATAGGCTTTATGGAAGATCCCGGCTGTCTAGGATTTACAGCTCTGTTGTAAAGCTGCTTGCCCTTTGTTCCGCGTCCGCCCATCATGGCTTTGACTTCACCGGTGGAATTCTCCATGATGACCATGGCACCCTGAGGCTGTCTTGTTTTCTGCTGCAGAGAGTAATTGTCACTTGTTACGATGTAATCACTTCCATCTTTCCTGAAGAATTCAGGATATTCTTCAAAGAACTGTGCGGATATAATGACGTTACCGTTGTCATCAACTGTCTTGTAGCCCTGTGGTATGGAAAGTGCTCCACTCTTGATACAGTAGAAAACACCATTATCGTTTTCATACATTGATTTGAATTCAATGCTGACGTCAGGCTCGCCGTTAACTTCAGTCTGATATATATTGAGTCGTTTACCGGCCAGAATAGTCATGCTTCCATCGCTGCCGATTTCATACTCATCACTGGTCAGTGTGAATTCATCCTTGCTGTTGAAATAATGTGAATAACTGTAAAGCATTATATCTCCGGAAGACGAATTCAGGATATTTCCTTCACTGTCCGTTCTGGTATAGGCAACACCTGCAAAGTTATCAGATTCATCAAATTCCTCCTCAAGGATGTTCTGAATATCTGAATCCATTGTGGTGTAAATCTTAAGTCCGCCTGTATATATCATGCTGAGAGCCTGAGATTCGTCAACCCCGTACTCTGATACAATGTCATCGGTAAGCTGTTCGATGGCGTAGTCTGTAAAATATGAAGTTTCGTCAGCATCTGAAGAGACACCTACTTTGATATGGTCTTTGAGGTCATCGTTGAGACACTCATTAAGCTCGGACTCTGTAATGAAACCTTCGCTGTACATATTCTGAAGAACCAGATTCCTTCTGTCTGATGTCAGATCGCCGTTATAAAGGTATGTTACAGAGCTTGTCTTTGACAGCTGAGGAAGCGAGGTGTCGGAATTATAATAATCTGCCTGGACAAGTGCATACGTATCAGGTGATTGAGGCAGAGCAGCCAGTGAAGCACATTCGAGAGTGTCAAGTTCACTTACGTCTTTTGAGAAATAAGCCTGTGCTGCTGCCTGTATACCATATGAATTGAATCCCAGATAAATTGAGTTGAGATAAGCTTCCATTATCTGTTCTTTTGTGAGATTCTTTTCGAGCAGAATTGTTATATATGCTTCGGTTATTTTTCTGCTGAGAGATCTCTGGCTTTTTATTTCAGAAAGGTAGATATTTCTGGCAAGCTGCTGTGTTACGGTACTTGTACCACTTATTCCGCCACCGCCAAAAATACTGTCTTTCACAGCGCCCAGCATTCTTATGTAGTTAAAACCACTGTGTTTCCAGAATTTCTTGTCCTCTATCGATACAACTGCATTGACCATATCTTCCGGTATCGAATCGTAGCTTACTATGGTTCTGTTGCCGTCAGAGAAATACAGATTCTCTATTTCATTGCCTTCAGAATCGTACATTATTGAACGTTGTGACAGGGTGGAATAGATATCGTCAGTATTGATTGACGGTGCCTTGAGAAACAGTATTCCGGTATATATACCTACGGCAAGGATTGCAGCAAGTATCACCAGCAGCAGAACTTTTAATACAGTTGCCTTAGGGCTGCCTGCAGCAGCTGCTGCCGCTCCGCCTCTGACTGGTGGCGCAGGCCTTTTGTCTGATGCTGGTTTCCTTCTTGTTTCGTTTCGCTGCTTCTGGGCATGACCATGCTGGCTTCTGCTGCGTTCACTGCGGCTCTGTGTTCTTGAACCTGATCGGGGACGTGACTGTTTTGACTGAGGTTCATCAAACTGTGCGAAAAAATCATCTATATCGTCGCGGTTGTAATTGTTTCTGTTATTGTCCGGCAATATTCTTTCCTCCTAGTTCATGATTATCGAACTAATTATATCATAACGTGCCTTAAAGTTAAAGAAATAACGTCAACTTTTGCACCTCCTTGACAAAAACAACACAAAGGAATGATATTCTAAAAAAGTAAATTTATGGATATAGTGAGGGCGATATGATAAGACGACCAGTTTTATATGCAGCAGCAGCTTATGCTGCCTCAATTGCTGTATGTTATTTTGCGGTTCCAGGCATTGCTTTGGCTGCGGCATTTGCAGTACTGTTTCTGCTGCTGATAAAAAAAGAAAGGAAAGCATATCAGTATATTCTGCTCGTTTCATGCCTTGTCAGTATTATGAATTACCAGATTCATGATATTAAAGTAAGCCAGCTGACTGAGCTTGCGGGGGAAACTCATATCATTTCCGGAAAGGTAGTGTATGTTGAGAAAAAAACTGATTCACGCGGGGAGGGATATCTGCAGATAAAAGCAGATATATATAGTGCAGATACAGGGCTGTTAAGAGATAAAGAACGTGTACTTCTTAAATGCTACAGCGGCTGTGAGAATGATATAACAATACCTGCACCTTCTGACAGACTGGAAGCACAGGCTGAAATAGAAGTTCCGCAGGGAAAGAGAAATCCGGGCGGCTTCGATTACAGCCTATATCTGAAATCGATAGGAATAAGTACTGTTGCAACAGCTGAGAAAATAGCGATTGTGCCCGACGAAACAAATATTTTCACATTGATTAAAAGAAAAATATATATAATTAAAGAAACTTACCTGGAAAGGCTGGCGGAAGAGGCCGGAACAGAAACAGCTGCTCTGATGCGTGCGATAATGTTCGGAGAAAAGAGTGAGCTTGATGAGGACATGCTGGAAGAATTCCGGCAGAATGGAACAGCTCATATTCTTGCGGTAAGCGGGCTTCATATAGGCATAATATATGGATTTCTTACTCTGTTATGGCCATGGCAGAAAAGGAAACTGTATTTTGCTTTTATGATGACTTTTTTTGCATCATATATGTTTCTGGCATTTTTTTCGCCTTCTGTTGTAAGAGCAGTCAGTATGATAGGTCTGCATATTTTTGCCCGTATATTCAACCGGAGATATGACCTGATTTCCGCTGCTCTTGGCGTGCTGCTGATTATGCTGCTAAGGAACCCTATGGCAATCTTTAATACCGGACTGCAGCTGTCTTTTCTTGCTGTAATTTCGATGGCACTGATTTTGCCGGTGATAAAAAAAGCATACAAGGGTATATTTCTTGGAAATATCGCTCTGCAGGCAGGAATGACACCTTATATGATATACAGTTTCAATTGTTTTTCACCGGCTGCAGTGCTGGTGAATGTTCCGGTGGTATATACTGCAGGTATAATTGTACCGGCAGGTTTATGCGCTATGATTCTTATGCATATAAGCAGTGTCATGTATAAACTGTCAGCCGGAGTTATATATGGGCTGTGTAAGATTCTTGTCATATTAAACGATATGGCCTGTGCAGGAGGAAAGTCAGCTGTTATGATGTGCAGTCCGGATACAGGATTGTTATGCTGTTTCTATCTGTCTGTGTTCTTTTTCCTGTCAGAAGAAGGCAGGCTGATGGTACTGAGAAAAAAGAAAAAGCTTCTGCTGTTCATAACCGCAGGGATAATTGCAGTGTCTGCTGTTTTTGGTGCGATAACGGATGAAAAAACTGCAGATTCAGAGCTGCTGTTTCTTGATGTGGGTCAGGGGGATGCAGTGCATCTTCGGATCAGGGAGGGGATGTTCGGTCCGGACGGTCTGCTGGGGACAGGGCTTCTTGTAAAAGAAAAAAACTACCTGTTTGATGGCGGCGGAAGTGAGAATTATGCAGTCGGTAAAAAAGTCCTGAAACCGTATTTGTTGAAAAATGGAATTAAAAAGCTGGATGGAGCTTTTGTGACACATCTGCATACCGATCACTATAAGGGTATAGTCGAGTTATGTCGTGAAGGAATGGTGGACAAACTGTATCTTTATGAAGGGAATAAGGTAAAATCGCAGCAGATTATCAGAGAAACCGGACTCGGCGAAGGTTCACTGGTTTACCTGTATCAGGGAAATACGGTGCGGCTTGGAAAAAGCTGTGTTGAGATACTCTGGCCGGAAAGAAAAACGGAAAGTGAATACATAGACATGATCGATAACGAAGAAGACGAGAATGAGATGAGCATGGTGATAAAGGTATCTCATGAAAATATGTCGGCTCTTATAACAGGCGATATTGATTCAGAGCTTATGGGTGTTCTGGCAGACAGGTATAAATATGATGGGCATCTGAAAAGTGACATTCTCAAAGTGCCCCATCACGGTTCCAGATACAGCTGGAACGATGAATTCATAGATGCGGTATCTCCTGAGTATGCTGTAATACAGGTAGGAAAAAACAATTACGGTCACCCGGCAGCTGAGATAATAGACAAGTACATGAATGAGAAAATTGCTGTGATACGCACAGATCAGCATGGAGCAGCAGGCTTCTGCAGGGAAGACGAAGAAATAGAAGCCGTTACAATGTTAGCAGTTGAAAAAACTTTTTAAAGCTGTATAATGATATATACAGCTTTAAAAGAGTATAAAAGAAGGATGAATTATGGCGGCAGACTACAGAAAAGAATCTGAACATGCATTTGTCACTATAGAAAAGGACTTGAAGGAGGGGAGAATTCCCCGCCTTATTTTACTATGCGGCAAAGAGGAATACCTGATAAGGTGGTATACGGATACCCTTGTAGACAGATTTGTATCTGATGCCTGCAGAGCAATAGATCTTGTTGTGCTGGAAGGGGAGAGCCTGACCCTGGAGAATATTATCGAAAATACAGAAACAATAAGTCTGATGTCAGAACGCAAGGTTGTGCTGATTCAGGACTTCAGTCCGGTTTACGGCAAGAACATCAGAGGCTTCGGAGAAGCTGATATAAAAGGGCTGACTGATTATTTCAAGGATATACCTGAGGGCAGCCTGCTGCTTATTACTGCATCGGAACCGGAAGATTACAGAAATAAAAAGAGCAGAATAATGACTGCAGTCGAAAAGCATGGGAAAATTTATGATTTCCAGAGCCTGAAGGATAATATGCTCAGAAGCTTCATCGAAAAAAGGTTCAGAGCGGCAGGTAAAGCATATTCATCCTCAGTGATAAATCTGATTATGTCAGAGAGCGGTTATGGAAACAAGGCTATAGATTATACTCTGTATAATCTGGAGAACGATCTGAAGAAAATAATTGCTCATTGCGGCAGCAGCAGTGAAGTGACTGCTGCAGATGTCAGTGATGTCCTTTCGACAAATCCTGAAAATGATGTGTTCGCCATGCTGGATGCTATAGGAAGAAACAGGAAGGACGAAGCCTTCAGACTTCTGCACAACCTGATAGAGTCGGGGACACCTGTGTTCAATCTGCTTCATCTGATTACAAATCAGCTGGAGCTTATTCTTACAGTAAAGGAAATGAAAGATGAAGGAATGACACTGAATGCTATACAGAAAAAACTGGGAATACATCAGTTCAGAATCAGGAAGGCCATGGCTGTGACAGGCCAGTATTCCATGGATGATCTGAGAAAAACTTTATGTGCAGCCTATGATGTGGATGAAAACATCAAGACAGGTCTGCTTGAAAGCACGATGGCCCTTGAATTTTTTATAGCTCAGATATGATTCGATGATGCAGTATCTATAATTGTGTTTAGAGGAGAATATGTTATGAAGACTCAGGTGAAAGCTGATATGATGCTGGTTCTTGTAACTTTGTGCTGGGGTGTATCCTATTATCTTATGGATATATGCCTGGCGGAACTGGGACCATTGAATCTGAATGCATTCAGGTTTCTGACAGCCTTTGCTGTAGCTGCTGTGATTTCATTCAATAAAATAAAATCTGTCAATTTTGTGACTCTGAAGTATTCTTTATTTGTGGCAATATCACTTGTTTTCGTCTATATAGGTGCCACCTTCGGTGTCAAATATACAAGCCTTTCAAATTCAGGCTTTCTCTGTGCTCTTACAGTTGTGTTTACTCCCGTGCTTGCTTTTTTTATCAGGAAGCAGAAGCCCGACAGGAAGATGTGTGTGGTTGTACTGATGTGTCTTG
This sequence comes from Lentihominibacter sp., assembly GCA_051882895.1. Lineage (GTDB taxonomy): Bacteria > Bacillota > Clostridia > Peptostreptococcales > Anaerovoracaceae > Lentihominibacter. The sequence goes on from JBJESR010000004.1 coordinate 9,768, forward strand.
CGGGAATAGCACTGATGACTCTGGATGAACACATGAAAATGGCATCAGGCGACATTCTCTGCCTGATGTGTGCGTTTGCATATGCTGTTGACCTGCTGATAACAGAAGCAGCTGTTTCTGATGAAAGGGTGGATGCTTTTCAGCTGGGAGTTTTTCAGTTGGGATTCACAGGTCTGTTTATGCTGGCACTGTCCTTTATCTTCGAGAATCCTTCTCTGCCGTCAACAGGGGCATGCTGGGGAGCAGCGCTGTTTCTGGCAGTATTCTGCACAGGCATCGCTTTTATAGTGCAGGCAGTTGCTCAGCAGTATACAACTGCATCTCATGTCGGTGTGATTTTTACACTTGAGCCTGTGTTCTCAGCTATTGTAGCGTTCTTTTTTGCCGGAGAAATACTTCTGCCAAGAGCTTATGCAGGAGCTTTTCTGATGCTGGCAGGTCTTATTTTTATGGAGTTTGATGTAAAAGGATTGTTAAAAAAACAACAAAACCGAAAATCAGTATAATTTAAACAATGTAACTAGTTTTACTTTTCAGAATTTTTTGTCGCTCATCTGTTGCTTTTCAATATGATAGTATGTTACAATACAGTTGTTTGCATGATTAATATGGTATTTCAATTTTAATTATTAGGAGGAACTAATATGAGTGAAAAAGGTTACAGCTGCAATTGCTCACAGAATCGTGAGGCTCAGTTCAGGGATCTGGCTCCGGTGCTGGAACAATACGCAACGGTGCCGGGTAGTTTGATTACTATCCTGCAGAAGACCCAGGATATCTATGGCTACCTCTCAATGGATGCCATCAATTACATATCCGAGGTGACAGGCATAAAACCTGCGAAGATCTACGGTGTTGCAACTTTCTATTCTCAGTTCAGGCTCAAACCTGTAGGAAAGTACCTCATCATGCTCTGCCAGGGTACTGCATGTCATGTTAACGGTTCTGAAATGATCGAAGAAGCCATATGCGAATATCTGGAAATTAACGATGGAGAAACCACAGAAGACGGACTCTTTACATTAAACAATGTTGCATGTCTGGGATGCTGCTCACTGGCACCGGTAATGATGATAAAGAGTGCTGACGGAGATGAGACCTACGGCAATCTTACTAAAGAGTCAGTCAGGCAGATACTGGAGGAGATAAAGAAAAAGGCACAGGAGGTGGCGTGATGAAAGTGGTAATTGGACAGGGAAGCTGCGGCGTCGCTACAGGTGCCAGAAAAACAGCTGCAGAATTCGAGAAACTGATCACAGAAAAAAATCTGAATGTGGATGTTGATATCACAGGCTGTGTAGGCACATGCTATCTGGAACCGATAGTTGATATCTATGATGATGAAGGTAAAATGACCAGATATGTCAGAGTGCAGCCGGAGAAGGTAGAAAAAATAGTTGAAGACCACCTTATCAGTAATAAAGTGGTACAGGAGCAGGCTATCACAGAAGAAGATAAGCTGTTTATCGAAAAACAGCAGCGTGTTGTTCTGAGAAACTGCGGAGTGATAAATCCTGAAAATATCGAAGAGTACATAGCTGTCAATGGCTATAAGGCCATTGAGAAGGCTCTCTCTATGAAACCCGAAGCAGTAATTGATGAAATCAGAATATCGGGTCTGAGAGGGCGAGGGGGAGCAGGGTTCCCTACATGGTTCAAATGGGATGCAACCAGAAGACATCCTGGTGATAGAAAATACCTGGTATGCAATGCTGACGAAGGAGACCCGGGTGCTTTCATGGACAGATCCGTACTTGAAGGAGATCCCCATTCTCTGATTGAAGGCATGATTATCGGCGGGTATGCCATTGGTGCCAACCACGGAGTCATTTACTGCCGTGCAGAATATCCGCTGGCAATAAAGAGACTCGAGATAGCTATGGAACAGGCAAGAGAAAAAGGCTTTCTCGGTGAAAATATCCTGAACAGCGGATTCGACTTTGATCTGAGGATAAAGGCCGGCGCAGGAGCTTTCGTATGCGGAGAAGAGACTGCCCTGATCGCTTCGCTTGAAGGAGAGAGAGGAATGCCGAGGCTTAAACCGCCGTTTCCATCTGCCAGCGGCTACTGGCAGAAGCCGACAGATATCAATAATGTAGAGACCCTTGCTAATGTTCCATGGATTATCTATAACGGAGGCGCTGCTTTCGGCTCGATGGGAACAGAAAAGAGCAAGGGAACTAAAGTATTCGCTCTGGCAGGTAAAATCAAGAAGGGCGGACTTGTTGAAGTTCCTATGGGTCTCACACTGAGAGAAGTCATCTATGATATCGGCGGAGGCATCAAAAACGACAGAAAATTCAAAGCTGTACAGATGGGAGGTCCTTCCGGAGGATGTATCCCGGCAGAGCTTATTGACACTCCTGTAACATATGAAGATATAAACAAAACAGGTGCTATTGTCGGTTCAGGCGGTATGATAGTAATGGATGAAGATACATGCATGGTAGACATGGCAAGGTATTTCCTTAACTTCACACGTGATGAGTCCTGCGGCAAGTGCAACTACTGCAGAATCGGAACCAAGAGAATGCTGGAGATTCTGGAGAGGATAACAGAAGGAAAAGGCAGAGACGGAGATATTGAACTGCTGGAGGAACTGGCGTACAAGATCAAGGATGGATCCATGTGCGGTCTCGGTCAGACTGCTCCAAATCCTGTACTGACGACACTCAAATATTTCAGAAATGAATATGAAGATCATATTTACAATAAAAAATGCACTGCAGCTTCATGCAAGGCTCTTGTGACGTATAGTATAAACGACGCATGTAAGGGCTGTACTCTTTGCTCGAAGCACTGTCCGGCAGGTGCGATATCCGGCAGCGTCAAGGAAAAGCACGTAATAGATACAGCAAAATGCGTGAAGTGCGGCAAGTGTCTTGATACATGCAAGTTCGGTGCAATAGTGAAGGCTTAAGGGAGGAGGAGATAATAATGGATAAATTCAGATTGAATATAAACGGCAAAGAAGTTACAGGACTTCCGGGTCAGACTATTCTGGAAGTTGCCAGAGAAAACGATATTTTCATTCCAACTCTCTGCTTCGATGAAAGAACAAAGGTTTACGGTTCATGCGGAATATGTATGTGCGAGGTTGAAGGCAACCCTAAGCTGTGCAAGGCATGTGCTACAAAAATTGAACCGGGAATGGTGATAAAGACAAACACGGAGAGGGTAATCGAATCGAGGAAAACAAACCTTGAACTGCTGCTTTCAAATCACGTGGGCGACTGCAGACCTCCATGTGTGCTGGCATGTCCTGCACAGACTGACTGTCAGGGATATGTCGGACTCATTGCCAATGGTGAATACGAAGCTGCTCTGGAACTGGTCAAGGACAAGATCCCTCTACCTGCGTCACTGGGCAGAGTATGTCCGCATCCATGTGAAGAAAAATGCAGAAGAGGACTTATCGATGAACCTGTGTCAATACAGTGGCTCAAGCGATTTGCCGCTGATCAGGATCTTATGGATGAAGAAGCTTTTGTTCCGGAGTGTGAACCGGATACAGGCAAGCGGGTAGCCGTGATAGGCGGCGGACCGATGGGACTTTCGGCAGCTTATTTCCTGAGACAGATGGGTCATCAGGTAACTGTTTTTGAAGCAATGCCGAAAGCCGGTGGAATGCTGAGATATGGAATACCTGAATACAGGCTTCCTAAGGCAGTGCTGGATGAAGAGATACTCATAATAGAAAAGATGGGGGTTGAAATTATCACCGACACTAAGATCGGTACTGATATCCCGTTTGAGACCGTCAGAGGAGATTTTGACGCTGTGCTGCTGGGAATAGGAGCATGGATATCCACAGGAGTCGGCTGCAAAGGCGAAGATGCTGAGGGTGTAATAGGCGGTATCGATTTCCTCAGGAAGGTTGTCAGAAATGAAGAAATCGATCTGGGAAGCAAAGTTGCGATAGTAGGTGGCGGAAATACTGCCATGGATGCCTGCAGAACAGCAGTGAGACTTGGAGCAGAGACGGTTTATAATATTTACAGGAGAACTAAAGACGAAATGCCTGCAGATATGGTGGAAATCGAAGAAGCTGAAGAAGAAGGCGTTATTTTCAAGAATCTGACCAATCCGATTGAAATCATAAAGGACGATAACGGTCATATCAGAGAAGTGGTTCTGCAGATTATGGAGCTTGGTGAACCGGATGAATCAGGAAGAAGGAGACCTGTTCCTGTGGAAGGTAAGACTGAGACTATTGCAGTTGATACGATGATACAGGCAATAGGTCAGGCAGTAGATGCAAGCATATTTGACTGTGACAAAACCAGAAAAAATGCGATAGCGTATGATCCTGAAACATTTATGACCAGCATACCGGGTGTATTTGCAGGCGGTGACTGCGGCAATGACAAGATTTCTATTGCAGTAGAAGCGATAGCTGATGCGAAGAAAGCGTCAGAAGTGATAGATTCATATCTGGATGGTGAGATCATAAGGTATGAGAAGCCGTATTTTGTTGAAAGACACGATATTGATGAGAAAACTTTTGAAGACAGAGAAAGACTGTGCAGACCTGAAATGCCGCAGCTGAGTCCGGCAGAACGCAGAGATAATTTCAGCGAGGTGATACCTGACGGATACACACCGGAAGAGGCTGAAGCAGAGGCTTCAAGATGCCTTGAATGCGGCTGTCATGATTTCTTTGAATGTAAGCTGGTGGATCTGGCAAATCAGTATGATGTGCATCCGGAGAGACTTGAAGGAGATATCAACAAGATAGATTATAATGATGATCATCCATTTATTGTCAGAGATCCGAACAAATGCATACTTTGCGGGCTTTGTGTCAGGGTATGTGATGAGGTTATGGGAATCGGCGCACTGGGACTTGTAAACAGAGGTTTTGACACAGTGGTTAAACCTAACCTTGAGAAGCCTCTGGCAGAGTCGGGCTGCGTTTCATGCGGTCAGTGCGTCAGTGTATGTCCTACAGGAGCTTTGCAGGAAAGAACCACTATGATCAAGGAAACCCCTGTAGATACTTTTGAGACAGATACAATATGCTCATACTGTTCAGTCGGATGCAGTCTGAAACTTGAATCATATGGAGATATGCTGATCAAGGCTAATCCGGACAAAGAAGGTACTGTAAATGCAGGTCTTCTGTGCGGTAAAGGCAAATGGGGATTTGACTGCTCCATGCTGGAGGATAAGCTGGAAGAACCTCTGATCAAGGATGCCGGCGTTTTCAGAGAAGCAGATTATCATGAAGCTCTTGTGATGATAGCCAAGAAATGTCAGGCAGCAGGAGCAAAATATTCAAAGGATGCTGTGGGAGTAGCAGTATCAGACAGATATACCAATGAGGAAGCCTATGCAATAAAAACTATGGCTGAAGCAATGGGAGCGAAAATTTTCTGTATGAACAGCAGAAAAAGCGGTATTGCACCGGTTATAGGTCATGATGCATCGCCGAACACAATAGATGAGCTGCTTTCAACCGAAGTTATTCTTGTTGCCGGATTCAATACCGTGGATAATCCGGTGATTCAGTTAAAGCTCAGACAGGCAGCACAGGCTGGTGCGAAGGTTATACTTGTTAATCCGGCAGAATATCCGCAGCATATGGATTTTCTTGCCAAGGAGGTTTACACCGATAACAATCTGGGCTTCCTGAAATCTGTTGCCAGAGCTGTAGCAGACAGCGGCAGAGGCAAGAACATTGAAGGATTTGAAGCATTCTCAGCTTCTCTTCAGGATGTGGAGATAAGCGATGATGCGAAGGAAATAGCAGATATGTATCTGAATGCCGGAAAGGCAATGATAGTATTCAGTCAGAACTTTGTAACAACTGAAGCAGCCACACTTCTGGCGGATATAGCACTTGCCTCAGGACATATCGGAAGCCCTAGAGATGGTATCCTCCAGATAAAAGCCAAGAACAATTCCCAGGGACTTGTAGATCTGGGAATCAAAGACGGCAGGGAAGCCCTTGAGGGCATCAAGGCACTTGTTGTATTCGGAGAAGAAGCAGATATCGATACAGATGCCCTTGATTTCCTGGCAGTATGTGATACCCATATGACTTCACTTGCTGCCAGAGCAGATGTTGTAATACCGGGAACCGGGTTCGCATCAACTGATGGTACATATACCAATACTGAGAGAAGGCTGCAGCTGATAGAAGCCGCCATTGACGAAAATGTACTGCTCAGCAACTGGGAAGTGGCTGCGGAAATCGCTCACATATTCGAAGTAGAGTGTGAATGGGAAGATACCGGCGACATTTCAATAGAAATGGATAACAATGTACCGGCATATAAGTATGCTGAAATCGGTGAGGTCCTGGGCGGAGTGCTGGTGCCTGCGGATGCGAAGCTTGCTGAAGTCATGGACGGCAGATTTGCAGATCCGCTGAAATGCACTGACAGCCTGATGAATGTAATATCAGAGAGACTGCCTAAAATGGCAAACCCTACAGCATAGCAGAGCATCATTTCAGTGGATAAGACTATAATGATTATAATGAAAAATGCACCCGGATTTCGGGGGTGCATTTTTCTTGTGAAAAGGAGCGTGTTAATATCTTTATTAATAAAGTCATAGTATATATCCTGGTGTTTTTCGCATTGATTGCAGCAATGGACAGCATTGCAGGCAACAGATTCGGGCTGGGACAGAAATTCAGGGAAGGTATAGATTCCATGGGACCGCTGACATTTTCCATGGCGGGGATTCTTGTACTTACACCGGTGTTTTCGGATCTGCTTAAGCCTGTTATAGTTCCCGTTTTTGAGTTTATCCATGCAGATCCTGCAATGTTTGCAGGAATGCTGCTTGGCATAGATATGGGAGCAGCGCCCCTCGCCGAAGAGCTTGCCGGTTCAGCAGATGCGGCAGCCCTCAGCGGAATAATTACAGGCTCCATGCTTGGAGCGACAATAGTCTTCACTATACCGGTAGCTCTGGGAATAATAGAAAACGAAGATAAGAAGCTGTTTGCCAAAGGAATTCTTCTGGGTATGATAACGATCCCGGCGGGTGTTGTTGCAGGCGGTCTGTCTGCCGGATTCTCACCTGAAATGGTGCTTGTCAATACAGTTCCGGTAGCACTGCTTTCTGCTGCTATTGCACTGGGAATGTGGAAATGGGAACGGATTGTCATCAGCGGGTTTATATGGTTCGGGAAGTTTATCGTGGCACTGAGCGTTTTCGGTCTGGCAGTAGGAATACTGTCAACTCTCGCAGAGATAGATCTGTTCAGAAGAACCATGGATCTCAAGGAGGTTTTTATCATAGTGGGCAATATCGGGATTACCCTTGCAGGTGCCTTTCCTTTCGTACATTTTCTTACCAGAATGCTCAGAAAACCTCTGCTTAAAGCCGGTTCAAAATTCGGTATAAATGAAGCTTCTGTTGCAGGTTTCCTCATAAGTCTGCCTAACAGTCTGCCTATGCTGGGTATGATAAAAGACATGGATGATAAAGGCAAGGTCATGAATGTGGCATTTATTGTATCAGGTGCTTATGTGCTGGGGGATCACATGGGATTTACCGCAGCATATAATCAGGCGATGCTTCTGCCTATGATAATCGGAAAAATGACTGCAGGGGCTGCTGCAGTCATACTGGCGTATTTTGTAATGAGAAAGCACTGATGATCACCTGAGTTTCAGCTTCATAGGTTCAGGTCTGAAAAGCCTTTCATCCATAAGTTTAAGGTCAGAAGCAACATGAGGTCGTGATTCCATTTTATCAAGGATATCTCTTTGAAGATCAGCACCCGGAGCTGTTTCAATCAGTGTGAGACCGTAGTCAGTCAAAGTGAAAACAGCACGTTCTGTGATGTATAATACCTGCTGAGTTCCTTTTTCGCGGGAATGCTCCCCTGAGAAAGTGATATGCTGGACCTGATTTCTGAATTTGACGTGGGGACCATCCTGAACTATGTTCAGACGACCGTTTTCTATGCGTATGTCAGAGCTGCCTGCAGTGAAAGTACCCATGAAGCATACCTTGCGTGCTCCCTGACTTATGTTTATGAAGCCTCCCGGGCCTGTCACCTTACCGGCAAATTTAGAGACATTGACATTGCCATGTATATCGATTTCGGCGGCACCCAGTCCTGCGAAGTCAATGCCGCCTCCGTCATAGAAGTCGAATATATCAGGCTGCTTGATGATTGCTTCAGGATTATATGCTGCACCTGTGGCAAGTCCGGCTGCAGGAACGCCTCCTGTAACACCGGATTCGATACTTGAGGAGATATGTTCTATCAGTCCTTCTTCATTGAGGATTTCAGACACATTCATAGGTATGCCGATACCAAGATTAATGAAATCGCCTTCACTTATTTCCATACAGCTTCGCCTGCATATAATTTTATGGAGATCGAATTTCACCGGATTTATATCGTCAAAAGGTATTTTTTCATCGCCGCACCATGAAGGAACAGGGCTGCAGTCTCCGATAAAGTGCTGACCGGTATTTTCGGGTCTGCCGACTATGACATAATCGACAAGAGATGAAGGAACTGCGACCTTCTGGGGATGGATATCTCCATGGGGCACTACTTTATCTACCTGAACCATTACGATTCCGCCTGAGTTTCTGGCTGCTGCTGCCATTTCAAACTGCTCTATATGTATTGCCTCGTTTTCCAGAGAAATATTGCCGCGGGTGTCAGCACAGGTGCCTTTTATCAGGGCGATGTCCAGCGGGAAAGCAGGGTAGAAGAGGTAGTCTGTACCGTTGAGGTTCAGAAGCTGTACGATTTTCTCACCGCTTTCTCTGGCGGATCTGTTTATGCATCCGCCGTCAATTCTGGGATCCACAAAAGTTTTCATCCCTACCTGAGTGATAACTCCTGGCTTATGTGAAGCAACAGCACGCATCATATGGGACAGTACCCCCTGAGGGAGCATGAATGTCGGGAAAGCGTCATCCATTATGAGGGGATATATCTTTGGTGCAAGGCTGAGGTTGCTGCACAGGAAACGGCGCATAAGACCTTTGTGGGCGAAGTGGTTAATTCCTCTGTCTTTACCGTCTCCGCCAAGTCCTGCAACATTTACTATGGAAAGCGCACGGGGATGCCCCTCTTTAATATAGCGTGTTTCTATTTCACCGAGTATATCTTCCGGAAGGCAGAAACCGATGAAACCATCGATTCCTACGGTGGAATTGTCCTGAATCAGCTCTGCCGCTTCCCGGGCGCTGATGAATTTAACTGACATATTTATTCCTTTCTTCTGAAATCATCTGTTCCTGAATTCTGTTTTCTTCTCTTTGTTCAGGAAATCACCCATGGCGTTTTTCTGATCTTCCGTCCCGAACAGTTCACTGAAGATTTCGCGTTCGTACATACAGCCTTCTTCAATGCCTGAGCTTCTGGCGAAGGTTATGGTTTTTTTAGCTGCACGTACAGCCAGCTGTCCTCTGCTGTTAATTTCAGAAGCCATGTTCAGGGCTTCCTGCATCAGTTCTTCAGGTGGAGTCACTTTGTTTACCAGATGAATCCTGAGAGCTTCCCGGGCAGTAATTTTCCTGCCGGTATATATCATTTCTCTGGCGATGCCTTCTCCTACAATGGCGGGCAGTCTCTGTGTACCGCCGGCGGCGCTGATAACACCCAGGCTTGTTTCAGGGAGACCCATCATGGCATCAGAAGAAGCTATTCTGATATCACAGGCCATGGCAAGCTCAAGACCTCCGCCCAGTGCATAACCGTTGACAGCAGCAATTACAGGAATCGCCATGTTTTCGATCCTCAGATTAAGAGTGCTCCCGACTCCTGACCATGCGAATATGGCATCCTTGTCTTTGCCGTACATTTCATTTATATCAGCGCCGGCTATGAAGGCCCGTCCGGTACCTGTGATGATAAGAGTATATATTTCCGGGTCATTTTCCACCTGATCAAGGGCATCGCTGATTTCATTCATGAAGGAAACGCACAGTGCGTTGAGACATTCAGGTCTGTTGAGGGTTATAACTGCTGTATGTTCATGTTTTTCAAGTATTACTTCTGACATATAATCGCCTCCGTTTTATTTGTCTGTGATGTAAAATACCAGGGTCAGCCGAAAATAATACAAAGGGGCAGTGCTACCAGGAAGGTCGCGGCAACCGGTATTACCAGACAGGTAACAAAATTATACTTGTATGAAAGTTTGTGGGTGGTGTGGCATATCGCGAATACTGAAACGATAGATCCGTTCCACGGCAGGGAGTCAAGTCCCCCGGAGCCGTCGGAGCATAATCGGTGGATAAATCCGAGATTGTATCCCTGATTTGCATAATCAAGAAATGCATCACCGAGAGTTTCATACATGAGGGCTATACCTCCTGATGCGGAGCCCAGTATTCCTGCGAAAATATTTGCGCCAAAGGCTGCAACTACATAAGGGTTGGCATCGGAGTTAAGCAGCACATCTGTAGCATATGAATAGAACGGTGTCGCTTTAGCCACAGAACCGAACCCTACAATTACAGCAGTATTAATGATTACTGTAATGGAGGTGACTGCAGCACTGTTGAACATATCCAGCATTTCAGGTTTCGGCAGATGCTTCCAGAACAGAATCAGCGCCAGAATAATACCTATCAGCAGACATATAACTATATCGAGCTTGGCTATATTGAATATGAGCAGCACGGCCAGTATAGGAATTACAGAGACAATCCCCCCGGGAGCGTTATCGATGTTGTCTATACGTCTGACCTCATCAGGCCACTGGAAGTGTTCATCTCTGAGACGTGCCTTTTTCGCGGCGTGCTTCATGAAGAGAACAATGGAAACTGCCATGACGGCTGCGCCGGAAAGTCCAGGAAGAAGTCCTGCATATGAAGGTGTTCCCAGATACTGCATGGAAACGATATTAGGTATCTGAGGAGTGAAAGGACCTGTCATGGCGAAGGTCCACATGCCTCCGCAGACTATACCCGGAAGCAGATATGTAGGAATATCGGCATCTTCAAAAAGCTTAAGGGCAATCGGATATACCGAGAATATTATTACGAAGCTGTTGATGCCGCCGTAGCTGAGTATAGCTGCTGATATCAGACAAGCCAGCATGCAGTGTTTAGCTCCGAAGCGTTTTGATATCATATCTCCGATCCTGGCCGCGGCACCTGAGTTCTGATAGATATTTCCAAAAATATTTCCGAGAAGAAAAATAAAGAAATATGAAAGGAAAAAACCTGTAACTCCTGACATGTATGTTTCTGTGACTCCTTTAAACAGGGGTTCGCCACTTGTCAGACATACCAGAATCGCGGCCAGCGGCCCGATTATGATAGGGGAGACACGCTTGAAGATAAGAATTGCCATTCCTGCCAGCGCGGCAATTAGACCGAGCCCGGAAACAATAACTGATGCGTCCATTTTACCATCTTCTTTCTTAAATATTTCTATATCTATATTATATCACTTGTGTCAACAGAAAAACCCCGCCTGAAGTGGACGGGGTCTGTAATCGCGGATTATGCAGTTTATTTATTTTTGAACTCGGCAGGTCTTTTTTCCAGGAATGCTGTCATGCCTTCCATTTTGTCTTCTGATGCGAAAGGTGCTACGAAGCCTTCTACTTCCAGAGCTGAAGCTGCTCTCATATCGAGGCTGTAACCGTTATTGATAACGGTTTTTGCAACAGAGATCGCTATCGGAGCCTTGGACATGATGGTTCTGGCGATTTTCTCGCATTCCGCCATAAGCTCTTCAGCAGGTACGACTTTTTCTACGAGACCGATATTCTTAGCTTCTTCAGCACCGATCATTTCTGCAGTCATGATCAGATATTTGGCCATTGATCTGCCTACGAGTCTAGGAAGTCTCTGAGTTCCGCCAAAGCCGGGGATAATTCCGAGGTTTACTTCCGGCTGACCGAATTTGGCTTTTTCTGAAGCTATTCTGATATCACAGGCCATAGCAAGCTCGCAGCCTCCGCCCAGAGCAAATCCGTTAATAGCAGCGATAACAGGTTTATCGATGGCTTCAATGAGATTCATAACACTGTGACCTTTGGCAATCATGGCTCTTCCTGCAACAGCATCAAGATCCTTCATCTGTGCGATATCTGCGCCAGCTACGAAAGCCTTGCCTTCACCTGTAACGATAGCAACTTTTACTTCATCGTCAGCAGCAACCTGTTCGAATGCTGTATGGAGTTCTCCCAGAACTTCAGTATTGAGAGCGTTCATTGCTTTCGGTCTGTTGACAGTTACATAAGCGATACCTTCTTTTACTTCATATTTGATGGTTTTAAACATTTTAAGTTCCTTCCTTTCTTTTTATCCCTGCGGCTTTATACATGTGCCGAAACGATACAGTTCTCATTATAGCACTATACGAAAAAAACAACAATAAATCATCAGGTAAAAAACAAAATTTACTGGTATTATATAGATAAATACGGAAAAAGATAGTAGAATAAAACAAGACTTTGAAAGGAGCAAGCGGATATATTTGTTGTCTGCTGAGTGGAATTATGTCTTTTGTAACTTTTGAGAATGTGGGCAAAGTATACAGGACTGGTGATGTTGAGGTGAGAGCTCTGCATGACGTAAGTTTTGAGATAGAAAAAGGCGAAATATGTATTGTCGTAGGACAGTCCGGGGCAGGCAAGACCACTCTTCTTAATATTCTGGGAGGAATGGACAGTCTGACCGAGGGCAGAGTGATTCTCGATGAGAGGGATATCTCTTCTCTTAATACCAAGCAGCTTGCCAGCTACAGGCGTTTTGACATAGGCTTCGTATTTCAGTTTTATAATCTGATACCGAATCTGACAGCCCTGGAGAATGTTGAAATTTCATCACAGCTGTCAAAGGATCCGCTGGACAGCCGTCAGGTCATGGAAATGGTCGGACTTAAGGACAGGATGAACAATTTCCCTGCTCAGCTGTCCGGTGGGGAGCAGCAGAGGGTAGCCATAGCCAGAGCCCTTGCCAAGAATCCGAAGCTTCTGTTATGTGATGAGCCTACCGGTGCCCTTGATTATGAGACAGGTAAAGCCATTCTCAAGCTGCTTCAGGACACCTGCAGAGTGAACGGAATGACAGTGGTTATAATAACACATAATTCTGCACTTACAGCAATGGCGGACAGAGTAGTTAAAATCAAGAACGGTACAGTGGATTCCATACATGTGAACGAAAATCCTGTACCTATTGAAGATATTGAATGGTAGAATCAGAGGGACGGCCGTATGTCAAATAAAACCTACAACAAGAATATAAGACGGACGATATTCGGAAGCATGGGAAGATATATTTCCATTATGGCAATAATAGCACTGGGGGTCGGTTTTTTCGCAGGCGTCAAGAATACCAAGGCTTCTATGATGGAAACGTGCAATGAATATGTTGAGCAGCAGAGAATGTATGATTTCAGGCTCATATCTACATACGGATATACGGAGGAAGATGAAGAAGCCATTGAAGATAATGATGAAGTGCGTTTTGCAGAAGCAAGCATAACCGAAGATTTCTTCTCAGCTGACAGCAGGGGAAATTCAATTGTGCTCAGAGCTCATATGATAACAGAGAAACTGAATCTGGTAGATGTACAGTACGGCAGGATGCCGGAGGCGGCTGATGAATGTCTGGCAGACGACCACTTCTATACAGAGGATGATATAGGCAAGGTTGTCAGAGTGACAGATGAGAATGACAAGGATACGAAGGAGCTGTTCAGATACAGAGAATACAAAATCGTAGGAATAACAAAATCACCTTATTATCTGATGAAAACCGAGAGAGGCACAACTTCTCTGGGAGACGGCAGTATTACTGCCTATATTTATCTGCCTGAGAAGGGTTTTGATTCTGAATACTTCACTGAGATGTTTGTCGTATGCCGTAATCAGGGATTTATATTCAGTGATGAATACAATGACAATATAGCTGCTGCTGAAGATAAAGTGAAGGCTGCTGCTGAAGAAAGAGGACAGATAAGATATGATGAAATCATAGAAGAAGCAGAGGATGAAATCAACAAAGCCAAAAAAGAACTTCAGGACGGCAGAGATGATTATGAAAGAGAGAAGGCTTATGCTCTGGCAGAACTGAGGGAGGCTAAAGAAAAGCTGGATAAAAATAAAAGCAGACTGGAATCCGGCAAGAAGACCCTGAGTGAAAACAAATCGGATCTGCTGGATAAAAAGGAGAGCGCTGAAGCAGGTCTTGCTGAAGCACAGGCAGCTCTGGAGGCAGTACAGGCTGTCCCGGAAACACCGCCGGAGACAGCAGCCGGAATTGCCGCACAGATTCAGAGCATTGAAACGTCGATAGAGCAGATAGATGACGGGCTTAAACAGATATCAGAAAAAGAAAAAGAATTGAAATCCAGTGAAAAAAAGCTGGATGATGGATATGCTGAATATTATTCGGGAAAGGCAGATGCGGAAGCCGGATTCAGGGAAGCTGAGGCTGAACTGGCACAGGCAGAAAGAAAGATTGAAGATGCAGAGAAAGAACTGGAAGAAATAGAGGAGCCTGAACTGTACGTGCAGACCAGAGATGACAATCTGGGATTCTCGTCATTTGAGAGCAATTCGGATATAGTTGACAGCATTGCTAAAGTGTTTCCTGTGTTTTTCTTTCTTATAGCAGCACTGGTATGCTCAACCACAATGACCAGAATGATAGAAGAGGAGAGAACTCAGATCGGTGCTCTGCGTGCGCTGGGTTTCTCAAACGGCAGGATAATGTGGAAATACATGATATATTCCGGATCTGCAGCTCTGATAGGGTGCATTGCAGGATTCATGCTGGGTTCAAAGTTTTTCCCGTATGCTATATGGATAGCATATGGAATGATGTTCGGTTTTGCACCTCTAAAATATTATTTTGATCTGCCTCTGGCTGTAATTTCATTAATTGTGTCTCTGGTATGTTCTACCGGTACCACGTTTTTTGCATGCAGAGGCCAGCTTAAGCATACTCCGGCAGAAATACTGAGACCAAAGGCACCGAAGGCAGGAAAACGCATTATTCTGGAGCACATAGGATTTATCTGGAATCATATGAAGTTTCTTCATAAAGTTTCGGCCAGGAATATACTCAGATACAAAAAGAGAATGATAATGATGGTAATGGGTATCGGCGGATGTACAGCACTTGTTCTTGCCGGTTTCGGAATAAACGACTCAGTTGCGGGAATTGCTGATCACCAGTATTCTGAAATTGAAAAGTATGATATGACAGTGGCTTTTTCTGACGAGCTTGATGAAAGCAAGCTGGAAGATTTCAGAAAGGAATTCAGAGATGATATTGACAATATAGCAGTACTTCAGCAGACATCCGTGAATCTCAGAGGCAGCAAGGCAGTCAAATCAGCAAGTCTGATGGTTACAGGCGATGAAAATATATGCACAGCAGTCAGCTTTTCGGAAGATGGGAATACCCTTGAATATCCAGGTAAAGGTGAGGCTGTTATCAATAACAGGCTGGCGGAAATGACAGGTGTGAAGAAAGGAGATGTCATCACAGTAGAATATGATGATACCGAAAAGGTACAGCTGACTGTCACCGGTATTTACAGAAATTATGTTTCAAATTATATATATATAAATGATGATACATATGAGAAACTATTCAATAAGGAATATGAACCGACAACAGCTTTTGTAACTGTAAATGAAAATAAAAACATCAGAACAGTATCAGAGAAAATGAACAGCTATGATGGAGTTATAGGTATTTCTCTCAATGAGGATGTGAGAAACCATGTAGATGACATGATGGTAAGCCTTAACTATATCGTTATTCTTGTTATAGCTTGTGCCGGTGCTCTGGCATTCATAGTGCTGTTCAATCTGAGCAATATCAATATCACTGAGAGAGTTCGTGAAATTGCGACTATTGAGGTGCTGGGCTTCTATCCAAGGGAGACAGGCGCATATGTGTTCAGAGAGAATCTGATACTTGTTATCATGGGAATTATTGCAGGTCTTCCTGCCGGCTATTTTTTACATAAATTCATTATGTCAAAAATAGAAGTAGATGCAGTTTCTTTTAATGAAATAATAGAAATACAGAGTTACGGCTTGGCAGTTGCTGTCGTATTGTGCTTTGCTTTTATTGTTGATGTGATTATGAGACGCAAGCTCAGAAAGATAAATATGGCAGAAGCTCTTAAATCTGTGGAATAACCATGGTATCGGAAAGGAAGGAATTATTGGTGAAATCAAAAAGGCTGGCTCCAAGGCGTATGGTGGTTTTCGGGTTTATCGCCGTCATACTTGCAGGCACTGCTTTACTGATGCTGCCGGTGTCTTCATCTACAGGCAAAGGAATTACTTTTATAGACAGCATTTTTATGTCGACAAGTGCAGTATGTGTTACAGGTCTGGCATGTATTGATCCAGGGACATCGCTTTCAGTGTTTGGCAAGATTGTGCTGGCGGTGCTGATACAGGCAGGCGGACTGGGAATAACCGTTATCGGTGTTATTTTAATTATAGCTGCTGGCGGACGACTGAGTATGGGAAATCAGCGGCTTATTAAAGAATCTCTGAATCTTAATTCCGGCAGGGATCTTTCACGTGTTATCGCCGGTGTTGCATATATGACAATACTGTTCGAGACGGCTGGTGCCGCATTGAGCTATATCTCGTTTTACAGAGATTACGGCGCTCTTGATGCTGTCGGCATAAGTGTGTTTCATTCCATCGCATCATTCAATAATGCCGGATTCGATGTACTGGGAGATTTCAGAAGTCTGACAGATTATAACAAGGACATCTGGCTCTGTATAGTTACCAGCATACTGATAATTGCTGGTGGTATAGGATTTTTTGTTTTTTCTGAGTTTAAGGAGAAAAAGCCGTTTCGCAGATGGTCTCTTCATACTAAAATTGTCGTTACAGTGACTTTGTTCCTGATTATTGCCGGAACTCTGCTCATTAAGCTGAGTGAAGGAAGCGGAGCCTCATGGCTTGAAGCTTATTTTCAGAGTGTATCATCAAGAACCGCAGGGTTTGCGACTCTGCCGACGGGAAATATGAGTAACGCCGGACTGCTGGTTTTAATGGTGCTCATGTTTATCGGAGCTTCTCCTGGTTCTACCGGAGGAGGTATAAAAACTGTAACTGCGTTTGTGATATTTAAACGGATTGTGAGTGTTGTCCTTACACGGCACTGCAGTGCTTTCAGAAGAAATATATCAGATCAGACTGTAATGAAATCCTTTACTGTTGTCGCTATGGCTCTGTCAGTTATAATAACAGCAGCATTCATCATGAGCCTTACCGAGCCGGATTTTTCACTGCAGGAGATCGTATTCGAGGTTGTAAGCGGATTTACCACTACTGGGCTGTCGATGGGAATAACCCCTGAATTATGTGTTTTAAGTAAAATTGTACTTGTGTTTACGATGTTTATCGGCAGACTTGGGCCTCTTACCATTGCTACAATCTGGCTTAACAGAGAACTTTCGGATGTCAAATATTCTGAAGAGGACGTTATGATAGGATAGGAGGGTAAAATGTCAAAAGGTAAAAAATCCGGATTCTGCATCATAGGACTGGGAAGATTCGGGACTGCGCTCGCCAGAACTCTTGCTGATGCTGATGCCGAGGTTATGGTAATAGATAATAATGAAGATAAGCTCAAACGTATCCGTAACTATGTGCAGGATGCACTGTATATAGATAAGCTTACCAAAGATGCACTGGAAGATGCCGGGGTAGGTGAATGTGAAACAGTTATTGTATGTATCGGAGACAAAGTTGATGTGAATCTGCTGACCACTCTAAATGTGCTAAGTCTGGGGGTTCCCAGAGTTATTGCCAAGGCGGACAGTCTGGAGCACGGTATGATACTTGAGAAAATCGGAGCAGACGTAATACATCCTGAGATGGATACAGCAACAAGGCTTGCTTCAATACTTCTAGGCTCTAAAGCGATTGATCTTATGAGGTTAAACGGTGATTATGTAGTATCAGAAATTAAAATCACTTCTAAATTTGCCGGAAAAACTGTACAGGAGCTCAATCTTGAAAAATATGATCTTAAGCTGATCGCTATTGAGAAGGAACCGGATATAACAGTCACAGATTTTAAAAACAGCGACACATTTGATAATGATGATGCGATAGTAGTTGCAGGCAGATTCGCAGATGCAGATCGTTTCGAGCGAATGATGCTGAGATATTAAGGAGAGAGAAACCAATGCTGAAATTTACAGGTAATTTTGAGGTAGGTGCAGAAGATATAGGCTGCAATGGCAGCATCAGAGCCGGAAGTCTGATGTATGAATTTCAGGAAATTGCAACCGCACATGCTGAGGCGCTTGGAATAGGATTTGATGAGCTGATGGCAGAAAACAGGATATGGGTGATGTCAAAACTGAGATTCAGGAAATACATTGAACTGAGAGAAGGGCAGTGCTACAGAATCGAAACCTATCCCAGACCGAAGCGCGGCGTTACATTTTACAGAGACTATTATGTATATGATAAGGATGACAGACTTGCTGCTGCCGGTATAAGCCACTGGTGTGTCATTAATTTCAGAACTCGCAGGATAGAAAAAACCGATATCGATTTTGACGATGAGTACATAGATAAAGCGCCCTTTGATGATGGTATCGGTAAAATCAGGACTGTTAATCCTGTATACGCCGGGGAACATGTTGTTGTGCAGGATGACCTTGATATCAATCAGCATACAAACAATTGCCGATATGCGGATATGGTTGAGAATATCATATCAGGTAAGGAGTACAGTGACTTTACAATTAATTTCTCCAGGGAAGCACGTCTGGGGGATGTGATTGGATTGTATATAGAGGAAAAGGGGGAGAGCACTGCAGTAATAGGAAAGCTTGCGGATGGTACTGTGGTATTTCAGTCTGAAGTCAGCAAATGAAAAGGGTACAGCTGATACTGTTTCATGTGTTATAAAAATAACAGAGGCAAAATAACGAAAAAACATAAAAATAACGATGCCTTACGGCATCGTTATTTTAGTTATGTAAGCTTAAACTCTGCTTGATTATACTAAACCCTGTTCCATCATTGCAGCAGCAACTTTTTCGAAACCAGCGATGTTTCCGCCCTGTACAAGAAGGTTCTTGTTGCCGAAGTATTTTTCAGCAGCAGCAGCACTGTTCTTGTAGATGTTTCTCATGATGTCGTGGAGCTGATCATATACAGCCTGGTGCTGGAATACAGTGTGGCCAGCATTCTGTCCCATTTCGATACATGAGCAAGCAACGCCACCAGCGTTAGCAGCCTTAGCTGAACCAACTGCTGTCATGTTCTCGATGAGGTAGTTGAGAGCGTCGTTAGTTGTAGGCATGTTAGCTCCTTCACAGTAGAACTTGCAGCCGCCTTCTACGATCTGCTTAGCGTGTTCCATGTGAACGTCGTTCTGCATAGCGCAAGGGATGAACATGTCAACCTTGATGCCTTCATCCTGCTGTACGCCCCAAGGCTTCTTGCCAGCATAGAACTTAGCGTTAGGGAACTTTTCTGCGTAAGGTGCGCAGATGTTCTTTCCTGATGATCTCAGCTCGAGAAGGTATTCAACCTTTTCATCAGTGTTTACACCGTCTGGATCGTAGATGTATCCGTCCGGACCTGAAATAGTAACGCACTTAGCTCCGAGATCCTTCAGCTTCCAAGCAGCACCCCATGCTACGTTACCGAATCCTGAGATACCAACAACCTTATCTTTGAAGTCTTCGCCGTTAGCCTTCAGCATTTCTTCAGCATACCATACGATACCGAATCCAGTAGCTTCAGCTCTTCCGAGAAGTCCGCCGTATGAGAGGCCCTTACCAGTAAGAACGCCTTCATATCTGTCAACGATTCTCTTGTACTGTCCGAAGAGGTATCCGATTTCTCTTCCGCCAACGCCCAGGTCACCTGCAGGAACGTCAGTGTTAGGACCAATGTGTCTGTAGAGTTCAGTCATGAATGCCTGGCAGAATCTCATTACTTCTGCATCGCTCTTTCCGTTAGGATCGAAGTCTGAACCACCTTTACCGCCGCCGATAGGCAGACCAGTTAAGCTGTTCTTGAAGATCTGTTCGAATCCGAGGAACTTGATGATTCCAGGGTATACGTTTGGTGCGAATCTCAGACCGCCTTTGTAAGGTCCGATTGCGCTGTTGAACTGATATCTGTAGCCCTTGTTAACCTGTACTTTACCAGCATCGTCAACCCATACTACTCTGAAAGTAACTCCTCTTTCAGGTTCAACCAGTCTTTCCAGCAGAGCGCATTCTTCGTATTCAGGATGCTGCTCCAGAACAGGAACCAGTGAAGTAAGTACTTCTTCTACTGTCTGGTGGAATTCGATTTCGCCCGGATTTCTTTCTTTAACCCAGCTAATGACTCTTTCAACATATTCTTTTGACTTTGACATTTTTTTTCTCCTCTTTTTATAAAATTCGCAAAGTTTGGTAATGCCTTGTTAATCTAAATATATCACTTTGTTAAATTGCCGTCAATGGATTTCA
>JBJESR010000005.1:0-6367 GCA_051882895.1 Lentihominibacter sp.
GTACGCTGGAGCTGCTGTCCGGCAAATGGAGAACCCATATTATCTATGAATTATGTAAAAGACCTGCATGCCGGTTCAGTGAACTTAAGAAAGCGGTTCCCCGTATTACAAACACTATGCTGACGTCGACACTGAGGGACCTGGAGCAGGTGGGGATAGTTCACAGAGAGCAGTTCAATGAAGTTCCGCCTCATGTTGAATATTCACTTACAGAGAAGGGAAAGGCACTGCTGCCGGTATTCTTCGAACTGGCGAAATGGGGAGAAACATATATTGATGATTCGCCGGAAGCATCAGGAGGAAATAAAAATGGAAAATAAAGAAATAAAAAAAGTATGCATTCTCAGGGGCAGCCCCAGAAAAGAGGGGAATACAAATGCTCTGACGGAGCCCTTTACAGATGTACTGAAAGAAAAAGGCTGTCAGGTGACGGAGTTCACTTTATATGACATGGAGCTTAAGCCATGTCTTGCCTGCAGGGGATGCCAGCAGGACTGGTCCGCGGCAGCATGTGTCCGGGAGGATGACATGCATCTGATATTCGATGCGGTGATGCAAAGTGATCTTATTGTTATAGCATCCCCGATATACTCCTGGTACTGCACTGCTCCGACGAAGATGGTTCTGGACAGGCTGGTTTACGGGATGAACAAGTATTACGGGGACAAAAAGGGACCGTCACTGTGGGCAGGAAAGGAAGTTGCGCTTATAACGACCTGCGGGTATAAACCTGAGAAGGGGGCAGACTTGTGGGAGGAAGGCATGAAGCGATACTGCAGGCATTCACAGCTTGAATACAGGGGTATGCTGGCAGAGCGGCACCTGGGATACAATACAGTTTTCATGGATGATGGAAAGGCTGAACGTGCGAGAGCTTTTGCGGAGGAACTGCTTGATGAATAATGTTGTGATAAAAAGTTTCGATGAACTGGACAAAGCGGAGCTGTATGAAATACTGGAAGCCAGAATGAAGGTTTTCGTTGTCGAGCAGCAGTGTCCTTATCAGGACATAGATGCCATGGATTATGACGGAGTGCATCTTTACATAAAAAAAGATGAAAAAATTTCAGCATATCTGCGGATAATAGATAAGGAACCTTCTGAAAAGCTGGTTCAGATAGGCAGAGTTCTTACTCTGGAAAGAGGTACCGGTCTTGGTGCGGAGATTCTCAAGGCAGGAATATCTGCTGCAGCAGACAGGCTGGGTGCTGAGAGGATATATATTGAAGCACAGGTATATGCGAAAGGATTTTATGAAAAGGAGGGATTTGCTGCAAGCGGCGATGAATTCCTCGAGGATGGTATACCTCATGTGCCGATGATGCTGGAGCTTGAGAATAATCCGGCAGTATGTGCCGGAGGGAGGTAAGGAGCAGAAAAATGATACAGGATATTGCACCCCATAAATATGATGTGACGTACAGGAATGTTCCCGCAGAGGACGATGATATAATGCTGATTTTCAGGGATAATGCACTGCTGTGCAGCTTTGATAACGGTGAGATGGTATATCCGGAGGTTACCGATATAGAAGCGGTGTTTCCGGAAATCAGATCAAAGGCCAAGCTGCTTTTCAGGATAGATGATAATGATTATTATGAGCTGCGCAGTCCTGAGATAGAACCTTTCGGGAAATGGGAATATGTGCCGAAGGACAGGATACGGGGAGCGAAGCCGCTGTGGAAGGCTTTTGCCGCTGTTACAGGGTTTCAGATCCATAACTGGTATACCAGCACCAGATTCTGCGGCAGGTGCGGCACGAAGATGGAAGCTGCGGGAAATGAGCGGGCGATGAAGTGCCCCGAGTGTGGCAAGGTATATTACCCGCAGATATGCCCGAGTGTTATTGTAGGGGTTATCGATGGAGAGAGGCTGCTGATGACCAAATACTCGGCAAGCCATAGTAAATACAGGAGATATGCTCTGATAGCAGGATATGCTGAGGTTGGAGAAAGCCTTGAGGACACAGTACGCCGTGAAGTGATGGAAGAGGTTGGTCTGAAGGTGAAGAATATCAGGTATTACGGCAGTCAGCCATGGTCATTCACAGATACTCTGCTTGTAGGATTCTTCTGTGATCTTGACGGAAGCAGTGAGATCACCCTTGACAGAGACGAGCTGTCTGTTGCTGAATGGCTTGAGCGAAGTGAGATTCCGCAGGAGTCGGCTGATTCGTCGGTAAGCCTGACAGGGGCAATGATGAAAGCGTTCAGAGATGGTGAAATATTATAACGGTATGATAAGCAAAAGAGCATCGGAAGGCAGATTGATTCTGCTCCGATGCTCTTTTGCAGTTAGTTATGAGATTGTTTATTTTAAGGAGTTTATTGCGTTACCAGGCACTTTCGTATCTGTTTCTGCCATAGACCTTTGGTAATATTATCAGCAGTACTGCCAGGCATGCTATAGACACGATGAGGGTTATAACTGTACTTACCGCAAATCCCATACCTGCAGTGAAACCTGCCACGATATAGCCGATTGCACAGCATACAGCTACAGTCAGTGCATAAGGCACCTGTGTTCCCACGTGTTTCAGATGATCGCATCTGGCTCCGGTTGATGCCAGAATTGTTGTATCGGAAATCGGTGAAGTGTGGTCTCCGAATACTGAACCTGCCAGGGTTGCCGACAGTGTTGTGATCAGCAGCTCAGGTGCAGCGATTTCACAGATTGATATGATAATCGGGATAAGAATTCCGAAGGTTCCCCATGCTGTTCCGGTTGAGAATGCCAGCAGGCATGCAACCACGAAAATGAGCACAGGCAGAATTGCCATAGGAACTCCTGAAGCTTTAACAAGTGATGCTACATAAGGTCCGGTTGAGAGCAGGTCTCTGCAGACTCCGCTTATAGTCCATGCCAGAGTCAGAATGATGCATGCTGCCACCATTGAATTCACACCAGGGTTCATGCATGAGAAGAAATCTCTGAAAGAGAGAACTTTCCTGCACATGTAATAAATGAATGTGAGAATGAGTGTCACGAATGCTCCCAGTGCCAGAGCAGCTCCTGCATCGGTATTCCCGAAGGCATCAAAGAGTGACATTTTTTCTTCACCCCAGAATCCACCGACATAAATCATAGCCAGAACAGACGTGATGATCAGTATAACGATAGGGATAACCAGATCGCAGATTTTACCCTTTGAACCTTCGCTGTTGAGGAGATACTTTTCTTCTTCTCTGCTCATATCAACATCTGAAATTATTCCCTTTTCGGCATTCTGCTCAGCCTTGAGCATCGGACCGTAGTCAGCATTTTTTCTTGCAGCCATGGTAAATACCATGATGAGAGTCAGTATAGCATACAGATTCATAGGAACTGATGACAGGAAAGCCATCATTCCGCTCATTCCTGAAGTTTCAGGATAATATGATATCACTGAAGCAGCCCATGAGGAAATCGGTGCGATAATGCATATAGGTGCAGCTGTTGCATCGATAAGGTAAGCCAGCTTCTCTCTTGATAACTTTACTCTGTCTGTTACCGGACGCATAACTGTACCAACTGTAAGACAGTTGAAATAGTCATCGATGAAGATCAGAACTCCGAGAAATGCTGTAGCAACAGATGCACTTCTCTTTGTCTTCAGTTTCTTTACCGCCCATTCTCCGTAAGCCTTCGATCCGCCGGCCTTATTGACCAGAGCGACCAGGATACCCAGCAGACAGAGGAAAATTATCATAGTGGTGTTGCCTGAAAGCTTGTCTGCCATAAGGGTAACAGTTGTATCGAAAATACCTACTATGCCTGTTCCTGTGCTTAATGCGTAAATTGTCGTTCCGGATAATATTCCCAGAACAAGTGAAAAAATAACTTCTTTTGCTATCAGTGCAAGTACAATAGCCACTACAGGTGGCAGTATCGACAGTACACCGACATCAATTGCTGTCCATTCCATGATGTAAACCTCCATATTTTTGTTTCGTCATTTTATCAAGCAAATAATGTGCCAGATGTGAAATCACTGATGAAAAATAATAAACGTTGATATTGCGCGATTCTGAGGAAGTTAAAAGGATAATGAAAATGCGAATTATTCAGAAAATGAACCATATATGGCTCAAAAATTAAAGCGTATATCCGAAAATGGTTCAATAAGATTGACACCGTGGGTTTTGTGAGATAAATTATTAATCAACAGGCGGTTAAAGGAGCAGAATATGAAATATTATGGAGCAGACAGAGTTATAGAACCAAAAGGTGCATTGCCTGCAACAGCATGGCAGGTGGACAATTCAGGGACAGTCGGACGCGGAGAAATAAGAATAGCTGTAAGCATGATAAATCTTGAAATAACGAATTTTGACCAGATCTGCAGCAGCTGTGAGTATGATGAAGGAAGAATAAAGGCACATTTACTGCAGATAATCAGTCAGAGAGGAAAGCTGCATAATCCGTATACAAAGACAGGAGGCCTGCTGTTCGGAACTATTGAGGAGGTTTCGGATGATTATCCGATGGAGGATATGAGAACAGGAGATCAGGTGATATGTATGTCTCCTCTTACAGGAATTCCTCTTCATCTTGACAGTATAGAATCTGTAGATTTCCAGTATGGGCAGATAGCCTGCACCGGATACGCCATCTGCTTTGAATCAAATCAGCTGGTGAAATGGAACGGAAATACTGATTTGAGATACCTGATGAAGCTTCTCGATGAAGAAGGCAACCTGCTGGGAGTCAAGTCGGCATTTGAGTCAGAAATGGTGTCAAAGATTGCAATACTCAGCAGCGATATGGTACTGCTGATGATTTATGCCAAGATGGTGAGACATCACCTGGGAGACAATGTATCTGTGGCGGCAGTAATAGATAAAGCACAGGCGAAAAAAATAACAGAGAGTGAATTTGATAATGTTTTTTATCCGCTGGCTGATGAAGTGCACTTTGTAAATATGAACAGGCCTGTAGAGAGTTTTTCGGCAATAGCTGGAGAGGACAGCAGCAATTGTGCGGATTTTGTAATAAATCTTGATGATACAGAAGGCTCAGAATGTGTTGCTTCACTTCTGGTACGGGATAAAGGAACGATATGCTATATGAGCTTCAAGAACAACTATTCAGAAGGTTCTCTGGTGGCTGACTCCCTGGGCAAGGAGGTGAACAGCTATTCCACATGCGGATACGAAAGCAATGTTTATGAATATGCGCTTTCACTGGCAGAAACGCTGACACCGCATCTGAGAAGACTGGATAATTATTATGAGAGCAGGAAACTGAAACCGGTATCAGGTTCTAAAAAAATAAGGACAGAAATGGCGGCACAGAAAATTGACGATTTTATCTACAGCAGTCCGGTAACTGCTGATATGATAGAAAAAGTGCTTAATATAGCCAGGTATGACTGTAATGTTGTCATACAGGGGGAGACAGGTACCGGTAAGGAAAAGGTGTTTAATCTGATACATCACAACAGCCCCAGAAAGGGTAAGCCATGTATCAGGATAAATTGTGCGACAATACCGGAAAATCTGGCGGAATCCGAATTTTTCGGATATGAGAGCGGTGCTTTCACAGGTGCACAGAAGGATGGAAAAGAAGGATATTTTGAACTGGCCGACAATGGAACACTGTTTCTTGATGAGATAGGTGCTCTTTCTCTGACCATGCAGTCAAAGCTTCTGAGGGTGCTGCAGGAGAATACATTTTACAGACTGGGCGGCACTGAACAGATAAAGATAAATGTGCGTGTGATATGTGCCAATAATGTTCCGCTGAAAAAACTGGTTGAAGAGGGACGGTTCAGAGAAGATCTCTATTACAGGCTGAATATCTGCCTTATCGAGGTTCCGCCGCTGAGAGAGCGTGCAGAAGATATCAGGTGCCTTTCGGAAGCTTTTGTTAAAAGCTACAGCAGAAGGTACGGAATCGACAGAAGATTCTCTCCGGAGGCTCAGCAGAAGCTGGATGAATATTACTGGCCGGGAAATGTAAGGGAGCTTGAGAATGTGGTTCACAGGCTCTATATTGCACAGAAAAATGATATCATTGAAGCCGATGATGTTGATGAAATCCTCAATGAAGATGTTTATGACAAAATAATGGTCAATGTGAGAAAGCGATTTAAACGTGACGAGCAGATAGATTTCACCGCACTGATGGAGGAACAGGAGAAGAAAATAATCATGTACGCTCTGCAGAAGGAGAAGACAACGAGAAAAGCCGCTGAATTTCTGAATCTGCCACAGACTACGTTTGTCAGAAAAAAGAACAAATATAATATATAGTCAATGCTGATCATAATACTGCTGTCAGGGAAGGAGAAAAAATATGGATCTGCTGCAGACCGTGAAAAACTACATACCTTATAATGAACAGGAGGGACAGGATCGCATAGAGATTCTCCGAAGAATCAGGAGCG
>JBJESR010000006.1:0-6338 GCA_051882895.1 Lentihominibacter sp.
AAATTTGTAACTCTTGATAATAACGAAAGAACATTATCAGAAGATATGCTTCTGATAAAAGATGCAGAAAGAGGAATTGCCATCGCTGGAGTTATGGGTGGACTGAACTCTGAAATAGAAGATGACACTACTACTATTATCGTTGAATCGGCTAATTTTAACGGCGACAATGTCAGAATGACATCCAAGAAACTCGGATTGAGAACAGAAGCATCCTCAAGATTCGAGAAAGGAATAGATCCTAATCTCTGCGAAGCAGCCGCTGACAGAGTATGCAGACTTATAGAGCTTGTAGGCGCAGGCAGAGTATGCAGAGGAAGTGTAGATGTATATCCGGTGCCTGAAGCTGCAAAGACAATAGATGTCAGAGTGGACAGAATCAATCATGTTCTGGGCATAGAGCTTGATCGCGAAACAATGGTTGATATATTTGAAAGTCTCGAAATAAGAACATCCGGAGAAGGCAATATAATAACTGTAACACCACCTACTATCAGACAGGATCTTCTTGAAGAGGAAGACTATATTGAGGAGATTGCCAGAATCTACGGCTATGACAAACTGCCTGTAACGTTACCTAAGGGAAACAATGAGGCAGGACTTTCATATGAGAGATCCCTCAGAGACAGGAGCAGAGAAGCACTTTGCAGCATGGGTCTGAATGAAATACAGACTTATTCATTTGTGAGCCCTAAGGGTGTAGATAATCTGAGGATAGAAGAAGATTCATGGGAAAGAGGTTTCGTAAAGCTGATCAACCCTCTCGGTGAGGAAAACTCAGTAATGAGAACGATACTTACTCCAAACATGATGGAAGTGCTGGCAAGAAACTATTCAAGAAATATTGAAAATGTCAAGGCTTTTGAAATCGGCAACACTTTCACTGCAAATCTTCTCGGAGAAGATCACCTGCCGGATGAACAGTATTCACTTTGCATAGGCATGTATGGCAAAGGAATTGACTTCTTCAGCCTTAAAGGAGTGGTGGAAGAACTTCTGAAGGTAATGGGAATCAGAGATGCCCAGTTCATAGCAGAATCAGAATACGGTGTATATCATCCTGGAAGATGTGCCAGAATAGCAGTTAAACCTGATGCGGGAATGACTGTTTTTGGTGATGAGCTTGATGAAATAGGAATTATGGGTGAAATCCATCCTGATGTTGCCGAGAATTACGGAATGGATGGTGTCAGAATATACTGCTGTGAAATCATGTTTGATACCATAGTAAGGTATGCCAATACAGAGACTGTATATACACCGCTTCCTAAGTATCCTTCCACTTCCAGAGATATTGCGCTTCTGGTTGATGAAGATATGGAGGTCGGCAGGATCGAACGTGTTATCACAGAAAACGGCGGAAACATCCTTGAGAGTGTTAAACTCTTTGACGTGTACAGAGGGAAACAGGTTGAAGAAGGTAAGAAGAGTGTAGCTTTTGCATTGACATACAGAGATATAGAAAGAACGCTTACAGATGAAGATGTTGCAGGTGTTCACAATAAAGTGCTTGAAGCTCTTAAGGAACAGCTGAATGCCGTTTTAAGAGAAATGTAGGAGAATGCATATGGAGAACAACAGAGTAAAAGTAAAGATTTACGGCCAGGAATATGTTATTGCGGGAGAAAAATCCAGAGAAGAAATTATTCAGGTCGCAGCACATGTTGATACTAAAATGCACGAAATCGCTGAGATGACAAAGGCTTCAGGTTCGGCTCCTTCAAATATAGCTGTGCTTTCGGCAGTTAATATTACAAGTGAGTATTTTCAGCTGCTGGAAGAAATGGAAGAACTGAAGAGAATGAACTTCCAGCTGGAAAAAGACGCACAGCATTATGTACAGCTCTGGGATGAATCAAAGAAAAACTATATGGAATATAAGGAAGAAACTCAGGCTATAGTACTTCAGAAGGATGAGCTGATGAATCAGCTGAGACAGAAGGACGGCGAGATACAGAAGCTCAAGGATGCTGCGGATGCAGCGAGGGCTCAGGCTAAAGACAGCATGGAGGAAGTCGTGCAGGACATTGAGAACAAGTGCAGAGAACTTGAAAACAGCTTCTTTGATCTCCAGATGGAAAACCTTCAGCTGAAGAAGGAATTAGAGAAATATAAAAATAATAACGGATAATTTCACATGAAAGAAAAAGCTTTAAACGTTCTGGAATACAATAAAATTATAGGAATGCTTGAAGAACAGGCCGGCTCTGAAATGACGAAACAGGTTATTTCAGAGCTGAAGCCTTTTCATGGTGTGTCTGAAATAAGAGAAAGTTTAGCTGAAACCACAGAAGCGGTGAGACTCATTAATTATAAGGGGCCTTTACCCGTCGGTGGTTTTTATGATATTGCGGAAAGTGTGTCCTTTGCCCGAAAAGGAGGCACGCTGACGATGGCACAGCTTCTGAAAGTGCTGTACAATATGAAGACGGCTGAAAGAACGGTAGCTTTTCTCAGAGGAGACATCCCGGATCTGCCGCTGATCTGTTCGATAGCTGAACTTATTGTTGTACCGAAGAAGCTGGCTGATGAAATAGACAGATGCATCTTATCTGAGGATGAGATGGCAGATAACGCTAGTCCTGAGCTAAGAAGCATCAGACGTGCAATAATAAGGCAGAATGAAGCTCTAAAATCGAAGCTGAATCATATATTGAACTCAGCAGGAAACAAGACTGTTCTGCAGGATGCCATAGTTACCATAAGAAACGGCAGATATGTGATTCCTGTAAAGCAGGAGCACAGAAGCAGTGTGCCCGGAATAGTGCATGATCAGAGCGGTACAGGTGCAACGCTGTTTATAGAACCTCAGGCAATAGTGAATCTCAACAATGAACTGAGACAGCTTGAGCTTGATGAAAAAGCGGAGATCAACAGGATACTGGCGGAGCTTTCAGAGGGTGTCTCGGAGCATTATCACGATCTAATGAATAACCAGAAGCTGCTGCTTCAGCTGGATTTTTTCATGGCTAAAGGCAGACTATCGATAGCTATGGATGGAGAAGAACCCGAAGTCAGTGAAGATGGGATACTGGATCTGAAATCAGCATGCCATCCTCTGATAGACAAGAAAAAAGTCGTTCCTATCAGCATCTCTATCGGTGAACATTACAGAACTCTTGTAATTACAGGACCGAATACGGGTGGAAAAACAGTGACATTAAAGACGGCGGGGCTGCTCCCCCTGATGGCTCAGACAGGGCTTCATATTCCTGCAGCACCAGGAAGCAGGATACCGGTATTTGATAATGTATTTGCGGATATCGGTGATGAGCAGAGCATAGAACAGAGCCTTTCGACCTTTTCGTCTCATATGGTGAATATAGTGGATATCGTTAAAGAAGCAGGCACGGGAAGTCTGGTTCTGTTTGATGAACTCGGAGCAGGAACAGATCCGACAGAAGGTGCAGCTCTTGCCATAGCTATCCTTGAGAATGTGGCTGCTTCAGGAGCATTATCGATATCAACAACTCATTATACAGAACTTAAGAAATATGCAATATCAACGGACGGCGTGGAAAATGCCTCCATGGAATTCGATGTGGAGACTTTAAGTCCGACATACAGGCTGATGACAGGACTTCCAGGCAAATCAAACGCTTTTGAGATTGCCCATAAGCTGGGGATATCAGACGGTATCACCCAGAGAGCACGCGGGCTGCTGGAAGCCGGAGATATAGCCTTCGAGGACATTGTGACAGCAATGGAGGAAGACAGGAAAAAGGCTGAAGAAGAACGTGACGAAGCGATACTGATCAATATCGAAATGAAGCGACAGAAGGAAGAGCTTCAGAAGAAGATAGATAAATTTGAAGAGAAGAAAGAAAAAGAACTTGAAAAGGCCAGGGAGGAAGCTCGTGAAATAATCAGAGAAGCCAGAGAGGTTTCAGACGAAGTCAGAGAAGAACTGAAAGAACTGGCAAAACTTGAAAGCATGGGGGAACGGAACCGGAGATTTGACAGCAACAGGCGAAGGCTTCGGGAGGTGGAAAAGAAGAACCGGAACTCAATAAAGCGTGAAGTGAATGATAATCCGGTGGATCCGGATCAGCTCGCAGTCGGAGACAGGGTGAAGATCCTTTCGCTGGGGCAGAATGGTGAAATTATATCACTTCCGGATGACAAAGGCATGCTTCAGGTGCAGGTGGGAGTGATGAAAATCGGTGTCAGAGTGACTGATATCATGCTGCTTGACCCCGGTCTTAAGAAGAAAAAACCAAAAAAAGCATCAGGGTACGGAAGCTTGTATAAGCGAAAGGCTCAGACTGTATCCACATCAATTGATGTCAGAGGAAAGAATCTTGAAGATGCGGTAATGGATGTTGAGAAGTATATCGATGACGTATTCATATCAGGTCTCAGTGAAGTGACTGTAATCCACGGACGTGGTGAGGGTATCCTCAGAAAAGGCATTCACGATATGCTTAAACGCAATAAAAACGTTAAAAGCTTCAGAAGCGGCAGCTTCAACGAAGGCGGTGACGGAGTCACTGTAATAACACTGAAATAAAAAAACATTATTTATTATAAGGAGAAAACAATGATCAGCTATAAAGAACAGATTGCTCAGATCCTTTCGGCTCAGATCGAAGGTCTGGAAAAAGAAGAAATCGTTAACATGATAGAAACCCCTGCCGACAGCAAGATGGGCGACTATGCGTTCCCTTGCTTCAAGCTGGCGAAGATTCTGAGAAAGGCACCGCCTATGATTGCCAAGAATATAGCGGAAGCTGTTTCGGACAATGATATTTTTGATAAGGTAGAGAATGTGAATGCATATGTGAACATGTTCATTTCCAAGGAAGCTTTCGCCAGAGAGGTTGTCACGGAAGCAGTTGCCAAGGGTGATGACTACGGCAGAAGTGATATAGGACAGGGAAGAAAAGTAATCGTTGAGTATTCATCGCCTAATATAGCAAAACCTTTCCATATCGGACACATCAGAAGTACCGTGATCGGAAATTCAATTTATAAAATATATGATTTTCTCGGATATGATACGATGAGAATCAATCATCTTGGTGACTATGGAACTCAGTTCGGCAAAATGATCTGTGCTTACAGAAGATGGGGTAATAAAGAGGATGTTATAAATGCTCCTATCCAGACTCTTCTGTCATACTACACTAAGTTCCATGAAGAAGCAGAGAAGGATCCTTCTCTTGAGGATGAAGCACGTGCCATCTTTACTAAGCTTGAACATGGTGAACCTGAGGAAGTTGAACTGTGGCAGTGGTTCAGAGAAGAGAGTCTCAAGGAATTCAACAGGGTATATGACATGCTGGGAATTACATTTGACTCGTATAATGGTGAAAGCTTCTATTCTGACAAAATGCCTAGATTTGTAAAAGAACTTGAGGACAAGGGCATTCTTGAAGAGGATGACGGAGCACAGATTGTAAGACTTGATGACTACAACCTGCCGCCTGCACTCATCACCAAGTCGGATGGCTCTACGCTTTACATCACCAGAGACATTGCTGCCGCAGTATACAGAAAAGAAACCTATGATTTCTACAAGAATATATATGTCGTAGCTTCACAGCAGAATCTGCATTTCCAGCAGTGGATACAGATTATCGAGATGCTGGGCTATGAATGGGCAAGGGATTGCGTTCACGTTCCTTTCGGCCTTGTAAGTATGGAAGATGGAACCATGTCAACAAGACAGGGCAGAGTCATTTTCCTCGAGGATGTGCTTAACAGAGCTGTCGAGCAGACCAAGCAGATAATTATAGATAAGAACGTCAATACAGAGAATATCGATGAGACTGCAAAGGAAGTCGGTATCGGTGCGGTTGTATTCAATGAGCTTTCAAACTACAGAATCAAGGACTATGTGTTCTCGTGGGATAAGGTGCTGAATTTTGAAGGCGAAACAGGCCCTTATGTTCAGTATACTCATGCCAGAGCATGCAGCATCATGAGAAAGGCAGGGGACGATATAGTTGCGAAAGCAGCATCGGGCTTTGATCCTGAATACATTACCGGAGATGCAGCTCATGAGCTTATCAAGCTGATCTATACGCTGCCTGATGTTATTCTGGAAGCAGGAGAAAAATATGAGCCTTCAATCGTAACGCGACATATAGTTGATATCGCACAGGCATTCAACAAATTCTATCATGATGAACATATACTGGTAGATAATGAAGATGAAAAGATTGCGAAGGTGGCTCTCGTGATGGCAGCTAAGGCAGCAATAAAGAACGGTCTCGGTCTTCTCGGAATGAAGGCTCCGGAGAAGATGTAAAACAGTATTCACCTGAGAGGAAATAAGATAATAATGAGATATGAAGGAAATATATACAGACCGCCCAGCGAGGCATACAGCCTGC
>JBJESR010000007.1:0-6294 GCA_051882895.1 Lentihominibacter sp.
CATACTTTGCAGGATTTGCGATAATGTCCTTGGCAGTATCCACCATCTGATCGATCTCTGCCGTAGTCAGTTCCATAATGTCGATTAAGTGTTTCATTTTTCCTCCTTTTTGCTCTAAAATCATAACTCTGTTTATTTGTTTATCCAGCTCTCATCCTGCGGATTCGCTCTGAATGCCATTAACTTTGTCACATCTTCTCTGCTGATATATCCTGTTTCAGCGGCAACTTCCGCTATAGCATCGAAGTCCGAGAGGCTGATGTTTCTGACGTCTGCGGCCGCCAGTCTGTCAAGGCCCTTCTGCATACCGTATGTAAAGATGCTTGCGATGCCGATAACCTCGGCGCCCGCTTCTCTCAGGGCTTCAACAACCTCAATAACGCTGCCGCCTGTTGAGATAAGATCCTCGATAACAACGACCTTCTGTCCCTTTTCAAGTCTGCCCTCGATACGGTTGCCTCTGCCGTGATCCTTGTTGCCTGATCTGACATATCCCATCGGCAGTCCCATGATATGTCCCACGATAGCCGCATGAGCGATGCCTGCTGTTGAAGTTCCCATCAGAACTTCAGCTTCTGGATAATTTTTTCTGATGACATCCACCATAGCGTTCTCTACCAGATTTCTCGCTTCCGGTGCCGTCAGTATCAGTCTGTTGTCACAATAGATCGGACTTTTGATGCCGCTTGCCCATGTGAAGGGTTCCTCAGGTCTCAGGAAAACAGCTTCAATATCGAGTAAAGCTTTTGCTATTTTTTTCTTCATTTCGTTCCTCCTTAATCTGTGAATTCTGCCATACATCTCTCATATGCCGCCAGCGGATCTGCCGCTTTGGTGATGCTGCGTCCTACTACAATATAATCAGAGCCAAGCTCTTTTGCTCTGGCAGGTGTCGTTACTCTTGCCTGATCACCCTTGTCATCATCTGCAAAGCGCACACCCGGCGTTACCGTCAGGAAGCTTTCTCCGCATGTTTCATGAACTTCAGGTGATTCCAGAGGCGAGCATACTACTCCGTCAAGACCTGCAGCTCTGGCATTGTCCGCATAGTGAGCGACGACCTTTTTCATAGGCTCATTAATCATGATATCCGACTCCATCCTCTCCTGAGTTGTGGATGTCAGCTGAGTGACAGCTATAAGCAGCGGACGGCTGCCGTCGTCCTTTGTCAGCCCTTCTATTGCTGCCTTCATCATATCTATGGTCCCTGCCGCATGGACATTGCACATATCTATATCCATGTCAGAAAGCACCTTCATTGCTTTTTTTACCGTATTAGGTATGTCGTGGAGCTTCAGATCCAGGAACACCTTATGTCCTCTTTCCTTCAGTGCCCTGACGATTGCAGGTCCCTCTGCATAATAAAGCTCCATGCCGATTTTGACAAAAGGTCTTCTCTCGCCGAATCTGCCGAGAAAGCTCAAGGTTTCATCCTTGCTGTTAAAATCACATGCTATGATTACATCCTTACCCATTGTGCGCACCTCCGATGATTTCCTTTAAATCAGTGATACCGTACTTTTTCATTACCTCAGGCAGATCTCTGACTATGTCCCTGCATACATACGGATCTGTCAGATTTGCTGCTCCGATCTGCACTGCACTGGCGCCTGCCAGCATCATCTCTATCACATCCTCTGCCGTGCGGATACCGCCTATCCCCACAACAGGAATTTTCACATTCTCATAAACCTGATATACCATCCTCAGGGCTACCGGGAAAACTGCCGGTCCGGAGAAACCGCCCATTTTATTGGCGACTACAGGTTTCTTTGTTTTAAGATTTATCCTCATGCCCAGCAATGTGTTTATCAGTGAAATGCCGTCGGCTCCGGCTTTCTCACATTCAACTGCTATTGACACGATATCTGTCACATTTGGAGACAACTTGACAATAACAGGTTTTCTGACTACTTCCTTCACTGCTCTGACAACCGAGGCTGCCGCCTGAGGATCAGTTCCGAAAGCCAGCCCACCGTGGTGGACATTCGGGCATGACACATTCACTTCCACCCAGCCGACCTGTTCACATTCTCCCAGTCTTCTTGCCACTTCACTGTATTCTTCAATCGAGAAACCTCCCACATTTGCCATTACCTTCTTATCGAAGCATTCTGCAAGCTTAGGCAGTTCCTCGCTTATAACCTTATCTACTCCCGGATTCTGCAGACCTATGGAATTGATCAGCCCTTCACTGCATTCGGCGATTCTAGGTGTAGGATTGCCGAATCTGGGTTCCAGAGTCGTTCCCTTGAAAGAAAAGCTTCCCAGCACATTGATATCATAAAGCTCTGCGAATTCATATCCGTAGCCGAAGGTGCCGCTGGCTGCCATTACCGGATTGTCAAGCTGAATACCGCATAAATCGACTTTAGTGTTTACCATATGATCTCACCTCTTTCCAGAACCGGACCTTCCTTGCAGATCCTCTTGTATCCATACTTCGTCTCGCATGAGCATCCCATACATGCTCCGAAGCCGCAGCCCATTCTTTCCTCGAAGCTCATGTATCCATTGATTTCCGGCGCTATGGTTTTATCCAGTGCCTTCAGCATAGGTTCAGGGCCGCATGCGCAGAAATCGGTAAATTCAAGATCTCTGACAGCGTCAGTCACAAATCCTCTGATGCCTTCACTGCCGTCAGCTGTTGCGATTATCACTTCAGCACCAAGGGCTTCAAACTTTTCTCTGTAGAACAATTCATCTTTTGTGTTGAATCCCAGAACAGCAACCGGTTTCCTGCCTGCTTCTGTCAGCGTCCTGCAAAGCCCGTACATAGGAGGAACACCTGCGCCTCCCCCTACAAGGAGCGGACGCTCGCCGAGAGCTTTAATTCCGTAGCCGTTTCCCAGCGGTGTCAGAACACTGAGCTTTTCTCCCGGACTCATACGGCTCATGGCTTCAGTACCCTTACCTACAGTCTTGTATACAATGGTAAGACTTTTTTCATCCCAGTCACACACTGATATCGGCCTTCTGAGGAAATATCCGTCCAGCCTGATATTCACAAACTGTCCGGGATTTGTCACACCATGCCCACCTTCCGGTGCGGCAAACACCATTTCATATGTATTGTCAGCAAGCTTTGTGTTGCTGATGATTTCAAAGATGCATTCTTTCATATTATCTGATCTCCTGTTATCTTTCCCAAACTTTCTTCCCGTCAAGCACAGTCATCATACAGCGGCCCTTCACCTTCCAGCCTTCAAAAGGTGTGCTTTTTCCCATGGAAAGGAACTCTGCCGGGTCGATGCAGTATTCTTCATCCAGATTCCATAATGTGAAGGTCGGTGCTTCCGATGCCAGCTCCTCATCCAGGCTTCTGACATCAAGTCCGAACCTTCTGCGGGGATTCTCGTACATCAGCCTCATCAGTCCATCGATGTCGATGATGCCCTTTTCTACCAGATGCGTATAAACCACCGGGAAAGCCGTTTCCATACCCACGATGCCGAAGGCGCTTCCTGCGAAACCTTTGCTCTTCTCCTCTGCACTGTGAGGAGCATGATCTGTAGCCAGCATATCAATCGTGCCGTCTCTGACTGCATCCAGCAGAGCCTGCCTGTCCTCTGCAGACTTTATAGGCGGGTTCATCTTGAACCTTCCGCTGTCTTCGATCTCGTCACTGGAAATCGTCAGATAATGGGGAGCTGTCTCACATGTAACGTCAAGACCCTCGCTGCGTGCCTTTTTCACAAGTTCCACAGATTCCTTAGTGGATATATGGCATACATGATAGCTGCATCCTGTCTTTCTCACCAGCTCGATGTCCCTCTCAAGCTGCTTCCATTCTGTTTCACTGCTTGCCTTCGGATAATTCTCATCCTCGCAGTGAGCCACGATGATCCTGTCAAGAGCATGCGCCCTCTCCATAGCCTCAAGCATCATTTCTTCTGAAGCCACTCCTCTGCCGTCATCTGTGAAAGCTATGACATCATCGGCTATGCCTTCAAGGTCTGCCATCTGTTCTCCGGCTTCATTCACTGTAATTGCTCCGTACGGATATACATTGACAATCCCGTCCTTTCTGATGGCATCAAGCTGTACCTTGAGATGCTCCCTGCTGTCAGGGCATGGAGCAAGGTTCGGCATCGAGAAAATATCCGTAAAACCGCCTGCTGCTGCCGCCGCCGTTCCGGTAGCTATCGTTTCCTTATATAAAAAACCCGGTTCTCTCAAATGTACATGTACATCTGCAAAACCGGGTAAAATATAATAATCAGAAAAAAGTGAAACGTCAACACCAAGGGCCTCTAAACGCTCCCTCGCTGCCGTATCAATATCTTTAACTCTCATACAATAATCAGATCTCTTTCTCATTATTTTCTCCGTTATCAGCTGTTTCTTTGTCTATAATTTTACATCCTTTTGTTTATACCATATCAGCATATTGGTGTCAAGGGTAAAATGATGTTATTGTATTTTAAATGATTCCGATATATAATTATAACACATTATAAAATTAAAGGAGTGCTTATATGAAGTTTGGAATTTTAAAGGATATAAAGGTTGGAGAATCCAGAGTAGTTGCAACTCCTGCTGAAGTCAGCGAACTCCATAATGACGGACATGAAATATATGTTGCTTCCGGTGCAGGCTACGCCGCCGGTTTCGACGATATTCAGTATGCTGAAGCAGGCGCTGTTATCACAGAAAACAACGAAGAAATATGGAAAACCTGCGATTTTGTAGCTAAGGTCAAGGAAATCGAAGCTTCTGAATACGATTATTTACGCGAAGGTCAGATTATTTACTGCTGTATACATCCTGCAGCCCACAGGGAGGAAGTTGATGCCCTGCTTAAAAAGAAGGTCATCGCTATAACAGCTGAAGATTCCCACAGGTACGGCTCTCCAAACTGCGAAGCTGCCGGTAAGACAGGTGCTTTCATGGGGCTGTGGTCAATGATGACAATGAACAGCGGCTCAGGAAAATTCGCCAATGGACTCGGCGGAGCTCCCGGAGTAAGTGCCATCGTATGCGGCTGCGGAACTGTAGGCAAAGCTGCAATAGAAGTACTCCATAATCTGGGAGTCAAGCTTACAGTAGCTGACATCAACATCGGTACTCTCAGATCCGTCAGCGAATTGTATGAAGGTAAGGTGGATACTATCATCTCAAATAAATTCAATCTGACAAAGATGCTTCCTGAAACCGACCTTTTTATCAATTCCGTAAGATGGCCAAAAAACGCCAGTGAACCTATGCTCAGCAGAGAAATGGTGGCTTCTATGAAACGAGGTTCTGTTATCGTTGACATAAGCAATGATTACGGATGCATTGAGACCTTCCATGAAACCACTCTGGATGATCCGATATACATAGAAGAAGGTGTTATTCATTACTGCGTTAACAATATGCCTAGTGCCATAGCCGGCTCCACTTCCATCGCATATGCGGCAGGTGTCCTCCCTCACTTCAAAGCTATACTGAACAAAGGTCTGGAAACAGCATGTGCAGAGGACGGCTACCTGAGAAGAAGCCTTACAGCCTACAAAGGTTATCTGACACATGAAGAAACAAGCGGTATACAGAACAGGCCATGGGTTCCACCGGAAATCATCCTTGGCATCGAGAATCGGCAGCTGGATCCGGCTCCTAAAACCACAGTAACGCGTTCGGATAACTTTTATACTGAATTTGTGAAATAATAATAAATACAGATTGTATTTCACTATAATTGTACTTAATGATTTCAAGCACCCGTCACAGGGTGCTTGTTTCAGATCAGCTGTTATTATATTATCTCATCACTGCCGACTATACGGCTCATTGCAGTCAGCGCCAGCGCAACTGCTGCCAGTATTCCCAGAGGCAGTGTCCAGCTTCCCCACAAATCATAGATCTTCCCCAGCAGAACCGGACCGACAGCAGCTATCAGATATCCAACCGACTGAGCAAGCCCGGAAAGCCTGGATGCATCTTCACCATCACGGGTATGCAGACCGAACAGTGCCATGGCGAAGCTTATCATTGTCCCTGAACAGAACCCGCATAACAGTATTGCCCCGAATGTTACAGCAAAACAGCTGCCGGACACCATCGCAGCAATCCCTATAAAATACGCGGATCCCAGCTGCATAGCCGTAGCTTTCTGCGTTCTGTTCCTTTTCATAATGAACGGCACTGCTGCCGACCCCACAAATCCCATTATCACATAAGCGGACAGAATATATCCGGCTGCCCTGTCATCAAAACCTCTGTACTGCATTATAGGTGAAAGCCATGCAATAAAGCTGTAGAATATCATCGACTGAGATCCCATATATATTGCAATCCACCACGAAAGCGGAT
>JBJESR010000008.1:0-6210 GCA_051882895.1 Lentihominibacter sp.
AACCTATGACCCCCTGCTTGTAAGGCAGGTGCTCTCCCAGCTGAGCTATGCGCCCCCATCTGTACCGGAGGTTTTGTGCTTACCTCGTCGGCACATTTACTTACTATACAGGAACATCCTAAATCTGTCAAGCGTTTTTCAAAACTTTTTTTACATTTTTTCGAGGATAACCTCGCAGCCCAGTATTTGTGCGGTTCCCGAGGTTAAATTCATCATCATTTTTTTAACGTTTTCCTCTGCTTCAGGCAGACATAAAACCCTTAATTCCACCTTGTCAGTGTATTGTATATCGCCGATAACAAATTCAATTTTTTCGTTGTTTTGCTCTGTATCAAGCTTATCAACTGCCATATTCTGTAATTTAGCCAGATATGAATACTCCGTTTTCAATCTGAAAGAACTTATTTCCTGAACGCTGCATATTCCTGCCGCTTCAATCCCGGCCTTGGCACTGCCGGTATAGGCCCGCACAAGACCGCCCGTTCCCAGCTTTATTCCGCCAAAATATCGCGTCACTACTACTGCAACATTCGTAATTCTTTCTTTAACAAGCATCTGTACCATAGGCGCTCCCGATGTTCCCTGAGGTTCACCATCGTCGCTTGCCCACTGAATCTGGAATTTATCACCTATGACCATTGCCGGTACATTATGGGTGGCATCTTTGTACCTGCTCCTGATTTCCGATACGAAAGCATCTGCTTCTTCTCTGGTATCAACAGGTCTGACATGCGCAACAAATCTTGATTTTTCTATTATCTGCGTTGCCTCAGCTTCGCTGCGGACAGTTTTATAAAGTTCCATATCAGCTTACTCCCGTTTCATATTCTTTGTATTTGCCATAATCCTCTTCAGAGAATCTTCCATGTATCAGAGTTCCCGACTCGTTATAATCCATGGATATGATTTCGGCATTTTCGCACAGATAAGATGTGACAGCCCCTTTATCATACGGCACCAGCAGGTATGTTTCAATTCTTCCGCCAAAGATTTTATCTTTTATTTTATTTATCAGCTCCTGCATGTTGTATCCTGTTCTGGCAGATACATACACTACATCATTACCGCTCACATCAACAGGCTTTTCGGACGCAATATCCATTTTATTATATACCATTATTTTCTCTTTGTGTCCTGCACCTATCTGTCTTATAACCTGATCGGTGACTTCGATCTGAAAATCCCTGTTCTCGTATGCGCCATCTACTATATGAATCAGCAGATCTGCATATTTCACTTCATCAAGGGTGGATTTGAAGGCCTCCACCAGACTGTGAGGCAGTTTGCTTACAAATCCCACTGTATCTATCAGAATGAATTCGCTGCCGGGCTCCAGCTCGATCTTTCTATGCTGTGTATCAAGCGTTGCAAAAAGCATGTTCTGAGAGGACACGGTCTTGTCATCCTTCTCTGACATACACAGCAGCCTGTTCATAATCGCAGACTTTCCCGAATTGGTGTATCCCATAAGTGCCACCACCGGAATCTGTGATTTTTCTCTTCCTGAACGCTGCACTTCGCGTGTCTTGTTCAGACGTTTCAGCTCAGCCTTGATATCATCTATCCTGCCTGCGATATGTCTCCTGTCGGTTTCCAGTTTTTTTTCGCCTGGGCCTCTGGTTCCGATTCCTCCGCCAAGTCTTGACAGTGATTTTCCGAAACCTGTAAGTCTGGGCATTCTGTACTGAAGCTGAGCCAGTTCCACCTGAAGCTTTCCTTCCCTTGAATCTGCCCTGTCAGCAAAAATATCAAGTATCAGTATAGTCCTGTCGATGACACGCACACCGGTCGCCTCTTCGAGATTCCTTATCTGAACACCTGAAAGCTCATCATTAAAAATCACCATATCAGCTTCCATATTTTCGCACATCTGCGCAAGCTCATCCACTTTGCCCTTCCCGATCAAAGTAGCCGTATTAGGTCTTTCCAGTGATTGAACAAGGGTTCCTATCACCTCGATATTATCTGCACCGGCAAGTCCCTCGAGCTCTTCCATTGAATATGAAATATCTTCTCTCAGCTGAATACCGACAAGAATCGCTCTGTATTCCTCATCTCTTATAACTTCATTATTTTCATTAAATCTAACCATGCATTTATTTTACCACAATTACTCGTCTGTTACATCCAAAATATCTTCTTCAGGTACCTGAACAAAACTGTCAGGCACTTTTCCCAGTATAACTGTCTCTGCAACCAGTATATTTGATGATGTCTCGAAGGTTTCGGCAGTAAATGGAGCCATTACCTTGACTTTGCTTCCGATTACTATGTATATTTTATACTTTGTCTGATTGATTCCCTGTGTCTCGAATTCTGTTCTGAAATCCATCGATGACACGCTGAGGGGTATTATCGTTACGGTTACATCGGGACCGGTCTGCGAAAGCAGCTTGCTTCCCAGCAAGGTTCCCACAGGCACTTCAAGATATTCATCCTCCATTTCTCTGAAGGCTTCCTGGAGATTAA
This sequence comes from Lentihominibacter sp., assembly GCA_051882895.1. Taxonomy (GTDB): domain Bacteria; phylum Bacillota; class Clostridia; order Peptostreptococcales; family Anaerovoracaceae; genus Lentihominibacter. Next base: position 2,470 of record JBJESR010000008.1, read on the forward strand.
TCGAAAGCTGTGCAAGCATGATATTGATTTCCACAGAATTGGCCTGCACCATAGCCATATTTCCATCCTCCCCATTGACAACAGTGAACAGTTCCTTGTTCTCCTCATCCATGAATTGTTCTGCCAGTGCCTTGTTTATAGTCCTTGACACCACAGCTTCTGCACGTATTCTTGCTACAGCCTCCATATTCGGTTCTATCACCAGATTTATCAGCATATACATACCGGCACTCAATACCAGAGCAGCAGCAAGCAGCATAACGCCCCTCCAGGCGCATCGATTTTTGCTCTGCCGCCTTTTTCTGACTTTTTTCATGTTCTTCCCCCTGCAGGGCTGTTTCTGCTTTAAAACGCAAATCAAACGCAAAAAAGCACCCCTGTTTCACTATATGCAAAACAGAGGTGCTCAGATACATAATCAGAATCGCTGTATTCGGATGAAGATTACTCTACATCACCATTTTAGCAAGCTCGTCCTTGAATTTTGAATTGATTATCTTGATTCTCGTTCCTTTCATTCCAAGGGATCTGGATTCGATAACACCGGCACTTTCAAGCTTTCTCAGCGCATTTACAATTACAGAGCGGGTGATTCCCGAACGGTCAGCAATCTTGCTTGCAACAAGAAGACCTTCTTCTCCGTCAAGCTCAGCAAAAATCTGCTGCACAGCTTCGATTTCAGAATACGAAAGTGTTCCGATCGCCATCTGGACCATTGCGATCTGTCGTTCTTCTTCTTCTTCCTCAATGGATTTTCTTCGCTGTATTTCCAGACCTATTACAGTAGCACCATATTCTCCAAGCACAAGGTCTTCATCATTGAACGGAGGAGCATATCTTGTCACAATGAGAGTTCCCCATCTTGTGCCTCCACCCAGAACGGGTATTATAGTATGAAGTTTATCGGATGTATCATAATCGTATTTGAAAATCCTCAGAGCTTCATCGCCTGATAAATTGGCTGTCGTTTCAGAAACCCTCATAAGTTCCTCGTTATATTCTCCCGGGAATGCTTCTGTGCCGGTTTCCGGATCAGCTATAGTATTGCTGTCGGAACGGATTTTATAATTTACTCCGATTACCTTGCCCTTCGCATTGGCCACATACACATTAGCATCCATTAAATCGCTCAGGACCCCGCACATTTCGTTAAAAGAAAATGCACCGGTAGGGCTTTCCTGAAGAAGCCAGTTCAGTTTTCTTACTTTTTTCAAAATGTCACTCATACTTTTACCTCATATATCTACAGTTTTCAATTTTTTTACATATTTACATCTGTATTATATACTTTAAAAATCCATATTACAACTCTTTTTTGATTTTTCAAAAAAGTTTTGTGATTTAAAACAATTCTTATAATGTTGCTGTTTCTGTATAAAATTCTTATTCAATTAATTACTGATTTGCTGTTTATATCAGTCTGACAGGCCTGCCGTCATACCAGCAAAAACCGCTGCCTGCCGGCAGCGGTTAAATATAAAAGGGATTTTATTGTTTCAGCTGAGTGATATATTTCTTTACAGTATATATTTATCGATATCTTCAGCGTGAATCTTTTCTGCAAATTTTTCTTTAACATATTCCTGATCAATTATTATTTTTTCTTCTTCCATATCAGGAATGTTAAAAGAAATATCCTCAAGGAGCTTTTCGAGAATTGTATGGAGTCTTCTGGCTCCGATATTCTCTGTCTGCTCGTTCATAAGGAACGCCATTGTTGCGATTTCATCAACTGCCTCATCTGTGAATTCAATCTCAATACCCTCAGTTTCCAGAAGGGCCTTGTGCTGCTTCAGGAGAGCATTTTCAGGCATGGTAAGAATCTTCACAAAAGTATCCTTATCAAGATTCTCGAGCTCTACTCTGATCGGGAAACGTCCCTGCAGTTCAGGAATCAGATCAGTAGGCTTGGCAGTGTGGAAAGCGCCTGCTCCGATAAACAGTATATGATCAGTCTTTACCGGACCATGCTTCGTATTGATAACACTGCCTTCAACGATAGGAAGGATATCTCTCTGAACACCTTCTCTCGATACATCAGCACCGCTTCTATAGCTGGAGCCGGATGCGATCTTGTCAATTTCGTCTATGAAGATAATACCGTTCTGTTCAGCATTTTCAAGAGCATCCTCGGTAACCTGATCCATATCTATAAGGTTCTGTGCCTCTTCCTCTCTGAGGATCTTCCTGGCATCCTTTACCTTCACCTTCTTGTTTTTCATTTTTTTAGGAGCCATATCTCCAAAAATATTTCCGATAGCAATGCTCATGCCTTCATTTCCCAGATCAAGCTGATTTGTTTTCGGAGCATCCGTAACCTGTATCTCGATATACTGTTCCTCCAGAAGGCCTTCTCTGAGCTGCTGCCTTACCTGTTCTCTGGCAAGCTCTGTATCCATGCCGTTCTGTTCTTCTGTATCCAGCTGTTTCTGCTGCTGCTGTTCATACTGCTCTTTCTGGCTCACATAACCGGCATTTCCAAGTATGAAATCAAAAGGTCCTCTGTTTTTATTAGTCTGCGGAGTCTTTTTCTTGCCCGGTATTATCGCTTCGATAATTTTTTCTTCTACGATTTCATCTGCAACTGAATATTTTTCTTCCAGCATTGCCTGTTTTGTTATCCTGATGGAAGCTTCCACCAGATCTCTTACCATGGAATCAACATCTCTGCCTACATACCCTACTTCTGTAAACTTGGTTGCCTCCACTTTCACAAACGGTGCATCCATCAGCTTCGCGAGACGTCTGGCGATTTCAGTCTTACCGCATCCGGTAGGTCCCATCATAAGAATATTCTTAGGTGTGATTTCCTCTCTCATCTCTTCAGACAGGAGACTTCTTCTGTATCTGTTTCTCAGGGCGATTGCCACTGATTTCTTGGCTTCATCCTGTCCTATAATATATTTATCCAGTTCCTGAACTATTTCCTTCGGGGTCATCTGATAAAGTTTATTTGCCATGCCGCGCCTCCTATAATTTCTCTACTGTAATATGATCATTAGTGTACACACAGATCGATGATGCTATCTCCAGTGATTTTCTGACGATCTCCTCCGCACCCAGATCAGTGTTGTTATACAGCGCATTTGCTGCCGAGTATGCGAAATTGCCGCCTGAACCGATGGCAACAAAAGGCTGGTCAGGCTCGATAACTTCACCTGTACCTGATATCACCAGCATGTCATCTTTGTCGGCAACTATCATCATCGCTTCAAGATTTCTCGCAGCCTTATCTCTTCTCCAGAGCTGAGCCAGAGCAACTGCGGCTCTCTTGAGATTTCCGCCATGCTCATCAAGCTTGCTTTCAAATTTTTCTGTCAGAGAAAAAGCATCTGAAACAGAACCGGCAAAGCCTGTTATTACAGAATTCTTATATATCTTCTTAACTTTTTTGGCGCCATTTTTCATTATGGCCGTCTCCCCCATGGTGACCTGTCCGTCACCGCCTATGCAAATGTCATCTGCTCCTCTCCTTACAGCTACAATTGTTGTTGCATGAAATTGTACCATGATAATACCTCCTTATTCTTTATAATCGCATTCGTTGTTGGAACATGCGTATTTGCTGTCTTTAGTCTTTTTCTCAACGAGAAGATGTCCGCACTTCGGGCATTTCCTGTTAACCGGCTTGTTCCAGAAAGACTGAGTGCATTCAGGATATCCGCTGCATCCGTAGAACACTCTCCCTTTTCTGCTTTTTCTCGCCACTATATCTTTGCCGCATTTCGGGCATTTCACATC
>JBJESR010000009.1:0-6123 GCA_051882895.1 Lentihominibacter sp.
TTTTTGACGGGAAATGATATCAGTAGTGATTGATAACAGGTATACCGACCTCAATCATGTTGTAGAACGCCGGCATCTTCTTAGGAGGCATGTTGATGCACCCGTGGCTGCCGTTATTGATCCATATACTGCCTCCGAATTTATCACGCCAGTCGGCATCGTGAAAGCCTTCTCCGGTCCAGGTCACTCCCAGCCAGTATTTTACAGGAGTTTCGTATTTGGTGCCGTCGGCATTGTCTCCTTTGAGAACCACATCAGTAATTTTATTCAGAATATAGTAGGTTCCGATATCAGTGGTTGTTCCTGTATTTCTGCAGCCCGTAACACAATTTGATGTGAATCTGAGTTCACCGTTTTTGAAATAATTTACTGTCTGGTTTGTAATATCAACATCTATGTAAGTGTCTCCCATATCACGGGAGTATTCACCATAACCTTCTGCCGAGTATACAGGCTTTCTTGATACATCCTTGTGGGAATTCAGGTCTGATATCAGTTTTTTTGTTTCTTTTTCCTGATCGATCATCCAGCCGTATGTTCCGCCTGAGACGGTAACATTTTTACCTGTGAGTGACGTGAAATTACGCTCAACACCCACATTATCATACTTTTCTGCAAGTGCTCTGACATATTCAGTCACAGCTTCTTCATCGGCATTGCCTGAAAGATCATCTGTCAGCAGTTTATCGATCTGTTTTGCAGTAAGGGTGAAGGTTTCTTCTCCGAGTTCATATGTTATCTGCTGCTTCAGGAATTTTCTGCAGTATTCCTGATACTTTATGAGATCTTCGTCATCGGCAGTTACCTGGGGCATTGTCAGATAATCTCTTTCGTCAAATACGAACTGCAGATCTCCAAGCTGTATATGGTGTATCAGCTGCTCGAAGAATTTCTCAGTATCTGAATTGGTGCCGTATACTTCAGGGACAATAGGGAAATCCGGGTCATCAAGATCCACATATGCGTCCTTGCTTACTGTAGCTGTGCCTCTGTGAAGGAAATCTGAGTTAACCACTGACTGTTTGAACTCAAAGCTGCAGTCGGATACAATCATCGGGATGGTGACTGACATCGGTATATTGAAATAATGCTCTGCTGCGGCACTTATGATATTATCCCGCCTGATATCGCGAATACTGTCGTCAATGTCATAGGTGAATCCGAAATCGGTGAAAGTGGCCAGCTCCTCGTTCAGGGTTCCCGTTATTACGATGGTGCGGCTGTTCCAGGCATCTGTAAGCTTATCGACGGCTTCAGAGATATCAAGGCCGGAACAGTCTACTCCGTTTACAGTTATACTGTCAGGTAATGAATCGCTGGTATAGTCGTCGGATTTCGTATATACTATGACAGCGAAAGCGGATGCGGCTATGATTATCACTATTATTGTGATGATTGTTATAATGATTTTTTTCATATGTTCTCCTTCGACGTTTTTCGTCGTTCATACTTTTTCATTTTACTGTATTTAATATGTTTTTGAAAGAGAAAAAATATCTTTTTCATGGTAAAATAGAAATATATTTTTGATGAGGTAGTAATATGGCTTTTACACATTTACATGTACATACTGAATACAGCCTGCTGGATGGTGCTGCGAGAATAAAGGATGTTGTTGCCAGAGCGAAGGAACTGGGGATGACATCTCTTGCCATCACAGATCACGGGGTGATGTTCGGGGTTATAGATTTTTACAGGGAATGCAATAAACAGGGGATTAAGCCGGTGATTGGCTGTGAGGTCTATACCGCAGCGAGAACACTGTTTGACAAGGACTCCGAAAAAGACAAGCATATGGGACATCTGGTGCTTCTGGCAAAGGATAATCAGGGGTACAAAAACCTGATGAAGATAGTATCAGAGGGATACAGACACGGGTTCTACTACAAACCGAGAATAGATAAGAATGTGCTGAGAAAATACAGCGGAGGTCTGATCGCACTGTCTGCCTGTCTTGCCGGTGATGTGCAGAACAGGCTTATCAATGGGGACTATGACGGTGCCAGAAGGGAAGCTCTCGAGATGCTGGAGATATTCGGTGAGGGGAATTATTATCTTGAGCTGCAGGATCAGGGTCTGGAAGAAGAAGCCCGCATACTTCCCGGAATGAAGCGGCTGCATGAAGAAACAGGAATCCCCTTCGTTGCGACAAATGATGTCCATTATGTCAGACAGGAGGATGCAGAGGCACAGGATGTGCTTATGTGCATACAGACAGCTTCCACCATTGACGAAGAGAACAGGATGAGATTTCCCAATGATCAGTTTTATCTCAAATCAGAAGATGAAATGAGAAAGATTTTCGCTAATATCCCTGAGGCGATTGACAATACGGCGAAGATTGCCGATGAGTGCAATGTCACCTTCACCTTCGGAGAGCTGCATCTGCCGGAATTCAATGCACCTGACGGACTTACCAACACGAAGTATCTGAGAAAGCTGTGCGAACAGGGGCTTTCGGAGAGATATCCCGAGGTTTCTGCGGATGAGAAGAAAGAACTTCAGCAGCGTCTTGACTATGAGCTGGGAACTATTGAAAAGATGGGGTATGTGGAATATTTCCTCATTGTATGGGATTTCATAAATTATGCAAAACAGAACGGTATAATGGTCGGCCCGGGCAGAGGCTCTGCAGCCGGGAGCATAGTAGCGTACACTTTGCGTATCACCGACATAGATCCCATCAAATACAGTCTTATTTTCGAGAGATTCCTGAATCCTGAACGTGTCAGCATGCCGGATATCGACATTGATTTCTGCTATGAACGAAGAGGTGAGGTAATAGATTACGTTACAGAAAAGTACGGTGAGGACAAGGTGTGTCAGATCATAACCTTCGGAACCATGAAAGCCAAACAGGCTGTGAGAGATGTCGGCAGAGTGCTCAATGTAAGCTATCCTGAAACAGATGCCATAGCCAAGGCCATACCATTCTCACTGAAGATGACCATAGATCTGGCGCTTGAGACGAGCCCGGAGCTGAAAGCCAAGTACGAAAATGAGGAGACCACAAGAAAAGTCATCGACATGGCAAGAGCCATAGAAGGAATGCCCAGACATGCCTCAACCCATGCGGCGGGAGTAGTTATTTCAAAGGACAGCATAGACGAGTACGTTCCGCTGTATCTGGCTGACAAAGGGCTTTCCACCCAGTTCAATATGACCACCATTGAGGAACTGGGGCTTCTTAAAATGGACTTTCTCGGTCTGAGAAATCTGACGATTATTCGTGATGCTCTGGAGATGATAGAGGCAGACTATGGAGTGAAGATAGATTTCTCGTCCATGGATTACGATGATCCTGCAGTTTATGAGATGATAGCGTCCGGAAACACGCAGGGCATTTTCCAGCTGGAAAGCGGCGGTATGACACAGTTTATGAAGAACCTGAAGCCTGACTGCTTTGAAGATATCGTCGCAGGCATATCACTGTACAGACCGGGACCGATGGCGTCAATACCGACATATATCGATAACAAGAAGCACCCGGGGAATATAGAGTACCTGCATGAAAGTCTGGAGCCGATTCTGTCGGTAACTTACGGATGCCTGGTATATCAGGAGCAGGTAATGCAGATTGTAAGAGATCTTGGCGGATACTCATATGGTCGTTCTGATCTGGTAAGGCGTGCCATGGGTAAGAAAAAGATGGACGTGATGCTGCAGGAGAAGGAATATTTTATCAACGGCAAGCTGGACGATGACGGCAATGTGGAAATAGCCGGATGTATAAGGAACGGAGTGCCGGAGAATATTGCCGAGGAAATATTCAATCAGATGGTAAGTTTTGCCGAATATGCATTTAATAAATCTCATGCGGCGGCGTATGCTGTTGTAGCATATGAGACCGGATATCTCAAGGCTCATTATACTGTGGAATTCATGGCTGCGCTGATGACAAGTGTTATGGGAGATTCCGATTCTATCGCCAAATATATGAGAAACTGTACTGAGATGGGCATAGAAGTGCTGCCGCCTGATATCAACGAGAGTCAGAAGAAATTTTCTGTTGTTGACGGGAAGATACGTTTCGGTCTGCTGGGTGTGAAAAATGTAGGTGAGGGCGCTATAGACGCCATCATCGAAGCCAGACAGACTAAAGGCAGGCCGGAGGATATTTTCCGGTTTATTGAGAATATAGACATTCATAAAGTCAATAAAAAGGCGGTTGAAAGTCTGATAAAGGCCGGTGCCCTCGACTGTCTCAATGAGAACCGGGCAGCGCATCTGGCAGTTTATGAGAGCCTGATGGAGTCGGCACAGTCCAGTGCCAGAAACAATATTGAAGGTCAGATGTCGCTGTTTCAGCTGAATGCAGATACTATGCAGGAAAGCAGATCCATGAATGTGCTTCCTGATGTCAGGAACTTCGATCAGGATATTCTGATCGCACAGGAGAAGGAGATGCTGGGTGTTTATATAACATCTCATCCGCTGGATGAATATGCCGACAGAATAGAACAGCTTGTGACGGTAACGTCTCAGGATCTTGCTGATGTTCTTGACAGTGAGGAGCAGGGCGAGATGCATACTTTCGTCAGGGACGGAATGCAGGCGACTATGGCGGGCATAATAACATCTAAGAAGAATCTCATCACGAAGAATAATAAGATGATGGCATTTGTGGATATGGAGGATCTGTATGGTACAGTGGAGGTCGTAGTATTCCCGAATATATATGAACGGTTCGGCTCGCTTGTAGCAGAGGATTCGATAATTTCAGTCACAGGCAGCATCAATTTCAAGGAAGGTGAAGTGCCGAAGCTGCTTGCAGAGAAAATCGTGGATCTGAGATCTCTGACAGAGGAGCTTGAGCAGAGCCGGGAATCTGCTCAGACGGCAGCTGCAGAGCCGGTGACTGATACACCGGAAGGACTGGTCAAGATAAAGCTTCCATCCGGGAATACGAATGAAATGCTGAATCGCATAAGGAATGTGATGCTTGCCCACAGAGGAAAATATCAGGCTATAATATATATGCCGCAGGGCGGTTCCTTCAGGACAGAAAGAGAACTCTGGGTGGAGCCCGATGCTGATTTCAGGAAAGCGGTAACAGACATAGTAGGAGAAGAAAATTACAAAGGATAAGGGGGACAGGAAATGAAAAAGATAGGTGTACTTACTAGCGGAGGAGATTCTCCGGGCATGAACGCTGCAGTCAGAGCAGCGGTGCGAAAGGGATTGGCCCTTGGCATGGAGGTTTATGGAATACAGAGGGGATATGAAGGACTGCTGGATGGAGAAATCGAGAAGCTCCAGAGACATTCGGTAGGAGATATTCTGCAGCGGGGAGGTACTGTTCTGCGTACTGCCAGAAGCGAAAGATTCAGAACGGATGAAGGCCAGGAGCATGCTGTCAGGATGCTGGAAACCTTCGGTATAGAAGGGCTTGTTGTTATAGGCGGAGATGGATCTCTTACAGGCGGACTGGAGCTTTCAAAGCGAGGTATCAGGGTGATGGGAGTTCCGGGAACCATCGATAACGATCTGGGATATACTGATTACACCATAGGATTTGATACGGCGGTAAATACGGTGCTGTCTCTGATATCCAATATCAGGGATACTTCATCAGCCCATGAACGGACGACAATAATCGAGGTTATGGGCAGGAACTGCGGTGACATAGCTCTCCATGCAGGTCTTGGAGGCGGAGCAGATGTTATACTCGTTCCGGAGGTGGAAGCTGATCTCAATGAAGTGTGCAGGAAAGTGCTTCGCGGTCAGCAGTCAGGCAAGCTCCACAGCATTATTGTTAAAGCTGAGGGTGTAGGAATCAGCACACAGGAGCTCACTGAACTGATTGAGGACAGAACAGGGAGGGAAACCCGTGCAGTTGTTCCCGGATATATTCAGAGAGGAGGTACACCATCTGCGAGGGACAGAATGCTGGCATCTCTGACTGCTACGAAAGCTGTTGAGCTGCTGTATGACGATGCAGACAGCAGAGCAGTGGGAATCTGCGGTAATGAGATAGTGGCATATGAGCTGGAAAAGGCACTCGGCATGAAGCGCGAGTTTGACAGGAGACTTTATGAGCTGGCGGATGTGCTGGCATGATCCGTCAGTCCAGCCCGATATCATTGCCTATTACGGAACCGAACTTGATTGCATCGGTTCCGA
>JBJESR010000010.1:0-6119 GCA_051882895.1 Lentihominibacter sp.
TAAGAGTTGTCTTACCATGGTCAACGTGACCGATTGTTCCGATATTGATATGCGGTTTTGTTCTTTCAAACTTCTGTTTTGCCATTTAAAATCCCTCCTGTACAAAAAAGCAAATGAAATGGAGCTGCTGAGCAGACTTGAACTGCCGAACCTCTTCATTACCAATGAAGTGCTCTACCGACTGAGCTACAGCAGCATATCAATCATGGTTATCATACTATATTTTATCTGCTCTGTCAACGTACCTTTTTCACAATATACAAGGTCTTTTTTCTTGAATCAGCAGCATTTTCAGACCATCTCTTCTTCACATCATTTGATAAGCCTGATACTGTCCACCATACGTATCCAGTATGCCGAATCCGACTCAGGAATTATTATTCTGCAGGGCGCACTCTCTGCATCCAGAGGTTGACCATCAATCCCGAATGCCAGTATAATATCATCTTCTTCAATAACATTCTGTGAGAGAGCTATATCATACCCGTCTGTTCCATGTATTTCTATTCTGGAAAAGTCACACTGTGATGCTCCATACTGCTGCAGCAGTGTGTCCAGCGTAGGGCCTGTAGCGCGCACCTCTCCAATCTTATCACTGGTGCTGTGGGTTTTCACAGTAACACAGTCGAGAGCCTTGAGCTGTGATATGGTTACAGCTTCCTGTGTTTCGCCGGGGCCGTCAATTCCGGTAATCACAATCTGTGCATCACTGTACTCTGAAATATCTATATCATCAGTGCCGCATCCTCCGGCAGTCAGTACAACTGCAGCCATCACAGCAGCCATAATAACTGTTTTAACAAACCTTCTCATCTGATATTTCTCCTTATTCACCCTCAACTACATAATATTTTCCCGTAGCAGGATCCATATACACAGTTCCCATTTCTTCCAGATCAGTATCACCGTCTATTGTCTCGGTCGAGTTATCATCGAACCCTTCTATTTCGTATTTATCCTGCTGTGGTTTGATTTCACCTGTCTCGCTCACCTGCACATTCCAGTTTATTATCAGTGCCAGCAGCAGGCCGCATGCGAAGACGAGCATCGCATCGGCCAGATTCCCCAGACCCTCCATCGGGTTAAAATCATCCTGCCTGTGCTGAACTCTCAGGCGTCCTTTTCGCTGTGAAATTCTCATATGCTGTTCTCCCTGCTCTGTTCTTCAAGTATAGTTTCCATTACAGTTTCAAGCCCTACCATGTACTGTTCATACCAGCTTTTTCTTGCCGCTGAAATGATATACGCTACTGCTGCACTTATCAGACCTGCGACCGTAGTGTCAAAGGCAATCAGCAGAGAATCCGAGAGAGTTTTGGTGTCACCCTGCCCCAGAGCCAGAAGTCCCGGTCCGAGAGGTATCAATGTTCCCATAAGACCGAACATCGGTGCTACTCTGGAAACCAGATCTGTTATTCTGGTTATGGATGCATACCGGTTTTCCTCATCTGCCAAAAGCTGTCTGGCAAGGGCTTCTCTGGTGGCATCGGGATATGCGGATCTGGAAATAAGCTCAAGCGCCGCTTTTTTCTGCCTTTTCAGTAAACCGCTGTGTTTAATAACCTCAGCAAGGTCATCTGCTGATTTTCCCTGCATATCATCAATCAGCAGAGGTATTCTGGCCTTGAGTGTCCTTCGTTCTGTGAAAAACTCCCCGATAATGCTTCCCAGCATCACGACTGTTATGATTATCAGCAATATCAGTATAACTATTGTTGGTATCTGAAGCGCGCTGCTGACAGCACGCAGTACATCCTTTACAGCTTCTGAAAACAAATCTATACCTCCATAAAAAATCTTCTTATGCGCAGAACTGCGCCCAGTGATAATACCTGAATACCTACGGCGGCTGAAACCAGTCTGGCTGCCTGGCTGCTCTCCTCAGCCGCATCAAGAGCCTGTGAGTCTTCCGACATCTGCTTCCTGTTTTCGTCAGTCATGCCGGCATCTTCTGAAATAAGCCCTCCGATATTTATTTCGCGGACAATAAGACTTCTGGCTTTATCAGATTTTTCTTTTGTTTTAGTATCTGCCTTGCTGCTATCCCTGCTGTCCGAACCTTTTTTGTCTGCTTCTTCTTTTTCTGCCGCAGCGCCGCGGTCACCAGAATCGCCATTTTCTCCATTTATGGTAATCGATGCGGTCATCCCATTTGGCGCTGTAGCGGTTATTGTCACCTTTCCGGCCTTTTTTACCCGAATCACACCGTTCTGATCAACTGTGGCAATATCCGGGTCACTGCTTGACCATGTCAGATCATCGACTGTAAATCCCCAGTCATCCGCAAAGAGCTCATCCCCCTCAATAACTGCTGATATTTTTTTGCTGCTGCCGACTTTAATACTGGTATCATCCAGATCCAGCCCTATATCAGTAACCGGTGAACCATAAAGAGTGACATCAATGCCGAATATATCCACTGCAGAATCCATAGATGATACGTCTCCGCCGTCATAGCCCGGCACCGTCGATACTCCTTCTTTCAAAGGAGTCTGTCCAAGACAGAATCTGTATGAATCATCCGATTTCATCTGATCAGCCGACGGAGTTTCTCCATAAGCTTTGGTGCTGTATGAAACAATTGCCAGAATCGACGGTACGGTCACCTTATCCTTTAATGCTCCCTTGAGCGGAACCAGCGTTTCTCCATCTTCATTACGATCATAATTCGAGGAAAGATACGGATAGAAGTATCTTGTCGCAGTCAGATGAGCCCCTACTGTAAAGTTTCTTGTGTACCTCTGATGAACACCCTCCCCATCTGAAGTTCTGAATGTAATATAATTTATTGAATTCAGATCTATTCCTGCACGCTCCAGTACTGTAAGCAGCTGAGGACCTCTGGCCACAGTGGACATCACCGTTCCTACTCTGGTCACATTTGAATAATTATATGTAGATGCCCCCATAGCCTCAAGTTCACTCCTTGTAAAGCTTGCTTTCTCACGAATCTTATCTTCCCGCTCTCCAAAGTACTGCACACGCACAGTCAATGTATCACCCGGTGTTTCCGCACTCACTTCCTCAGGCAGAACAAAAATCATCTGAATAACAGCAAGAAACAAAACGCATAAAAGCGGCATTATTCTGTTTTTCAGTATTCTTTTTTTTATCAATATCCAAGTTCACTCCTATCAAATGTTCTGCCATACGAAAGCTCATAAAGCTCATCCACATCCGCTTCAAATTCATCATCAGAAAGCAGCTGCGGATACATTACCCTTATCATATATTCAATCCCCAGCACACTGACTATACCCGGAAACTCCCAGGAATCCTTCTCTGCCGGCATCACATACACATGTCTGTTTTTAACAGCTTCAATTTCAGACCATGCAGGATCCTTCAGTATGTCATCCACCGTATATGATGCACTCTCACTGTTAGTTATAAAAATGTACTCAGGGTTCCATGCGAAAATCTGCTCGGCTCCTGCCGACGGCCACAGCTCTGTTGCTTCAAGCTCTGCAGCACAATTGATTCCTCCGGCTCTCTCGATCATCTCTCCCTGCAGCATAGTGCCGTCTGCCACCTTGCCGATAGAAGAACCCATGATAACTGCACTCTTTTTATTATCTATTACCGAAGTCATCTCTGCAATACTGCCAAGCTTGTCGTTATAGTATTTCCTGAGCGCATCTGCCTTTTCCTCAGCTCCGCACACTTTACCCATCAGATCAAGTGCTGTCAGCATATCTTCTGGGGTTTCTATCTCGATTCCAACTGCAGGAATGCCTATTTCCTCCACAGCCTCAAGAGTTTCCACATCACTTGCTTTATGGAAAAACAGATCAGGCTTCAGCTCTGCCAGAGCCTCAATATCCGCCACACCTTTGCCTACATCGGCACATTCCCTAAGTGACGGCTGCAGCTCTTCCAGAAAATCCTCGGTTTTGCCTATACCCGTTATTTTATCGCCCTGATCAAGGCTGAGAAGAAATCTTATTACAACTCTGTAACAAAGTGCTATGCTGTCTATGTCTTTGCTGACAGTAACTTCTCTGCCTGCCTGATCGACAATCGTCAGCGAATCCTCAGTTTCCTGAAGGATGGTGCCCGCAGGGCTGCCGTTTTCCTTCTGCGCTTTAATGCTCTGTTCTCCACAGGCTGTCAGTGTAAAGGCACATGCTGCCATAAGCACGGAGAGCATCATGCATAACGTACGTTTTACAAATAAATTCTTCATACTCACCTCTTCTTACAGTGACGGCACGAAACATGCCGTTCTTCCCAGTTCCTCCATGTATCTCAGCTTCAGTTCAATGCCATAAACCTTCTGCAATGCTTCTTCTGTTATAATTTCACTGCTGCGACCCTGAACAATACTGCCGTCGCGACTTACTATCGCTGCTTTATCATCCAGCAGCAGTGCGTGCTCAGGATTGTGGGTGGTTATTATGACGGAATAACCTTCATCGGCCATTTTCCTGACTCTCTGAAGCACTCTGTGCTGGTTGCCATAATCAAGATGTGCTGTCGGTTCGTCAAAAAGAACCGCCTTAGGTTCCTGCACTATGGTTCTGGCAATCATAACCTGCTGACGTTCTCCTCCGCTGATGTTGATGTATGACTTTTCGGCCAGGTGTGCGATGTTCATACTTTCGAGAACTTTCATGCAAAGCTCTTCATCTTTCTTCGACGGTCTGGAAAACACTCCCGTCTGAGGTGCTCTTCCCATCAGCACAAAGTCCAGCACTCTATAATCAAATGCCGGTGTGTGCACCTGTGGAACATAACCCACAATGCCTGCTATTTCTCTGGCTTTCATATCCCGTATATTTCTGCCGCATATCTCTATGCGCCCGGAATCCGCATGCAGCAGACCGGCCATACAGTTCAGCAGTGTAGTTTTGCCTGCGCCGTTAGGACCGAGGATACACAGTATTTCTCCTTCGCCAAGGGTGAGAGATGCGTTGTCCAGCACCTTCCTGTCTCCTGACGGATATGTAAATGTAAGGTCTGTCACATTGTAAATCATCTTATGTTCATCCTCTGTCTGTATAATAGCCATGCATAGAACGGCGCCCCGATTATTCCGGTCAGTATGCTTATCGGCATTTCTGCCGGGCCAATCATTCTGGTAACTGTATCCACCACAAGCATGAATATTCCTCCGATAAAACACGTCGCCGGGAGCAGTGTCCTGTTATCCGAACCCGCTACCATTCTGCCGAAATGCGGTATGACAAGTCCTATCCAGCCGATTGTCCCTGATATGCATACAGCTCCTGCAGTAAGTACTGTCGAGCATACTATGCAGGTTCCTCTGAGCAGTGTGATATTAGCCCCAAGACTTCTGGCTTCCTGTTCCCCCAGCGAAAGAATATTTATCCACCAGGACATTGCCAGCAGTATTGCTGCGGCTGCAGCACTCAGCGGCAGTATTCCCAGCAGTGCCTGCTTATCGACATATGCGAAGCTGCCCAGCTGCCAGTATGTAATAGCTGCCAGTTCCGTGTCAGGATCTGCTATATATTTTATGAAACCCAGCACGGAAGACATGGCTCCGCTCACAATAATACCGGCGAGCACCAGCATGATATTCGAATCACTTCGCATAGCCTTCGGTATCATCACGGTAAGTGCTACCGCTGCAATGCCGCCTGCAAATGCGAACACCTGAATAAATCCTGCCGACATGGACAACAGTATTGCAGCCGCTGCACCTACACAGGCTCCCGATGATACACCAAGAAAGTCGGGCGAAACAAGAGGGTTCTTGAATATTCCCTGATATACGGCTCCTGACAGGGAAAGTGCCGCTCCTACAATAACAGCCGCCAGGGTTCTGGGAAGTCTTACTCCCAGCAGAAGCTTTTCATCCATTTTGTCCCAGTCAGCTTGAAAATTAAATATCTTTCCTGATAAAATATGAAGGCATTCCCCCGGCGATATGGAGTATTTACCTACACACAGGCAGACAATAACGAGAACCAGCAGCAGAAGAAACAGCACAATATTTACTGCGCTGTTTCTTCTGTGCCGTTTGTCACTTCTGTCAGTCTCCGGTGTGTATCGTTTCATTTCGCGGGAATCCCTTCGTACTTTATCTTTATTGATTATATAACGTAAAGGCCGTTTTTTCAAACGACCTTTACTGATCATCGGTTATTATATTC
>JBJESR010000011.1:0-28634 GCA_051882895.1 Lentihominibacter sp.
GTTATGCTGACCACCTTCTGTCTGTTGCCGCTGGTCTCGCCTTTTCTCCACAGTTCCTGTCTGCTTCTGCTGAAAAAGCACGTGTACCCTTCGTTAACGGTTATCTCAAGTGCCTCACGATTCATATACGCAACCGTAAGCACCTGTTTTGAATAATAATCCTGTACAATAGCAGGCACAAGTCCCTTTTCATCAAATTTAATTCTGTCAATATCCATAATTACAATCTTACCTCCACACCCTGCTCTCTCAGATATTTCTTGAGATCTCGTATACTTATTTCTTTGTAATGGAAAATGGACGCTGCAAGCCCTGCATCCATGCCATCATGTTTGAAGAGCTCCGAGAAATCTTCCATTTTACCGGCTCCTCCGGATGCTATTATAGGAACATTAACCCTTGCTGCGATCTCATCAAGCAGCTCCAGATCAAATCCTCCTTTGACTCCATCTGTATCAATGCTGTTGACTACCAGCTCTCCTGCACCGCTGTTGACACCGTTTACTGCCCACTCAATAGCATCTATTCCGGTGTTTTCACGTCCACCTTTTGCGAAAAGCCTGAAGCTGCCGTCAACACGTTTTATATCCATGCTGAGCACAACGCACTGATCTCCGTATTTTCTGGCTGCCTGTTCTATTATATCCGGATTCCTGATAGCTCCGCTGTTTACACTGACTTTGTCAGCACCGCATTTCAGCACTCTGTCAAAATCATCTAATGTGCTGATGCCGCCTCCGACTGTAAGAGGGATAAAAATTTCTGAAGCGACTCTGGTCAGGATATCTGTGAAAAGGCCTCGCTCCTCAACACTTGCGGTTATATCATAAAATACCAGTTCGTCAGCTCCCTCTGCATTATAGAATCTCGCCATTTCAACAGGGTCGGATACATCCTGGATTCCTTCAAAGTTCTTTCCCTTTACTACTCTGCCGTTTCTCACATCGAGACACGGTATAATTCTTTTTGTGATCATAATCTGCCTCTTTCACATTATTATTCAGCAAGCTTCACAGCCCGCTCAAGGTCGAGCTTGCCGCTGTATATCGCCTTTCCCAGAATTGCTGCTGCTGCCACATCCTTCAGCGCAGTAATCTCTTCTTCAAAGCTGATTCCGCCGGAAGCTGTAACTTCAAGACCTTCTATATCCTGCAGCTTCCTGTAGGCCTCCATATTGGTGCCTTCAAGTCCTCCATCTCTTGAAATATCAGTATAAATAACGGTCCTGACACCGATATCCCTGAGATATCTGCAGAATTCGAAGCTCTCTCTGTCGGTAATCTCCTTCCATCCGTTGATTGCCACGAACCCGTCTCTGGCATCGACTCCCACAGCTATTTTCTCTCCGTATTTCGTTACCATAGCTTCGAGAAAATCGGGATCCTTTACTGCAATCGTACCCAGAATCACTCTGCCGACACCCAGCTCAAGATACTGTTTTATCCGTTCCTCATCTCTGATTCCGCCACCGACCTCAACGTACATATCAACCTCTTCGACAATTTCCTTTATTGTCTCGAAATTGACAAGCTGACCGTCCTTTGCCCCATCAAGATCAACAAGATGCAGACAGCTGGCACCTTTTGCCTTGAATGACCTTGCCACATCAACGGGGCTGTCGCTGTAGACAGTCATCTGATCGTAATCACCCTGATAAAGCCTTACTGCTTTGCCGTTTCTTAAATCTATTGCAGGAAATATTTTCATAGCTATACCTCCAGAAATGCTCTGAGAATATTCAGGCCGACTTCTCCGCTTTTCTCAGGATGGAACTGAGTGCCGTACACTTTGCCGTTTCTGACTGCACCGGTTATTTTAATGCCATACTCCGATGAAGCTATGGTGCTTTCATCACAGTCCTTGCCATAAAAGCTGTGAACATAGTAAACACAGTCGCCCTCTTTTATATATTTAAATAAAGGTTCGTTTGCTGTGAAGGAAAGTGCATTCCATCCGATATGAGGTACCTTCAGTCCCTCAATGCCTGCCGCCTCCAGATCCTCGTCAATAGAGGCTATTGTACCTTTAACAAGACCCAGTCCTTTGTGAACGCCGTATTCATGACTTTCCTCAAACAGCAGCTGCATTCCCAGGCATATCCCCAGCAGCGGTTTGCCGTTCTTTGTCTGTTCGATAATAGTATCAACAAGGCCTGTAGCTCTCAGCTTGGCAATTGCATCCTCGAAAGCTCCTACTCCCGGCAGTATTATCCTGTCTGCTTTCTCTATATCTTCTGCCTTATTTGTCACTGTGGCATCTGCATTCAGATATTTCAGGGAGGCAGTCAGAGAAAAAAGATTTCCTACACCGTAATCTATAATAGCAATCATATTACAAAACTCCTTTTGTTGATGGTATTTCATCTGCGAATTCTTCTTCAATGGCACATGCCTGTCTCAGTACTCTTCCCAGACACTTGAAAATCCCTTCGATCATATGATGAGTGTTCTCACCGGCAAGCATCCTGATATGCAGATTCATTCCCAGCTCTCTTGACAGGGCAGCCATGAATTCTCTGACAAGCTCAGTATCAAAATTTCCTACCTTCTGTGCCGGGAACTCAACGTCAAATCCCAGATATGATCTGCCGCTGATATCAACAGCACACAGCACAAGAGCCTCGTCCATCGGAAGCACCATGTTGCCGTACCTGTATATTCCGCGCTTATCTCCGAGGGATTCCCTGAAAGCCTGCCCGAGAGCTATGCCGATATCCTCCGTCGTATGGTGATAATCGACATCTGTGTCCCCTTTGCAGTCAACTGCCAGATCGAATCTGCCATGTCTGGCGAAAAGCTCCAGCATATGATCAAGAAAACCTACTCCTGTATCTATTTCGTATGCACCTGTTCCGTCGATTTCCAGAGCCAGTACTATCTGCGTTTCTCTGGTATCTCTAACAATCTTTTTTCTTCGCATCTGTCATCCCTCCTTCCGGCAGCCTGCGAGAATTTCTCTGGTTGCGTCTGTCAGAGCCTTCATTTCCTCAGGTGTACCTATTGTTATTCTGACATAGTCACATATCTTCCTGCTGCTGAAATGCCTTACTATAATGTTATACTTCCTGAGTGATCTGAAGTATTCCTCCCCGGATATAACATCACTGGAAGCGAAAACAAAATTGGATTTTGAAGGGAGAACTGTGAATCCCAGCCTTTCCATCTCCTTAACGAAGTTTTCCCTCGTTTCAATGATTCTGCTGCGGGTATCTTCAAAATATTCCCTGTCCTTCATTGCTTCTGTACCGGCAAGTATGGACAGCCTGTTCAGATTATACGGATTAAAGCTGAATTTAAGCCTGTTCATATCCGCAATGATTTCCTCTGAACCCATAGCAAATCCGATTCTTGCGCCTGCCAGACTCCTGGATTTGGAGAAAGTCTGTACAACCAGCAGATTGTCATACCGGTCAATCAGCTGAACAGCACTTTCGGCACCGAAATCAACATATGCCTCATCTATCACTACGAGGTTCTCTTCATTATTAACCAGTATACTTTCTATTTCCTGCAGTGTCAAAGCCCTTCCTGTAGGAGCATTAGGGTTTGTTATCACGATAGTTCCGTCCAGATTGAAATAATCTGATGCACCTATCGAAAAATCTTCTCTCAGAGGAACCTTCACTCCGTTAGCCTGGAATATATCACAGTATACAGGATAGAAGCTGTAACTGATTTCAGGATAATAAATCACATCATTGTTTCCCCTTAATGCCATGAATATGAAGGCAAGCACTTCATCCGAACCGTTGCCCACCATAACCTGCTCCTGTCTCAGCCCGTAGAATTCAGCTATTGCTTCAGTTAGCTCAGATGCAGCCGGATCAGAATACAGCTTAAGCTTCTGAAGCTCTGCATCATTTATCACCTCCAGAACCTTTGGTGACGGAGGATATGGATTTTCGTTTGTATTAAGCTTGATCAGTCTGCCGGTCACCTTAGGCTGCTCTCCCGGTGTATACGGCTCAAGCGTACTGTATCTGCTGTTAAGAAATCTGCTCATTTCACCTGTTCTCCCAGTTTATTAAGAATCTGACTTATAATCTCGTTTTCGAATTTAAAGCTCGTCTTGTTTGCGATGAATCTGGCGCTTATGTTCTGAAACTCCTCAATTACCTTAAGATGATTTTCCCTCAGAGTATTTCCCGTTTCAACTATATCCACTATGACATCTGTGAGTCCCAGTATCGGAGCCAGCTCGATACTGCCGTTCAGCTTGATTATATCAATGTCTCTGTTTCTTCCCGCATAAAAATTCTTGGCTACATTTACATATTTAGTGGCAACTCTCAGCGTTCTGTCGGGATCCTCCACGTAATCCTCCGGAGCTGCAACGGCCATCCTGCATTTTCCTATATTAAGATCCAGCAGTTCATATACATCTGAATTCTGCTCCAGCAGTATATCCTTGCCCACTATACCCACATCAGCTGCATGATGTTCCACATAAACAGCAACATCACTCGGTTTGACGAGAAGATATCTCACATTTTTTTCTGGGCTTTCGAAAACAAGCTTCCTGTTCTGTTCATAATATCCCGGGCAGTCGAAACCTATCGATGCCAGCATGTCGTAAACCTGATCCCCGAGTCTTCCTTTTGGCAGTGCTATGTTTAACATTATTTTTCCTCCTTTACCGGTTTACCGTCTATGAGAACATATTTCTCCCTGTATCTGAGACAATCCGGAACTGCTGTCTCGGTCCTTACAGAAAGGCCTTCCTTCTGAAGCACTCCGGCTGCCTTCAGCACTGATGTCAGTGATTCATTTTCATCATACACCAGGACAGCATCCACGTCATATTTTGACGGTATCTGCTGACCTTTGTTAAGCTCGTCCAGATAAACGGCAAACCCGATGGCTCCCGCATCCTTGCCGAACAGCTTCATGGCCTTGTCATACTGTCCTCCCGACAGCACGCATCCCGGCAGGCCACGGATATATCCTCGGAACACAATACCGTTGTAGTAATCTATATCGTTGACCATCGACAGGTCCAGCTGAATATTCTTTGAATATCCGAGACTTTTGAGGGCGCTGCAGTATTCCTGCAGTTCTTCTATATCCTGAAGCATTTCATCGTTAAGGGCCATACTCCTTGCCTTCTTTATCGTCTTACCCATCTCTCCGTAAAGGAACGGGATCTGGCATAGTATTTCTGTAGTCTCAGAGTCAAGGCCTGCCTTTGCTGCAGCCTGCGTGACTCCTGTAACATTCTTCTGTCTGATGTTATTGAGAATCTCCAGATAAAGCGTTTCTCCCAGCTGCAGAGCTTCCAGCAGATGCACGGTATAATGCATGTGTGATATTTCCAGCAGATAATCACTGTCGATTGTTTTGAGGGTCTTTGCGGCAAGCACAATGACCTCGAGAATGCTGTGTCTGTTGATATGCCCCAGATACTCAAGCCCCATCTGGCTGATTTCCTTGAAAGCATGATTCTCTTTGTTTTCTCTGTAAACGTTTTCTATGTAATAAAGCTTCTCGCTCTTTTCCTTTGTTGCCCTCGTATTGTTGACTACACTTAATGTAACGTCCGGCTTCATAGCCAGAAGTCTGCCGTCAAGATCAGTGAATGTCAGCACTTTATCTCCTGCAATAAAGTCTCTGTTTGCTGCATAGAGAGAATACTCCTCAAATTTTCCTATTTTATATTTCCTGTAACCGTATTTCTCATATAACCCCCTGAGTTCAAGGGTCGCCCTTTCGTCAGCCTTTAAATTGTATTTCATATCGCATCTCCTCGCATGATGATTTAACAACACCAGGAACAACAATTCAGTTCTCCCGGCTCTGTCTTTATCGCTTTACTGCGTTATAACGTTATCGTGATAACGCAGTAGCGTTTTACAGCTTTATATTATACTCTACCGCTGCTGTATTGTAAAGTGTTTTCTCGGCTTTACTTTATCTGTAACAAGAAAGAAAACAACAGTTCCTGCAGCCGTTGCCAGCGACGCTATACCTGTAAGCAGCTTTGTACTTCCAAGATCAAGTATCACACCACCGCTCAGACTTGAAAACACAGTGGTTATGGTAACCATCGTTGTGAATAGAGCCTGTCCCTTTACAGCTTCTTCCTTGCTGATCACTTCATCTGTGAAATGCACCATCGCCGGCAGAAACAGCGCGAATGAAACCAGCTGCAGAAGCTGTGCCGCGAAAATCATCACTACCGAATCGGCAAGCCAGCACAGAACGATCTTGGCAGTAAATCCGGCAGCTGCGATCTTCAGCATCATCTGACATGATAATCTCTTCCTCAGCAAATCAAAGCAGACCATCGTAGGGATCTCCAGAAAAGCCATAAGAGACAGTATTCTGCCCATATCCTCACTGTTTCCCCCAACTGCTGAGACAATCTGCATCATGTAATTGTTAAGGATGGAGTTACTGAAATACAGCCCCGTGACTCCCAGATTCAGCACAAAGAACATCCGGTTCCTTCTGATGAACTGAATCAGGTTAATCTCTGATGCCTGTTCTTCATCATGCTTCATAATATCAGTACATGTTTTTTCCAGAGAGAGCATCCTCTCAGCCTTGCGGTACTGCCTCCCGGCAGCAGCCAGACTTATCAGCAGCATAACCAGAACGATCTCACCTGTTACCGGCATCACCATAATACCGTACTTTTCCACAAGGGTCCCCAGAATTGCAACAAGCACAGAATATGCCAGCGATCCCATACTTCTTGCTATCCCGAAGTTTATATGTATGCCGCACTCTTCAAGCTTGAAGGTCATGGAATTGAACAGCGGCTGAAGCACCGTATGCCATGCGATAAGCAATATGAAAACAAGAGCCAGACCATACGATCTGCCTCTGAAGACAAAAAGCCCCACAGTCATAATTATCATCATAACTGTCATCATTTCTGTAATACCGATCAGAGAAAAACGTTTTGTTCTGTCGGCAAAATCTCCGGTCACCGGCTGCAGTATCACCGCCAGTATATTGGCTACAGCAAGAACTATACCGATTTCGGAATTTGTATAGTCATTGGCCAGCAGGAAAACTGACGCGAAACTGCTTGCCACTCCGTAGAACATCCAGTAGGTACCATGTATGCAGGCATAATCAAAGTTAAGTAAATTCTTCATTTTATCTTTTCCTGTTGATTACAGAAGCCAGATATGCTGCCCCGAAACCATTGTCTATGTTGACAACACCGACACCATTGGCACAGCTGTTGAGCATTGAAAGCAGAGCTGAAACACCTCCGAGATTGGCACCATACCCTATGCTGGTAGGTACTGCAATCACCGGAACATCTGCAAGTCCTCCCACCACACTGGCAAGGGCGCCCTCCATTCCGGCGACGACAATGATAACATCCGCACTCCTGATTTCATCAAGCTTGCCAAGCAGCCTGTGGATTCCTGCTACACCGACATCATAAATCCTCTTCACCTTATTGCCCAGTATCTCCGCCGTAACTGCAGCCTCCTCAGCAACAGGAATATCTGCTGTACCGGCTGTCACCACCGCTACAGATTTCATATTTTCATCAGTGCTTCTGCTTTCTTCATCTATCACCGCAATTATCCTCGCAGTTTCGAAGAATTCAGCATCCGGCAGACTTTCTCTGACAGCTTCATAATCTGCAGCTGTAGCTCTCGTACCCATTATGCTGCCGCCCTTTGCCACCAGCTCTTTCATGATATCTCTTATCTGCTCAGATGTCTTCCCCTGACAGTATATCACCTCCGGAAACCCTGTCCTCAGAGCTCTGTGATTATCAACGTTGGCAAAACCCAGGTCTTTGTAAGGCAGATCCCTGAGCTTCGCGCAGGCGTCATCCACCGATATTTCTCCTGTGTGCACTTTATGCATCAGCTCTCTAATCAGCTTCTCATCCATCGAATCAACTCCTGCCTGCTCTTATGCCTGGCCTTCATTCACTATCTGGTCTTCCACAAGTATATCAGCAGTTACACCGTATTTTTCCTTGAGTTTTCCCAGCACTGCGAAATGAGGCTGCTGTGTGTGCTTTTTCTGTGCCTCACGGCTTTCCCACTGTTCCCATAAGAACATTTCTGTCTCTGACTCTGCAGGATAATAATACTCATATCTTATACAGCCGTCTTCTGCTCTTGACTTGTCTATGATTCCGTTTTCTCTGACTTCTCTGTAGTAATTATCTCTGTCTTCCTTATTCTTAAGGGTATATGTTACATAATAATTTGTCATTTCAATTCCTCCTGATAACAATGATTTCTGTCTGCTTTATTATATTACACGAAAGCAGATGCCGCAAGAGCGGCTGGCAGTGTCAGCCGTTGCATTTGCTTTTTATGGCGGTATCCTTGTCTGCGCTGGAAACATAGACACTTGCAATAATCACCGCAGCACCGGCAATCTGCTGCAGGGTGAAGCTCTCGTGCAGCACTGCCACTCCGGCAATTATCGATATGACTGTGGTAAGGTTCGCGAAAAGCGACGCTTCGGATACTGATACATGTGAGCTTCCGTAGTTAAGAGCAATAAAAGCTATTACTGACGATGCCACAGCCAGATACATGATACATCCCCAGAATTCAGGCATAGTGACAACATCTGTTATCAGCCTGTCATAGTCACCTGCACATGCAATAAGAGCAAAACATACATACACGGCGCTTCCAGCTCCGAACATAACATAGGTCCTCTCCAGAGGGTTAAAATGTTCACCTGCTTTCTTGCTGAAAACATAAAACAATGCCCCCGCAACGACAGCCGCCATCAGAACTATGACCCCCGCCGCAGACGATTTCATTCCTCTGGCACCCAGCGTTGTCAGAGCTACCCCTGCGACGGATGTCAGCGCACATATTATCTGTTTCCAGGAAACAGCAGCCTTCATGATGATAACATCAGATATCACTCCCATTACCGGAATCACAGCTATTATCGTTCCTGCAAAGGCAGAGGATGTGAATTGTATTCCATAGCTCTCCGCAGCAAAATATATCACCGGCTGGAAAAGAGCCAGAAGCAGGACGTCCTTAAGAGGCTTGCCCCTGAGAGAAAACTTTACAATCGGCTCACCGTCCCTGTTTTTAATCAGCCTGCCGAATATCACAATTATGTTGAGTACTGCAAAAGCCGTCAGAAACCTGGCCGCCAGCAGTACACCAGGTACAGTCATCTGCAGCGCCACCTTTGAAAACAGAAAACTGAATCCAAAGATTGTATTACCTGCTATTACTGCTGTCAATGCTTTAGTCCTCAAACTCATAAGTGTCTCCTTTCTGTGAAACATTATAACATCACATCGACAGCTGTTCAATCGCCAACCACGTCATAAACATTCAAAAACCGCAACATAGTACATTAAAACAGTAGTATAATAATATGTATCAAGAAAGGAGTGAAATCGTGGACGACAATACAGAGTCACCAAATTTACAGACTGAAAACATACAGTCACAAAACCTGAAATCAGAAAAACGTATTCTTAGAATTTCTTTCACAGGAAGTGTGCTTTTCCTTCTTTCGGAATGCATTGCAGCTTTCCTGACACATTCTCAGGCAGTTCTGATGGACTGCATTTATGATCTTGTGGACCTGGCTATGCTGGGACCTTTCATGATACTTGTGCCGAAGCTCTACAAACCTGTAACTGAACGCTGGCCCTACGGCCTTTCTCAGATCGAGTCACTTTTCATTATAATCAAATGCGGTCTGCTGCTGTTTCTGGATATACAGCTTATCACGGACAGTATAGAGCTGATTATGGACGGAGGGCACGTGGTAAACGCCGGAGCCGTTGCTGTATTCGAGCTGTCAGTGTCCGTATCATGCATAATAATGTTTTTCGTGCTCAGATATCTGAACAAGAAATTTTCTTCTCCTACTGTGAACGCCGAACTTTATATATGGAAACTTGATTCCTACAGTACTGCAGGAGTAGGTATGGCATTCGTTGTGCAGCTGATACTTCAGCACACGCCCCTTGCCTGGATTGTTCCGTATGTTGATCCGGGGATTGCTATAATCATGGCTGTAATTCTGCTGAAGGAACCTGTGGTCATGATCTGGGATGCCGTCAAGAGCCTGATACTGCTGGCTCCGAAAGAAGAAGTGATAGAACACATCCGGGAGATTACAGGAACTGAGCTTTCAAAACATGATATAAACATTGATTTCCTCGATGTTGTAAAGACAGGACGTAAGGTATGGATTGACATATATATAGTCCAGAAGGATAACATGCTTGATCTGAGAATGCTCAAATCTGCACAGGACGAGATAATAAAGAAGCTCCGCGCAGAATACGACAATGTGTTTATCGAGCTTGTTCCAGAGCTTAAATATATTAAATAACGGTTTTAAAAAAGGGTGCTGTCGCAGATGTACAGCACCCTTCTGCAATTCCTGAAAATCAGCTATATTAAAAACTCTGCAGGCTCTTCTCCAGACATACCAGATTGACATCAGGAATCCCGTTGAACGTAGTCGGTACGATTGACACTTCATCATATCCAAGCCTTCTGTAAAGTGAACGTGCCGCCTTATTCTTCTCATTAGTATCCATTCGCAGGCAGCGGCATCCGTTCTCCAGAGCGTACCTTTCATAGAATGCGACGAATTCTGTCCCGTACCCTCTGCCTTTAACTGCAGGAGAAACCACAAGAGTATGAAAAACCATCACCTCATCATCCGGAACATCATACTTCCACTCCGCTTCCTCATACTCAGGGCACTGGCACTGGTTGATCCTGCCGGCAGCGACAATGCACCCGTCATCCTCGGCTACGAACATATCTCCGGCCTTAACTGAATCTTCAGCCGTCTCCCTTGTAGGATATATCCCTCTGATCCATCCTATAGATGCCCTGCCGTTCTCTTCAGCTTCGTGCAGTTCATCATATATCTCCGCGATCCTGTCAATATCCGCCATATCCGCTTTTCTGAAGCTCACCATAACTGTTGCCTCCTGACTCATGATCACACACGTATTATTCTGCCTTCTTTTCTCGCCGGAGCAGCAGGATAATCACAGTCTCTGTAGCCAAGAATGCAGTTGCCCACTCCGAAATAATCAGCATCTACACCCCATTCTTCCATGAGTTCCTTACCATCCTGAGAATCAAAAACTTCCTTCGCACGATGTATCCAGCAGGAATCAACACCGATAGAATGTGCCGCCAGCATCATATTTCCTATTACCAGGCTGCCGTCCTCTACACATGTCACACGATTTCTGTCTGCGAAAACTATTACTACAGTAGGAGCTCCATAAAACGGATCAGTATCGGCACCCATAACAGCCGCATTCATCTTCGACAGCCTTGCTATAGTATCCTTGTCCTGAACAACCACCAGCTTTGTTGCCTGCTGTCCCCTGCCGCTTGCTGCATACAGTCCCGCTTCAAGAATCTGCTCAAGCTCGGTATCCTTTATCTGCTCGGACTTGTATTTTCTGATGCTCCTGCGCTCCTTCATCGCTTTGATTATTTCGTTCATGTCGATTACTCCTCTTTCATATTTCTTTTATATTGTCTGATAATTTTATCAGACCTGAACACCTGATGTCAACACGCCCCGATGCAGAAGACCGCTTCACCCATCCCGATACAAGATGAGCGAAGCGGCCTCTGCTATCTGTTGTATATTAAGTTAAAATGGAAGTATTTGAAGCTTTTACTTATCTAAATACTCGTCAATGCTTGCAGCTGCAGTCTTGCCGGCACCCATAGCCATTATTACAGTTGCGGCACCTGTCACTGCATCACCGCCGGCAAACACACCTTCACGGTTCGTTGCAGCACCCTCATCTGTACCGATTCCTCCTCTTTCATTGGCTTCCAGATTATCAGTAGTTTCGAGGATAAGCCTGTTGAGCTTTGTTCCGATTGCCATGATAACGCAGTCAACATCAAGTACGAAGTTGGAACCTTCTTTAGCAACAGGGCGTCTTCTTCCAGAAGCATCAGGCTCTCCCAGTTCCATTTCGACACATTCAAGACCGGTCACATACCCATCTTCATCTCCGATGACCGCCACAGGATTTTTCAGCAGCTGGAAATCAATTCCCTCTTCAACAGCATGATGTATCTCCTCTTTTCTTGCAGGAATCTCATCCATTGAACGCCTGTAGACTATGTATACCTTTTCTGCACCCATTCTCTTGGCACATCTGGCCGCATCCATAGCAACATTACCGCCTCCTACAACTGCGATACGCTTTGCCTTCTGAACAGGCGTATCATATTCAGCCAGATAACCTTTCATCAGATTGATACGTGTCAGGTACTCATTAGCCGAGCATACTCCCAGCAGATTTTCTCCCGGTATATTCATAAATGACGGCAGCCCTGCACCAGTACCTACAAATACCGCTTCATATCCATCATCAAACAGCTCATCAACTGTCTCGGACCTGCCTATAACAGCGTTATTTATAAATCTGACACCCTTTCTTTCGAGCTTTGATACCTCAGCTGCAACGATATCCTTCGGCAGTCTGAATTCAGGTATTCCGTAGGCAAGCACTCCTCCAGGTTTATGGAGACTTTCATAAACCGTCACATCATATCCCCTCGCTGCCAGATCTCCGGCACATGTAAGACCCGCAGGACCTGCTCCTACTACAGCCACCTTTTTACCTGCACCTTCACAAGCTTTCTCAGCACCTTCAGATTCCTCAGCATGCTCTGCATGCCAGTCAGCCACAAATCTCTCCAGTCTTCCGATGGACACAGGTTCACCGTTTACACCCTGAACGCAGAGCCCCTCACACTGATTCTCCTGAGGGCATACCCTGCCGCAGATCCTCGGCAACGCACTTGTCTCACTGATTATCTGATATGCTTCCTCAAACTCACCTTCAGCAATCTTTGCCACAAATTCAGGGATTCTGACCATTACAGGACACCCCTTTGTGCAAGGCTTCTTCCTGCATCTGAGACATCTCATAGCTTCATTTATCGCCATCTGCGGTGTATAGCCGCACGCAACCTCTTCGAAGTTTCCGGCCCTTACCACCGGATCCTGCTCCGGCATCGGGTTCTTTACCTTTTTCAGATTAATCATGGTAACGCACACCTCCTGTCAGGCGGCAGATATGAGCCGCATCCTCTTTTTCCTGCTCTTTATAGAATGAATTTCTCCTGATCAGTTCATCCCAGTCCACAAGACTTCCATCAAATTCAGGTCCGTCAACGCAGACAAACTTGTTTTCTCCTCCGATTATAGCTCTGCATCCGCCGCACATTCCTGTACCGTCCACCATATACGCAGTCAGAGATGCAACAGACGGGATACCATAATCAGCAGCAATTTTACATACGAATTTCATCATTACCGGAGGTCCCACCGCAACTATCTCATCATACTCATTTCCTGCTTCAATCAGCTCCTTCAGCTTATCAGTGGTGAAGCCCTTTTCACCGTATGAGCCGTCATCTGTAGTAATATACAGGTTGTCAGTGCCAGCTCTGAACTCATCCTCAAGGATCACCATATCCTTGTTCTTGAAACCGGCTATCATATCTACATATATACCCTCGTTATGCATTCCTGTTGCCAGCGGATAAGCCAGTGCATTTCCTGTACCTCCGCCTACTACAGCGACACGCCTGAGTCCCTCCATATGAGTGGGTCTGCCCAGAGGTCCCACAACATCGGCAAGGTAATCTCCTTCCTCCAGCTGATCCATCAGCATCGTTGTTCTTCCCACTGCAGCATATATGATATCTATCGTTCCCTTTACCGGATCATGTCCTGCCATGGTAAGAGGAATTCTCTCACCATACTCATCGGTACGCAGGATTATGAACTGCCCGGGTCTGGCCTTTCTTGCCACCAGCGGAGCGTCAATGACAAGCCAGGTCATGGAATCATTAAGTTTTCTTTTGCTTACGATCTTATACATTGAAATCACTCCTTTCCCTACTGTTCATCAAAGTCCTTCTTTTCTTTAAGCAGCTTCTGATATTTTGAAACCGCTTCAGACTCAGCCTTTTCAAAGAGCCTTGCTGCTCTCTCAGGCGATTTGAGCTTCAATGAGTTGTATCTTACCTCTCCCATCAGGAAATCATTGTAGCTTTCTGTAGGAGGAGCACTGTCTATGGAAAGCGGATTCTTCTTCTTTGCTATCATGTCAGGATTGTATCTCATCAGATGCCAGTAGCCTGCTCTGACAGCCTTTTTCATTTCAAGCATAGCCTTGTTCATTCCTGCTTTTACACCATGGTTGATACAAGGAGCATAAGCAATTATCAGGGACGGGCCGTCATAGGCCTCGGCTTCTCTGATAGCTTTGAGAGCCTGAGCCGGATTCGCACCCATAGCAATCTGTGCTACGTATACATATCCGTAAGCCATGGCGATATGTGCCAGATCCTTCTTCTTCACCGCCTTTCCGCTTGCAGCGAACTGTGCCACTGCACCGGTAGGTGTCGATTTGGATGCCTGCCCGCCTGTGTTGGAATAAACCTCTGTGTCGAATACCAGCACATTGACATTCTCTCCTGAAGCCAGCACATGATCAAGACCGCCGTATCCGATATCGTAAGCCCATCCGTCTCCGCCGAATATCCACATAGACGGTTTCTGGAGCATATCGCTGTTCTCGGTTATGAAAAGTGCATCCGGCACATCAGTGTGCTCTCTGCATACGTCCAGCAATCTCTGTCCCATCTTTCCTGAACATTCCGCATCGTCCATGTTGTCCAGCCATGCATTTGCCGCATCTGCAAAACGCATATCCTCCGCCAGACATCTGGCTGCCGTTCTGAGTTCGTTTCTCCTTGCCCTGACTGCTACAGCCATGCCATATCCGAACTCGGCATTATCTTCAAAGAGGGAATTGGCCCAGGCAGGTCCCTTTCCTTCCTTGTTCACAGTATAAGGCGAGCTTGGAGCACTGCACCCCCATATGGATGAACATCCTGTAGCATTGGCGATGTACATCCTGTCGCCGAAGAGCTGGGTCACCAGCTTGGCATAAGGCGTCTCACCACATCCCGGGCATGCTCCCGAGAACTCCAGAAGCGGCTGTCTGAACTGGGAACCTCTGACAGTATCATCTGCAGCAGCCAGCTCTTTATTATCAGCACCGCTGAACAGTTTATCAAATTCCGCCTGCGCAGCAAACTCGGTTTTTTCTGCCGGAACCATCTCCAGTGCCTTGTTTCTGGCAGGACATACCTCGGCACATGAACCACATCCTGTACAGTCAAGCGCCGACACGCCGATAGCAAACAGCTTTTCCTCATCTCCCCTGAGGGGTACCGCACCGACACTCAGCTTCTCTCCCTCCTCAGCTGTCAGCACAAAAGGTCTGATAACTGCGTGAGGGCATACATATGAACACCAGTTGCACTGCATACATTTGTCCGCATTCCATTTAGGAATTTCAACAGCTATACCTCTCTTCTCATATGCTGCAGTCCCCGCAGGAATCATTCCATCTGCGGTGTCCACAAATGCGGAAACCGGTATCGAGTCACCATCCATAGCATTCGTAGGTCTGAGTATCCTGTTTATATAATCAGTATGTATTCTGTCGCGTCCTTCAGATTCATCATGTGTAAGGTCACCCTCTGCCTGCGCCCATTCAGCAGGAACATCCACCTTGTGGACATGGGTTATGCCGGCATCGACAGCATCACAGTTCATCTTTACTATATTTTCACCCTTCATCCCGTAGGACCTGACAATAGCATCTTTCATATACCTTGCCGCATCTTCTATAGGAAGTATATCTGCCAGTCTGAAAAATGCCGCCTGCAGCACTGTATTGGTTCTGCCCTTGAGCCCCAGTTTTCTGGCTATCGAAACAGCATCGCAGGTATAGAAGCTGATATTGTTCTGAGCGATATAACGTTTCACATTTGCCGGAAGCATATCCTCCAGCTGTGCATCATCCCACGAACAGTTGAGAAGGAAAGTGCCTCCCGGTTTTACATCCTCTACTATCTTGTATCTGTTCAGATATGCAGATTTGTGACAGGCTACGAAATCCGCCTGCTTAACATAATATGAAGATTTGATCTTGCCATATCCGAATCTCAGGTGTGAAATCGTCACGCCTCCGGATTTCTTGGAGTCATACTGGAAATAAGCCTGAACATTCATGTCAGTATTATCGCCGATGATCTTGACTGTATTCTTATTGGCACCAACAGTACCGTCAGCACCGAGTCCCCAGAATTTGCAGGCAACAGTTCCCTCAGGAGCGACATCAGGATTACTGGTTACAGGAAGCGACAGTCCCGTCACATCATCGGTTATCGAAATAGTGAATTCCTTCTTTGGCTCATCGCTCCACAGGTTTTCATAGACAGCCAGTATATCGCCAGGCTGTGTATCCTTGGATCCGAGACCGTAACGGCCGCCGGTAATAAGGACATCATTGAACTTGCTTCCTCTGAGAGCTGAAACAACATCCAGATAAAGCGGTTCGCCTGTTGAACCCGGTTCCTTTGTTCTGTCAAGAACTGCGATTTTCTTAACGGTATCAGGAATTGCATCAATCAGGTGCTTTGCCGAAAACGGTCTGTATAGCCTTACTATAACAAGACCTGTCTTCTTTCCCTGAGCATTGATATGGTCTATCAGCTCCTCAGCAGCATCACATATTGAACCCATGGCTATAATGATTTCTTCAGCATCCTCGGCACCATAGTATGAAAACGGTCTGTAGGCAGGCTCCTTGCCGCACTTTTCACTTACAAGCTGCATGTATCTGTCAATTGTTTCTACTGTATCCTCATAATTTCTGTTGCAGGCTTCTCTGTGCTGAAAGAACGTCTCCGGCTGCTCTGCCGACCCCATACTGTGAGGATGGTTAGGATTAATCACCCGCTGCCTGAACTCTCTGACAGCATCCCAGTTCACCATATCTCTAAGCTCATCATAGCTCCATACATCGATTTTCTGCTGCTCATGGCTTGTTCTGAATCCATCGAAGAAATGGAGCACAGGAACCTTGCCATCTATCGCCGAAAGATGAGCTACAGCTGCCAGATCCATTACCTCCTGAGGGTCACAGGATGCTATCATGGCAAAACCTGTCTGCCTGCATCCCATTACGTCCGAGTGGTCTCCGAATATGGAAAGGGCATGGGTTGAAATCGCCCTGGCTGCCACATGCATGACAGTCGGAGTCTTCTCTGCCGCCAGCTTATACATATTAGGAATCATCAGCAGAAGCCCCTGTGAAGCTGTGAAAGTGCTGGTATATGCTCCCGCCGTAACAGCACCGTGAACCGCACCGGCTGCACCGCCTTCAGACTGCATTTCAACAACCTTCACTTCTTCACCGAATATATTTTTTCTGTTCTCGCTTGCCCAGTCATCGATATTCTCTGCCATTACCGATGACGGTGTGATCGGATAAATAGCAGCAACTTCTGAAAACGCGTATGCAACATGTGCAGCAGCTGTGTTGCCGTCCATAGTCTTCTTAGTTCTCATAATTACCACTTCCTTTCACATTTTTTCTCTATCTTCATTGCATCGTTCTGGAGATATGTATACTCAGGAACCTTACGTTCCTTTATCGGCCTTCTGGAGCATACATATGTGCATATACCGCAGTTGAAACAAAGCTCACTGTCAACAACCGGGTTACCATCTGTCATCGTTATCGCTCCTGACGGACAGTTATCCGCACAGTCACCACATGCTATGCAGCCTGCCCAGCACACTTCAAGTCTCTTCTCAGCAGGAGCCTTAGAGGAACAGGCCATCTGCTTGACACCTGCATAAGGTACCATGATTATCATGTTTCTCGGACACTGTCGCATACAGTCTCCGCATCCGACACATTTCTCTTCATCTACAACCGCAGTGCCCATTTCCACCTTGATTGCATCGTATCTGCACACCTTGGTGCAGTCGCCGAAGCCCGTACAGCCGTAGCTGCATATTCCCAGAGCATCAAGATCCTGTTCATCAGCTGCTCTGCATTCCTCGATACCCATCTCAGCGAGTTTCCTGTTACCGGAGTATCCACCGCTGCATCTGACGAATGCCACTTCTTCCTTGGCTTTTGTCAGATCATGGAGCTCATCTACGATTATCTTCTTTCTGCAGCTCACTGTACATGCGATGCAGCCTGCACATTTATCATAATCAATCGATGCAAACCTCTGATCAATTTTATATCCACGGATCATATCAATGGCACCTTCAGGACATGCCAGTGCACAATCTCCGCAGCCTATGCAGCCGAAACCGCATTTTTCGAGGGTTTCCTTCTCGTTATCCCTTGAAGAGCAAGGTATGAAATTGGTTGCATCTTTTGGGATAACACTTATCAGCATCTGCGGACATGAAGAGATACATGCCATACACCCGTTGCATTTCTCCCTGTCAATTATCACCCTTCCGTTTTCCAGAGACATCGCATCGAAATTGCATCTGCTGATACAGCTTCCTGAGCCGACGCATCCCCAGTGACATTCGCTATCCTCAAATCCTGATTCAACAGCCGCCTGACAGCTTTCTAATGAAGCAAAACGATTTTTCCCTGCCGCTTCACCTGCACATTTGATAAAGGCAGTCTTTTCTACTATCTGCACAGTCTGTGTTCCCAGGATTTCAGCAATGGCATCAACTGCAGCCTGCCCGCACGCAGGACATTTGTCTGCCTGCCTTTCCTCGGCTATTGCCATTGCACAGTCACTGCATGAAGGGAATCCACATCCGCCAAATCCGCCGCAGTCACCACCGGGAAGGAGTGCAGCAATTCTTTTAGCTAAATCATGAACCTTGCCCATAACAATTCCTCCAATCAATACTAAATATATTCTGGCATTCTGTATACAAAATTGCACACATGGTATTCAGGATATATTATGTTGTATACAGTATACCTTTCTTGTTAAAAAAATAACTTGCTTTATTTGCCTTGATTATAACACTTTCAGAATTGCGTCGCAATTGTTTCAAGACATAATTTTATGTTTTTTTGCAGGTCCAAGAATAACACAAACGCACCGGCTGAAACATTTCACCGATGCGTTGCGCTTTACAATATTACATTTATCATCCATCCAGTACATCACTCTTGATAAGTTCATCTGCCATCCGCTTGCTTCCAAGCACCCACAGCATATCCCCCGGCTGTATAATTACCTCTTTGCCAGGTTTTATCACAGGCATATCACCTCGTTCTATAGCCGCAATCGTACCACGGTACTTTTTCCTGAGACCGCAGTGCTTTATCATTTTTCTTGCAAACGGCGAGCCGGCATCCACTCTGATAGGACAGCAGATCATTTTATTATCTTCAGGAATATCATAAAATTCCTGTGCATCTATATAATCCTTGAGTGTCATATCATCTCTGTCTGTATATTCAATATGCTCATCCTTTTCAAGAAGCATGGTGCATATCTCAATTTCCTTTTCTGTACCCAGCATATGCAGTATATCTCCATTCTGGACCGGCTCTGTTATTTTAGGAATGTTGATGACCGTATCATCTCTTATCATCCTTATTATACCTACTCTTGATGACGGTTTCTTAGTGAAATCACCTATAACCATATTTTCCTTGGCATTTGTCACCTGGAACTCTGCAACAAACAGAGACTCATTCAGCCAGTGATAGTCATCATTGAGACCCCGCTCCTTCTTTTCCTTTGCCAGAGTCTTCTCCGAAAAGTTTGTCATGAATCTGATTTCCATGTTTATTGTCATTCCATTGATATAATCAGAACGTACAATAAATACTATAGGTACCGCCGCAATCAGCACAAGCAGAATGAACGGAATGCTGAATATTTTTCTCAGTACAAGAGCCACGAAACATGCCGCGATCAGTATTCTGACAGCTTTGAGGGTCAGAAGTGACAGCCTGTTCGCTCTGTGCTTCAGCCACAGTTTTGTGAAAAGCGCCTGGTTTGTACCATGCATCAGATTGACAAAAGGTGTCATGCACGCCAGTATTATCACTGCTGTAATTATACTGGCCGTATAGCCGCCTTCAATATGCGACGAAATAAACGGCCCCAGATATCGTGTTCCTGCCCAGTAGAAAATGAACAGAAAAACAGAACATACTACAGTCCTTTCGATTACTTTCTTGATATAAAGATACCATTCTTTATCCTGGTCATCATTACTGCGGTTCTCAGAAGTGTTTTTACGTATAAACACCCACAGCCCGTCGGGAATAACATCGTCGATGAATTTGTAGACTCTTTCAGAATTCTTGATAAACACCGGTGTTGTGAAGGATGTTATAACCGATACGCACACAACTATAGGGTACAGGAAATCACTTATTACCCCAAGACCCATTCCCAGTGAAGCGACGATAAAGGAGAATTCTCCTATCTGTACCATGCTGAAGCCTCCCCGTACAGCCGTATGGAGCGACTGTCCTGAAAGCAGCATTCCCACTGTTGAGAAGATCATCTGTCCCAGTATTGTAACAACGGTTATTATAAGTATCTGAAATTTATATTCAACAAGGAGCTCCGGCTGTATCATCATTCCTACGGAGACGAAGAAAATAGCTCCAAAAAGATCCTTGATCGGATTTACTATTCTCTCGATACGTCCGGCCTGAACTGTCCCTGCCAGAATAGAACCTGCCATGAAAGCACCCAGAGCGGAGGAGAAGCCGATCAGATTGGCGATAACCACCATGCCAAGGCAGATTCCTACCGAAATAATAAGTATCATCTCATCATTCATCAGATTTTTTATTTTCTGCAGGAATGTAGGTATCAAATAGATACCTACCAGCAGCCATATGATCAGGAAAACAAGCATCAGGCCTATGTCCTTGACCATTGCCATTCCTGACACATTCCTGCTGACAGAAATAGTCGTCAGGATAATCATCATGAAGATTCCCGCAATGTCTTCAATCACGAGAGTACCCAGAACTATCTGAGCGAACTTTTCTTTTTTGAGATCATATTCTTCATAGGCCTTGAGTATTATCATCGTAGATGACATTGACAGCATGCCTCCCAGGAAAATGCAGTCCATTTTGCCCCAGCCCAGAAGACTTCCCACACCTGTACCTATAAGTATCATCGCACTCATCACAGTGAGAGCAATGACAAAGGCACTTCCTCCAACCTTTGCAATTTTTTTAAAACTGAATTCCAGCCCGAGACCGAACATCAGGAATACAACTCCTATATTTGCCCATACATGAATGTCATCGATTTCAACGACAGTAGGAAGATATACAAAATTCGGGCTTATCAAAAAGCCCGCAACAATATAGCCCAGCACTACGGGCTGCTTCAGTTTTTTAAAAATAAGAGTAACTATGGCCGCTGCTATAAGTATCAGCGCCAGATCTGATACCAGATAATCCAGGTGCAATATGTCCTCCTTTCTGTCTGCATACATATTTCCTTTTAATATGTATCAAAAATAACATAAAATGTGGTTCCTTCTCCCACCTGACTCTCGACTTTCAGTTTCGCGCCCAGAAGAACTGCGATATGTTTTACTATGGAAAGCCCCAGTCCGGTGCCTCCCGCTTTTTTTGATCTCGATTTATCTACTCTGTAGAACCGTTCAAACAGCCTGTCGTGATGTTCCGGCGCAATTCCTATTCCTTCATCCCTTACGCTGATTATCAGCCTTCCATCCTTATCCTTGGCGTTCACCCATATTCTGCTGTCTTTATCAGAATATTTGATGGCATTTTCTATAAGATTGACCATCATCTGTCTGAATCTGTCGACAGATCCTCTGATGCTGCAACCTTCATCAAGATCCATCAGAATTGTTATATGTTTATCATCAGCTATCGGTCTCAGGGCTTCAACCGTATTCATTATCGCAGTCTTCACATCAAACTCCTGCTGATCCGAATCTCTCCTGCTTTCTATATCCGACAGCACCAGCAGATCCTCAATAAGCCGCTTCAGTCTTGCCGTCTCAATAGCTATTATATCTATGAATTTTGTTCTGATTTCAGGATCCTCTGCCGCTCCATCCTGAAGGGTTTCAATAAACCCCGAAATCGAAGTCAGCGGTGTCTTCAGTTCATGACTCACATTGGCTACAAATTCACGTCTGATAAGCTCTGACTTCTGACTTTCTTCGGCAGCTTTCTCCAGTTCTTCCATCTTCTGAGTGTACGGTCTGACAATCTGCACATATCCCTGCAGACCGGTCAGCGCCAGAATAATGATAAATACAACAGAATATATCCCTGCTCCGTTCTCGCTGAATCTGAACACCAGGAACAGTGCAATCAGTTCAATTGCTGCAATTTCCACCAGCAGCAGCAGAAACTTGTTTTTCATCTGGCTTTATATCCTTTTCCTCTTATTGTTTCAATATACTGATCATCGTTCTTCCCATCAGAAAGCTTCTGTCTGAGATGCCTGATATGCACATCAACTGTTCTGGTTTCTCCTGCGTAGTCAATTCCCCACACACTGTTCAGCAGCTGATCACGAGTGAATACATGCCCGCGGTTTTCTACAAGATATCTGAGCAGTTCAAACTCCTTGAGAGTGAGATCAACATGTCTGTCTCCCACTTTAACCTCATGCCGTTCAACATTTATCTTCAGATCATCGATTGATATTATCGTATCTCCACCTGAACCCAGCTCCGAAGTGACTTCATATCTGCGCAGCACAGCCTTGATTCTCGCCATCATCTCTCTTATCCCGAAGGGTTTTGAAATATAATCATCAGCACCATACTCAAGACCCATGACTTTATCCAGTTCCTCTGTCTTGGCTGTAATCATTATTATAGGTGTATTGTTGCCTTCATCACGCAGCTCCCTGCAGATCTCATAACCATTTTTGCCTGGGAGCATGATGTCGAGAAGTATCAGATCAGGTTTCTCACGATGAACCATGGTAATTCCCATTATGCCATCCTCTGCAGCAATTCCGTCATACCCGTTGGTTTTAAGATTATACAGAATAAGCTCTCTGATATTCGGCTCATCTTCAATGATAAGTATTTTTTTCATACTGAATCCCATTTCGTATTATTATTTTATATTATTTTACCATAATTATAAAATTGACTCAATGTTTCCGTTATAATAATAACAATGTATTTCACTGACATTCAATGTGGTTTTCATCTATTACTGCATCCGCTATGTTATTGCAGTAGTCTCCCATTTTTTCAATATTATGCACGACATCCGTATATATCACAGTAAATTCGGGAGAGCATTCCTTTTTATTCAGTCTCTCCATATGGTGAATCCTGAGGTCGTTCTCCTTCCTGTTCATCTCCTCTTCAAGCTCCTGAACTCTGACAGCACTTTCTGCACTCTGACTCTCCAGAGCAGCTATGCTTTCCATCATCATTGTCCCTGCAAGATCGAAACAGCTGCTGATTTCCCCATATGCCTCCTGAGAGAATTCATATGAATTTTTTATCTTTTCTTCAGCAAACTCCCCTATATTCTTGCAGTGATCTCCTATATGTTCAATATCTGCTGCAACATGCATCAGTCCGGACACTTTAGCTGCCTGTTCTTCCGTTGTTGTCTCTGTTGAGAACATATGGGCCAGATAATTTACAATTTTCTCCTGAAGCTCATTGACGTTCTCTTCTGTTTCCATCAGTTCCCTCACCCTGCTGCTGTCATTTTCAATAAATGCCTTCCTTGAAGCATTGATCATATCAAGCACCATATTCCCGAGTCGTACAAGCTCCTTAGTTGCCAGATGTATAGCTGCAAAAGGCTGCTCGAGCACGTTAAAGTCAAGATACACTGGATCCGAAGGCAACCTGCCTTCCTCTTTTCCCGGCACAAGCTTCGTGACAACCTTCACCAGCACTCCTATAAGAGGTATGAACACTATTGTGTTAAAAAGATTAAAGCAGAGATGTGCGTTTGCTATCTGTCTTGCTATCACCTCTATCTCAGCACCCTTCGGCGAAATAAACTGTATGAATTCCGCATAATATGGAATGAACCAAATGAATATGAGAGTCCCTGTAAGATTAAAAATCACATGGGCTGCTGCAGTTCTCTTTGCAGCGACTGATGCACCTATCGATGCAAGCACCGCTGTAATTGTGGTACCTATATTATCTCCGAACAGTATCGGCAGTGCTCCCTGAAGCCCGATGATGCTGCTGACACCATCCGGACCGGCAGTGGACGCCAGATTCTGAAGTACTGCAATAGTAGCTGAGCTGCTCTGTACCACCACAGTCATCAGAGTTCCCAGAGCTACTCCCAGCATAGGAATATTCTGCACCTGCAGCATCAGGTCGACGAAAACCTGTGAACCTGCCAGCGGCTTCATGGTATCACCCATTATATTTATACCGACAAACAGGATGCCGAATGCGAACAAAGTCTGCCCTATGTATGAAACAAGTTCCTTTTTCTTCATGAAAAAGTACATGATGAAACCCACGGCAACAAACAGCCATGCATAGTCGCCGATCTTAAATGCTATCAGCTGTGCAGTGATTGTCGTACCTATATTGGCCCCCATTATTATGCTTATGGCCTGCGGCAGCTTCATCAGACCCGCGCTTACAAAACCTATCACCATAACCGTAGTTGCACTGCTGCTCTGAAGTACTGCGGTTACAAGGGCACCTGCCATTATCCCGAAAACAGGATTCCTTGTGAGCATGGCAAGCACGCTTTTCATCTTCTCTCCGGCTGATTTCTGCAGACCGTCGCTCATCAGGTTCATGCCGTAAATGAACATCGCCAGCCCGCCGAACAACGTTATTATCATCTGTACCGTTTCTGAATTCATAACTTTTCTCCTGTATTTTTCTTTTATTTTACAATTCCATGTTAAATCAGTATAATGTTATAAGAAAGCAGCTTAAAGTAAATTCAAAGTTAAAACTATGTAAAATCAGGAGCGTCATCATGGTAAACGGAGTAGTAAGTGTTCTTGTCGTATTCATAATATTAGGAGTGGGGTTCTTTTTCACAAAAAAAGAAAAATGGCCGGAAAACACAAACAAAGTGTTCTCGACCACTGTCGTAAATATTGCAGCACCTGCCCTCGCTGTCACCAGTATAGAAAACAGATTTACTCCTGAACTTCTCCGGGCGGCTTTCTTGAACCTTCTGATAATTACTGCAACAGTCCTGATAATGCATCTGCTGGGCAGAATCCTAGGTAAGGCTCTCAGGCTTCCTGTCAAGAAAAATGCCGTATTTGTAACCACATTCACTTTTAATAATGCGATGTTCATAGGACTTCCCATAATTTCAATTGTATTCGGCCATGACGGTCTGCCATATCTTTTTACATATTACCTTGTTACTATTACACTGTTCTGGAGTCTTGGAGCCTGGACACTCTGCAGTGCTTCAGAACTGGAGGAAAAGTCGTTTTCTGTCAGGAAAATTTTCAGCCCCGGCCTGATCGGGGTCATAATAGGC
Organism: Lentihominibacter sp.; assembly: GCA_051882895.1. Lineage (GTDB taxonomy): Bacteria > Bacillota > Clostridia > Peptostreptococcales > Anaerovoracaceae > Lentihominibacter. The sequence goes on from JBJESR010000011.1 coordinate 25,318, forward strand.
TGCCTGCTGGCAGAAATGGGCTGGAAACTGCCTGTGATACTTGAAACAGCACTCAGCTATCTCGGTGACATATGTGTACCTCTTTCTCTTCTTGTTATCGGTTCCAACCTTGCCCGTTCACTTTCAAACGGGATACAGAAGATTACAATCGATCAGATTATAATAATGCTGGGCAAATTCGTAATACATCCTCTCATAATGTGGGGAGCTTTCACCCTTTTCGGCCTTGAAGGTCTGCCCCTCAAAGTATTTATTCTTGCCGCATCACTTCCATGTCACGCTCAGACAGCCATAATGGCGGAATACTATGATCTGGAAAGCGAATATGCCTCCAATCTTGTAAGTCTGTCGACTCTTATAAGTCTGATAACCATACCGGTATACGCAGGTATTCTGTTATAACATAAGAAAAAAGCACCTGATCTAAAAAGTACGGTTTTCGTTCTCCGGTACATGCATCAGATGCTTTTGTGTATCTTTGTGCTATGCTTCCTCAACAGCCTCGTCGTGCCTGCCGTGCCGTGCACCATCCAGCACTACATTGGCTATATTGTCACAGCTGTCACCTATCTTCTCTATATTGTGTATAACGTCAGTATAAATAACTGTAAACTCAGGTGAACACTGTCTGCTGTTCAACCTTTCCATATGCTTTGCTCTCAGGTGCTCTTCCATTCTGTTTAAAGCCTGCTCCTGTTCCTTGACGCTTTCGGCAAGCTCGGTATTCTCATTCTTCAGAGCATCTATTGAATCATTGACCATTTTGCTGCCATGATCGAAGCATTCATATATTTCCGCACAGGCAGTATCCGAAAATTCATAGCCTTTCTTTGTTTTTTCCATGGAAAATTCCGCTATGTTTTTACAGTTGTCTCCGATATGCTCAACGTCTGATACAACATGAAGAAGGCGCGATATCTCTGTTGCCTGATATTCCGTAACCTTATCAGCGGATAATACCGAAGACAGATATTCTGTCAGAAGATCCCGCAGATTGTTTACCTGCAGCTCGTACTCCATAACCTTGTCCGCTGACTGAAGATCATTGCCAAGGAAAGCTTTCTTCGTCTCAACTATCATCTGTGCCGTGATTTCAGCCATTCTGGAAAGCTCCTGTACTGCCAGATGTATAGCAGCAAAAGGCTGTTCCAGCACATTGTAATCCAGATATACCGGCTCCATCGGATCCCGTTCTCCGTCTTTACCCGGTATCAGTTTAGTGACAACGGTAGCGAGCACTCCGATAAGCGGCAGGAACAGCAATGTCGTTGCCACATTAAATGTAAGATGTGCATTGGCAATCTGTCTGGAAATAATGTCAAGCTCATCACCGGAAGGTGATATTGCAGCAACAAATTTAGCGATAAAAGGTGTGAACCATATGAAAATAAGTGTTCCTACAACATTGAATATCATATGGGAAAGTGCTGTACGTTTAGCATTTATGCTGCCACCGATCGAAGCCAGCAGAGCTGTTGTAGTAGATCCGATATTAGTTCCGAACAGAATCGGAATCGAACCTGCAAGCCCTATCAGACTGCTCACACCATCCGGACCTGCAGTGCTGGCCAGATTCTGAAGTACTGCTATGGATGCAGAGCTGCTCTGGACAATAGCTGTCATAACAGCACCTGTGATTATTCCAAGTATAGGCATGTCCGCAACTTTGAGCATAAGTTCGGCAAACATGGTGCTCTGAGCAAGAGGCTTCATAGCATCAGACATCAGATTCAGTCCGGTGAACAATATTCCAAACGCAAATATCGCCTGCCCGAAATCTACGATTTTCTCCTTTTTTGAAACGAAGAAATACATAATGAAGCCTACAATCACAAAGGCCCATGAGAAATCGCCTATCTGAAAAGCAACCAGCTGGGCAGTGACGCAGGTTCCGATGTTTGCTCCCATTATTATGCTGATAGCCTGTCTCAGCGTCATAAGATTTGCAGCAACAAACCCTATAACCATTACCGTGACCGCACCGCTGCTCTGCAGCACCGCCGTCGCAGCAGCACCAGCAAGAACCCCTACAAAAACATTTCTCGTCAGCATCGCCAGGATACTTTTCATTTTCTCTCCTGCAGCTTTCTGAAGTCCGTCACTCATAAAATTCATTCCATAAATGAACAGTGCCAGGCCGCCGAACAGCTGTAATGCGATTTTCAAAGCTTCTACATTCATCTTTTCTTACCACCATTATCAATATTATCGGTTGCATTAAATACATGACAGTATCAAACCACTTGATATTATAATGTTAACAAAACGTAAAATAAAGAATCTTATGTTAAGTATATGTTAAGGTTGTGTTAATTCTGTACAAAAAAACTGCAGATATAGTATCTGCAGTCACTCATACACATATTCTATAATACCAGCCATTTAATAATACCAAGAACGGCTATGACAGCAAACGTGGATCCGCTGGCCAGAAAAGCCTCCTGTCTGTTCTTCCTGTTCCTGATAATTACTGCATACATAAACACTGATATTGAAATCATTCCAACGATATAACATAAAGCGTACATTACTCTTCCTCATTTCTTTAATAGTATAAAAGTAATTATAATAAAAAAACAGGTAAAAAACAATGCATTATTAAAAGAAAAATCAACTTCACAAAGCCTTCATATTCAATGTTTCTAGCCACGTGTCGCTTTTCCTGTAATATGCTCAACTTCAAGCTTAAGAACATGCATGTCATTGAACGCTCTTTCTATATATTCAAGTCCTTCCTTATGAAAATCCGGACTCAGCTTGTCTGCAATCGCAGAAATTCCCTTTCTTTTTTCTTCAGCATTATCGACTATACTGATCCTGCCGAATACCATAACAGATCTGTACTGAGTGTTAAAATCAGCCGGCATCAGTACAACAGAATCAACCACATTGAAGCATGCACTGCTGCCATGCAAGATATTATCGATTTTATGCCCTTCGGTGGCACTGTGAAAATAAATCACATCATCAGCATATGCGAAATTCAGTGGAGTTCCGTATGGAGTGCCATCCTCACTTACTGTAGAGAGAATACCATATTCAGCATTACTCATCACTTCTTCTATTTCATTCTTACTGATAGCTTTTTCTTTTCTCCTCATTTCTTTGTACATGATATACCTCCTCGAACAGTATATGTTTTCTTATATTATAATTTATATAACTACTATATACAACAAAATTGGTATTTACATAATCATCGATTTAAATACAGTAATAAGAGCCATAGTCACTGATATCCGATAACATGATATGAAAACAATAAAATAAAAGGCGATTGAATTATCAATCGCCTTTTACCTAAGCGGCAACGTCCT
>JBJESR010000012.1:0-6024 GCA_051882895.1 Lentihominibacter sp.
TGCTCTGCGGATATTTTGTAATTTTCTTTGTATAGCTCAATTTAACCCAGTATCCGCCGGAAGTCCTTCCCCAGCCGTCTTTTTCTCTGACAACATAAATCACTTTGCCTTTAGCGTACGTTCCTTTTACTTTATAGCCGGTTCCCGGACCTGTTCTGTAATTCAGTGCATCTGTCGTTTTCGCTGTGTATAAAATGGACTTGCCGCTTGAAGCGAACCTGTATTTTTTCGTTCCGATTGCAGCTGTAGTACTTTTATACATTTTTCCTGATGAGCTGAAGCCATAATAATAGTATCCTATTTTCTTGTATCCCGTCACTCTGACCTTGCTGCTGTTGATATAATATCTGTATCCTCCGTGAGTTATCCATTCAGAACATGCATATCTGCCGTCACTTTTCAGATACATATATTTACCGCTGTCAGTTTTCACCCATTTTCCGGTGCTGTTATCCTTCTCATAGATGAAGTTCATATCGACTCTGCCGCTTATACCGCTGACACTTCCGCCGGAAGTATACTGCCACATGTAAAACTCACCTGGATAATCCGTGGAGGTGTTATAATGTGCAAGCCATATCTTATATCTTGCGCTGAGTTCATCTTTATCCAGATATTTGCTTAACATGTTATAATTGGCATATACCATAGGATCGTAATCTTTGTCCTTGATGTACTCGCAGAAAGCTGTACATATAGCTGTCATTTTGCTCTTTGACAATCTGCCTGCATAAAACCTGCCGCCGTCACTCTTGGCAAGTCCGAACTCATAATCAAATACGACGGGCATAGTGATCATGCTTCTGTAAGCTTCAATTTTATCTGTGATGTACTTAGCTTCTTCTCTGCCTTCAGCTTCGGTTATCGCCTGGGAATATATGTACACACCGACTTTTATTCCTGCGTTGTATGCGCCTTTTATATTTTCCACATACCGGCTGTCTTTATTGAGACTTCCGGTTGTCTGCCCTCTGTATGCCACACGGATAACAGCATGGGTTATTCCTGCCGCTTTAACCTTTTCCCAGTCTATTGTGCTCTGATGTGCAGACACGTCTATACAGTCATAAACCTTACAGTCGGCATACTTCGAAGGATGCTTGTATGTTCCTGCGCGTCTCATATTGTCCATGTCAGATTTTTTAACAATGTTTCCCTCATCATCAAATTCATAGTATCTGTTGAATTCAGGGTCGTCTATATCAACTGAAGCCTCATCCTCACAGACCACATTTTCATCGGAGGAACCACCTGCTGCAGGACCCGAGCTGACAATTTCCATACCGAAAACCGGAGGAACATAAATCATAATAATCATCATCGCCAGCATAAACCGCCTGACAAACCGCTTTGGTTTTGTACCAGTTTTTTTCATTGCATATCTCCTCATTTAATAGTTACATTTTTTCTATTATTTTACATGGTTATACTAAAATATGCAATAAAAAGCCTGCAGCACATCATCTTGATTGTACCTGCAGGCTTCAGATGTTCTATAACTCCGTCTTCCACAGACCATGCCTGTTGCAATAAGCATATACTGCGACTGGTTCATCTCCTGGGGATTCTCCTGAAACGCCAAAAGTTGCTCTCGGTTCTTCGTTGGCATCAAGTCGCACAAACTGGCCTCCGCGTCTTGTCTGCAGATATATCCATTCAATGTAATGATCGCTCTCCATCGGATGGCTGATCCTGCCGACATCAACTCTTACGGCACCTTCATTTCTTACCACCTCAGGCAGATGTTTCTCTCCGGCACCTTCGGTATTGACTGCGTGGAGCAGTTTCATATCCTCACCGCAGCATTTCACATTATCCCCATCTCCAGTGAGAAAAGTAATTACTGTTCCGCACTTTTCACAAATAAGGAACTTCACATCCATCTCTAACCCTTACCTTTCCCGGCAAACTGCCGATTCAGATTACAGCTTGAGAGCCTTCACAAGCTCGTCCTTTGAGCGAAGACCCACCAGCGTCTGAACAGGCTGACCATCTCTGAACAGGATCAGCGTAGGAATACTGCTGACTCTGTAAGTGATTGCCAGATTCTGTTCTTCGTCAATATTAAGTTTACCCACTCTTATACTGTCATACTCTGCTGCAATTTCATCAAGAACAGGTGCCTGCATCCTGCATGGACCGCACCATGAAGCCCAGAAATCCACCAGTACAGGTTTTGCAGATTCAAGCACTTCTTTCTCAAAATTTTCATTTGTTATCTTTATTATTTCCATATTGACCTCTTTTCTTTTAGAATATTATGCCCCGTTCAGTCTGTAAAATTACATAAACTGATTAAATTAACACTTTATTATAATATAAGCCGTTTAATGTGGACTGTCAAGGTAAATTTTAATGTTGATGCATCGCAGTATCACAATTCTTGTTATTTTGCTGAAACCGAAGTATAATAATTCATATCTTATTTATGCCAGAAAAGGAGATCCATATGTACGGAAACTTAACCGGCAGTATTAAAATCGATGAGCTGCTGCCTATTCTTGACAGCATAAGTGATGCAGTATTTATTGATGACAGCTCAGGGGTATGCCTCTGGTGCAATAACGCATGTGAAGAGCTTTATAAAATCAATTCATACGACATAGAAGGAAAACATGTGAATGAACTTGAACGCTCCGGGATATTCACACCTTCAGTAACCAAACGTGTACTTGAAGAAAAACGGGATATAACCATTATTCATGAAAACAGGCTCGGAAAACGGCTGCTTACCACAGGAATGCCATTATTTGATGATAACGGTAAAATCTCACTTATTATAACCACTTCACGTGACATCACCACGCTGAGCAATCTGAAGCGTCAGCCTCAGTTATCTGCAGGATCAATGATAGACCTCAGTGATATTGATAAACTTGATTCTTCAGACAGCGGTATTATTGCCAACAGTGTAGCTATGCGAAACGTTATGTCACTGACAAAACGTCTGGCCGCAGTCAACTCCACAGTGCTCATCACCGGAGAATCAGGAGTCGGCAAAGGTCTCATAGCCAAGCTTCTGCACGAAGAGGGGAACCGTTATAAAGAACCTTTCGTCACTGTAAACTGCGGGGCAATTCCGGAGAATCTGATCGAATCGGAATTATTCGGATATGTCCCAGGGGCTTTCACAGGCTCCCGATCTGACGGTAAAAGAGGTCTTTTTGAAGCTGCCCAGAAGGGTACTATTTTTCTGGATGAAATATCTGAACTGCCGCTCAACCTCCAGGTCAAACTGCTTCGTGCGATTCAGGAGAGGGAAATCACACCTGTAGGCGGTGTAAAGGCGATTCCTATTGATGTACGTATTGTTTCAGCTACAAACAAAGATCTGATGACACTGGTAAAACAGGGGAAATTCCGTGAAGACCTTTATTACAGACTTAATGTTGTACCGATAAATGTACCTCCGCTGAGGGACAGACCTGAAGATATACTTCCCCTTATTCAGAGCAATCTGGCAAAATGCAATGACAGCCTCCGTGAAGACAAGGCCTTCAGCGCCGATGCTCTGGCGGTCCTTCTGAAATATCCCTGGCCCGGAAACATCAGAGAACTGCAGAACATCATAGAACGCCTGACAATAACAACTAACGAAAATATGATAACCGAGGACAATATCCCGATTTTCATCAAACAGGAGGCAGAAACAAATGCCAACATAAATGTGGATCTTTCTCTGGCAAATGCCATGGAAAAAGCAGAAAAAGAAATTCTGCAGAGAGCTCTCATGAGCTACAAGTCAACCCGTGCCATTGCAAAGGTTCTGAATGTGAGCCAGCCGACAGTAGTAAGAAAGCTCCACAAATACGGACTTACCGGAGGAAAACAGTGATACACTTCTGAATCACCGATTCATTTTTGTATCGCTCCTGCAAATGCATGAATTTTAAAGCTTTTATATAATCTTAGTCCAAAACCGGATATTATGCGGGAAATAACCGATTCAATTTTGTATCAGTTGTTTCCCGTAATTTAAATCTTGCCCTTCTGAAACTAGTCTTATTGTACTTTGTATACAATTTCACCCGCTGTTTTGTCCTCGGAAAATCTCTATTTTTCAACATTCTTTCACATTGCTGCAACTCAATGTTTTTATTCCGTTCAATTTTCTTAATATTTTTAATTTTGGCATGTCTGTTGCGTATTATGTGAGTGGTGTCAAAGGGCACTAATCGGATATCGATAAATATTGTTACTTTTTAAAGATAAAAGGAGGACTTTAAAAATGGCACAGACAGCAAAAGAATATGTTGCAGAATTAGTTGAAAAAGCAAGAAAAGCTCAGGAAGTAGCGGCAAAATTCACACAGGAAGATGTTGACCTTATTACAGCAGCAGTAACTTACAACCTCACAAAGGCTGACAAAGTTAAGAAGTTCGCTGAAATGCTGGTTGAAGAATCAGGCATGGGTATTGCTGAAGATAAGGTTGCCAAGATCTATGGTAAGGTTTGGGGCTCATATCTCCAGATGAAAGACGAAAAATCAGTTGACCTTATCGAAGACAACAAAGAAACAGGAATGCAGAAATGGGCTAAGCCTATGGGCGTTGTTGCCGGCATCATGCCTGTAACAAACGGAGAAGCAACTCCGATCGTTAAGGCTAACATGGCTCTCAAAACAAGAAATGCTATCATCCTGGCACCTCACCCTAAGTGCAAGAAGCTCAACGTAGTTATCGTTGACGAAATCAGAGCTACTCTGAAGAAATTAGGATATCCTGAAGATCTGGTACAGACATGTGCACCTGAATGGGTTAAGCTTGAAACTTCACAGGAAATGATGAAGCAGTGTGATATCATTCTGGCAACAGGCGGTGAAGCTCTGGTAGAAGCAGCTTACTCATCCGGAACTCCTGCTCTCGGCGTTGGTGTTGGTAACTGCGTATCCATCGTAACAGGCAAGACTCCTATGTCAGAAGTAGCTGAAATGATCGTTAAATCAAAGAAATTTGATAACGCTACTTCATGTTCAACAGAAAACAACATCGTAGTATTCGAAGACTGCTATGATGAATTTGTTAAGGAAATGGCTGCTCACGGTGCTGTTCTCTTCAAGGAAGGATCAGAAGAAAAAGCTAAGCTGCAGAAAGCTATGTGGCCTAACACTCCTAACGATCACGTTCTCAACAGAGCCATCGTTGCTCAGAACGCTGAAAAGATTGCTGAAATCGCAGGTCTCGATGTTCCGGCCGGCACTAAGGTTCTCATGGCAGAAGAATTCGGCGGATTCGGTAATGATCATCCGTTCACAGGCGAAAAATTATCACCTGTATCAGGCATCATGAAGGCTAAGGATCTTGATGAAGCTATCGAAAAGGTTCTGGGCTGCTTACACTACATGGGTAACGGACACAGCTGCGGTATCCACACTAACGATCCTGCTGATGTTGATAAACTTGCCAAGGCAGCAACAGTTACAAAACTCGTTGTTAACCAGCCTCAGTGCTTAACAAATTCAGGCGGATGGGACTGCGGATTCCCTGTATCAATGACATTAGGATGTGCTACATGGGGCGGCAACAGTGTATCCCACAACGTAACATTCAAGGATCTGCTTAACTTTACATATGTTTCAAGACAGATTCCTAACTGGAAACCTGACAAGGCAGAAGATTTCATCGATGCTGATGTAATCGCCAAGGTTGATGCATAAACCAACCGGTTCGTATAACGTATAACTGATTATTAAAGGGGACGGTACGTCCCGTCCCCTTCTGATTTATGATTTAAAGGAGATTTAAAAATGTCAGCAATCAAAGACAAAGACTTAAAGTACAACTTACATTCATGGTCAGCTCAGGGCGGACTTGATCCGATTGTTGTTACTAAGGCTGAAGGAATCTATTTCTGGGATGAAAATGGTAAAAAGTATGCTGATATGTCATCACAGCTTGTAAATTCAAACCTGGGACACGGCAACAAGGCTATAATCGATGCAATTGTTGAACAGGCTAACAAAATCCCGTTCATGGGACCTGCATTCGCTATGGACTGCAGATCAGATGCTGCTGAAGCAGTAGT
>JBJESR010000013.1:0-6013 GCA_051882895.1 Lentihominibacter sp.
TATTTTTATCATGACTGCAGACAGTTCTGGAAATATGTCAGACCGGTGATAAAGGCTGATGCATCGGATAATCACGACAGAGTCTGATCGGAGACATTTTCGGGAATTACAGTATGCGTGGTAACATTCGCTTATTACTGCGAAATGTTACCACGTACGATAAAACAGTCTATCTCAGATCACCGGCTGCCTTGATTTTAACTCTGTTTGTATTGCCCGCATAATAAGCCAGAGGAACATCCTCCACATCTATTATTTCCACTGTTTCACGCAGGGCACCGGTTTCAACAGCCATTTCTACAGCTTCAGTCTTAGCATCCTCCAGCGCAGCTTCCCGGGGAACCTTGTCGTAATCTATCAGTTTCTCAAAGGTTCCGCTGACCTTTGATATTGCTGAACCGATAGCATTGGCAGTTCCGAAGAACTCGGGTTTCAGCACTGAGGCGGCTCCTTCCAGAGTTTCCGGGAGGATGACAGATCCGCCGCCTACCAGGATAACGTCAACATCAGCACTTGAAACTTTCATGGCATCAATTGCATCCTCTGCCATGGATTTTATTTTTTCCATAGCTTTTTCTGCAAATTCGGTACTGAGGTGGGAGACCTTTTCCTTATCTCCCAGGTCAAACATGTTCAGGCGGACAGCGATATCTGTAGCAGTTACAGTATCGCCGCCAAAAATCAGAGCTTTTTCGGTGATCTGATAACCGACGCTGTCAGACTGCTGTCTCACGATGGACCCGCCTCCAAGACCTATTGTAACTACATCCGGCATTCTGAAATTTGTTCGTACTCCTCCGATGGTGGCGGCAATACTGGATTCTCTGGGGAATCCGTTCTGGATAACCCCCAGGTCTGTGGTAGTTCCGCCGACGTCGATAACCAGTGCATTTTCCATTTTCGACAGATAGCTGGCACCTCTGATGGAGTTTGTAGGACCGCAGGCAATAGTCAGAATAGGATATCTTCTGGCCTGTTCCATGGTCATCAGGGTTCCGTCATTCTGAGAGAGATAGACATCGGCTCCGGTTATTCCCAGTTCCTGCAGGGATTTCGCAAATCCTTCTGTGAAGCTTTCTGCCACATGAAAAAGGGCGGCATTGAGAATCGTTGCGTTTTCACGCTCCACAAGCCCCATGGACCCGATTTCACTTGATACGGAGATGTGCACGTTTTCGCCCAGCTCTTCTCTGCATATTTCTGCGACTCTCAGCTCATGGTCATTGCGTATGGTGGAAAAAACACAGGAAATCGCTATGGACTCCGCTTTCCCTTTCACCTGGCGGAAAAAGGCTCTGGCTGCGTCTTCATCCAATGGAGCCAGCTGCTTGCCATCGTATTCAAAACCTCCTCCGATAATCTGGTATGCAATAACAGTTTTTCTGATATCTTCTTCCCAGTCTGTCATCGGAGGAACTCCCAGAGTTGCCGGAGCACCGATTCTGAGCATGGCGACATCAGCCAGATGCTTTCTTTCCACGATGGCATTGGTGCACTGAGTTGTTCCCAGCATAGCCTGACCGATATCAGAAGGATCCACCCCGGATTCCTTCAGAATTGTTCTGATTGCAGACATGATTCCGTCATATATATCTCCTGAAGTGGGTCGCTTGATTTCAGCAATGACCTCCAGTTTATCGTTGATCAGTACGGCGTCAGTATTAGTGCCGCCTACATCTATACCTAACTTATACACTCGCTGTGCCTCCTTTGCATCTTTCTTCCACCGGGATATAATCTGTATCGCATCCGAAATAGCGAGGTCCCACTAATTCCAGGCCTGCCTCGCTTCTCCACATTTCGAAGCATTTAAGACCCACTACATACACTCGCTTACCGTATTTAAGGGCATCGGTGGTGACAGGGACGAAGGTTTCGGCATCAACCAGACATATCAGGTCGGGTACTGTCGCCAGAATTTCACCATTCACGCAGGCCAGCAGATTTTCGTTCTGAAATTCCACGTATGCCTCACTGCCTTTATACTCTCCGATTCCTTCCAGCATTACCTTGCCGAAGTTAAATGCACCTCTGGTTTCCCGCAGTACGTCGGAGATTTTGCCCTTGAACAGTTTGTAGCTTTCGGAAAAGGACAGGAAATGTTCTTCCGGGGTTTTATCTGTGCAGGACTTCACGGTTCGTATAGCTTCGCCCAGCTTCTGGCTTCTTGTCACTATGTTTCTGACAGAGAAGTCTTTCATCTGCTTTCCTGTCATCGGGTAGAGAGCAACAGAAACTGCACCGCCGCAGCTCATAGTAACAGCTCTGGCAAGCTCTTCCGTCCATTTGTTCGTAATTGTTTCGAATATTACACAATTCCCCTTTTCATCAGTCAGTGCCATAGGCGATGCATCAATACCTCCGATGGTGAAGGTGACCATCTGCAGCTCCGGAAATGCTCTTCCCATGCCGTCGGCATCCACTAATGGAATTCCCAGTCTGGCGCATGCCGCTATAGGCAGCATGGAGTTCACTCCGCCGGCTTCAATAGGCAGGAACGCATATATTTCTTTACCGAAAAACTGTGATATCATATTGGAGAGGGTTTTGTACTCGTTTTCACCGATGGCCTTTTCTGCCAGTACTGTAGGTGCTCCCATCATGGCTATAGGAACAACCAGTGCATCATCCGGCACTTCCTGCGGATCCAGCATGGTGACAGGTCCGTGCTCATCCACAGCACCCATGGCAACGAGTTTGCCGATATACGGATCTCCGCCGCCGCCGGCTCCCAGCAGCGCAGCCCCCAGAGCAATATCTTCAATATCTTTCTTATCAATTATACGCAAAACAGATACCTCCTTATTTCGCTATTGCTGTAGCTTCTTCAATAGTCAGATCTCCCTGTCCGATCAGAGAAGTATTCTGAAGCAGCTTGTACAGCACGATATATGCTGCGAAAGCGATGATGACGCCATCGAGGGCAGGGCTTAACACCGTGAGGATACCGAGGGTTTCCAGCAGAGCGAAACCGCCGCCCAGCACCCATGAGATAATGCCGACCCAGTTGATTCCTTTCTTAGGCTTCCATATGTTCCTGTTACCTTTGCAGATCACCCAGTAATCAGCAATAATGATTCCCATGATCGGAGGAACTACAGCTCCTATGATACTGATATATGTATTGAGGAAATCAGCAAGACCCATAATAGCCATAATGATTCCCAGGATGCCTACGATCATCGTGACTATCGGTCTGTGCTTATCCTTGACGGAGAACATTTTACATGCAGCAAGACCGGACATATAGGCATTGCCTGTGTTGGTGGTCCATGTAGCCAGCACCAGAACCACCATAGAAAGAATCGGAAGTCCCAGCCCTGCAAACATGCTGGTTACATCGTAATTACCTGTTCCCAGGGCCATGATGGCACCTACCATTATCATGATGGTTGCCGCCGGCAGAACTCCAAGTACAGTTGCTTTGACCACATCTGCCCTGGTTCTGCAGTAACGTGTGTAATCAGAGTTGCAGGTCGCTCCCAGTGCGAAAAGCCCGATTACCGTTGACACTGCTGCCGGGATTGCCATGGCATTCGTAGTAACCGTATTGCTGATAGTATCCCATCCGGCAACATTAACAGAGTGGACTGCTCCGTAAATACAGAGTATCAGAAGCAGCGGGACAGCGATGTAGTTGAGCATAGACATCCATTTAACTCCATATACGGCAGTGATGCACATGATTGCACCCCAGATGACACACGATGCCCAGAACGGGAACGACACATCAAAAACCTCAAGCAATGTATTGAACGCCATTGCACATGTTGCTGTCTGAACTGCGAACCATCCGGCTTCTGCGATGAATACCACCAGTGCCATTGTAAAATTGGCTCCTGTCATACCGAAAGCTCTCGTTGATGTCATGGATGAGTTCAATCCCAGGTCGCTCCCCACGATTCCTGCGAAGACCATCAGCAGGCAGCATATTGCGAAGCCTGTCACAGTAACAAGCAAAATGGACGGTACCGTTAAAGTCCCGGCGAAAATGCCCCCGACCATCAGCATCGGGATGCAGATCATGGTTCCTACCCAGATAAACGCAATTCCGGGCCATGACCGTTTCTCATGAGGCAATATCTGCGATATACCTTTATCATGACTTTTAGCAGCTTTGTTCTCTTCCATATAAACCTCCTGAATAATATAGTGATAATAATTGATATTCTATTCTTGCATGGGTCATATTGAAATTGTCTGTAAAGCAGAAATAACCCCAGGCATATTTGTCCTTTCGGACAAATGGATTGAAAAATGAAAAATAGTAAAATGTTCTTGATACCTGATATCAGGGCAAATATACTGGGTATATGATAATTCTATTGTTCGATTGCAGATAATTGCGGAGGAATGTCATGAGTGTAACTGTAGCTGATTTACTGCAGCTTCCGTCCCTGCGGCAAGCGAAAGTGATAGCAGGGAAGAAGGGTCTGAACAGAATTGTGTCATCCATCTCTGTTCTTGAGTCAGCCGATCCTGCTATTCTGGTGGATGGTCTGTTCAGACAAGGGGAGTTCTTCGGAAGCGAAATAGTTATTACCGGGTTTCTGAACTGTGCAGATGATGTGGATAAACAGGCAGCAAACATCAGACGTCTTGCCGAAGGCGGAGAGGTGGGACTTATTCTTTTTTATGTCGGGATATATATGCCCGGGGTAGATAAACGTCTTATCGATATTGCAGATGAGGCGGATTTCGTACTGATTCAGATGCCCGCATCAAAGAATCTTCGCTATGGTGAAGTGATCAATGATGTGACGGAATATATATTTAACGACAGGTCAAAGCATGAATTTCTGGTATCTGATATTCTGGCCAGAGTTTCCAGACTTCCGGAGCATCAGAGAACGATCAGTACCGTATTAAGGATGGTAAGTGATGATATTCTGTCCTCAGTAGTTTTAACTGATGCATCATATAATCTTCTGAACATATCTGCATGGCCTCAGAGAATAGAACCCGAGCTGGTGGCACATTTATCGGATTTCTGTGACGTTGCAGAAGGGCTCGCTCCTGCTGATATGCTGCCTTCGGATTACAGAGTATATTCGTTTCCGATTATTCCGGACAATGATTCTCCGATGCGCCTTTTCCTTGTGAAAGAGGGTGCAGCTATAAGCCGGAGACTTCAGGATCAGGTCGCTGATGTTGTCAGAATATGTGTCAATATATGGGGAAAGGGACATGGTTCTGTAGCAATACGTGAGCTGGTTCGTGCCATACTGCAGGATGACCCGATTAAAATGAATCGCCTTGCTGATATTTTTCATATCAAGATTTCAGAAATTCATGAAATGTGGGTTCTTGCCGGCAGTCAGGAGAACTCAATCAATGTTCTTCAGGAAAACGCCGATACGCTGTGTGATTATCTTAAAAGCTGTGCTGATCTGGTATTCGCAGATGTTTACGAGGACAGTCTTCTGATTTTTTCCAGTACACCATATACAGAGAAGGATGCAAAGCAGCAGGCAGATGAGATATTAAATGAGGTCAGGACAATCGACCCCACTATATTTCTTTCCAGATTCAGCAATCTTCACAATACCACAGAGGTTCGCGATTCATATCTGTGCAATCTGGAGCACCTTGATGATGCCAGGAAAATATTCCCGATGCGGCACTGGTTCAGTGCAGGTGACATTGAGTTCGCCAGAAAATGCAATGATCTTATCAGCCAGGGTGAAGCGACAATAGATGCCTGTGACAGACTTCTTGATTGCCTGAACTCAGGCAGTGACAGCTGGACTGCACTTGATACGCTGGCGATATATCTGCTGGATGCTGACAGCAGCATAACCAAGGCGGCTTCACTGCTTCATGTTCATAAAAACACGGTGAAATATCGCCTGAGTATTATTGATAACTGTCTGGGTTACAGGCATGACAAAATGCCGGATATCATAAGAATCTACTATGCCCTTGGTCTTTACAGACTGTTAAAATAGGAATATGTGGTATAATGAAAGTGATTTACCAGCCACGAAATCGGGAAAGGAAAGTGATATTATCG
>JBJESR010000014.1:0-5974 GCA_051882895.1 Lentihominibacter sp.
GCGGCTTTGATGACTCTGCCTGCCTCTGCCATAGGCGAAAGGCTTGATGATATGTTCGGCACCACATTCGGGAATTTTGTCTTTATGTATTTCACGAAGGCCGGACAGCATGAGGATGTCATGTATCCGCCGTCCTTTTCACTGAGCTCCTCAGCCTCATGGTATGCCACGATATCTGCTCCCATGGCAGCCTCCTCCACGCTGTAGAATCCCAGTTCCTTAATGGCTGTAATTATCTGTCCCGGTCTGGCATAGGTGAACTGACCTCCGATGGCCGGTGCCACCATAGCGTATACGTGAAACTTCTCATTGTTCTCACTTGCCATGATGGTTTTGATAACATCGGTGATACTCGAAACATCAAGAGTCGCTCCGAAAGGACACTGGTACACGCATGCTCCGCAGGCTATGCACTTCTCAGTGTCTATCGTGGCGACGCCATCCTTGGCCATGCTTATAGCGTCCACTTTGCATGACCTCTCGCATGGTCTCTTGAAGTTGGTAATGGCACTGTACGGACATAGCTTGGCGCATTTGCCGCATTCCACACATTTCTCCTTGTTGATATGTGCCCGCTGCTCCTCATCAAAGGTTATTGCTCCCAGCTTGCATCCGTCGGCACACCTGTGAGCCACGCAGCCTCTGCAGAGATCCGTAACCACATGCCCTGCTTCAGGACATTCATCACATGCGATACCTATGACCTGTATTACATTCGGGTTATTCTTATCTCCTCCGAGAGCTATTCTTATTCTTTCTGCTACAATGGCTCTGTCTTTGTAAATGCAGCAGCTCATAGGGTTCTCACCCTTCTTGACGATTTCATTGGCAATCTCGTTAAAAACCATGAAGGCGTCATTGCCTCTCCACGTCTGCCATGCCAGCTCCATCAGCACCTTATATTTCAGTTCCTGTACGTTGGTGTCAAATATTCTCATTCTGTGTTATCTCCATTGTTTTCTGCCTGCGAACAGTTTTATCTTACATTAATATAATAAGTTATATCCGGTAAAAAGTAAACAGGAATTAACTTCCCGGACGGGAATACTGCTGCGTGCGTTCATAAAGTACTGACCATCTCATAGTCTCCTCTGCATTTGCACATCTTGCTCACTTTACCTGTGCTGTCCACATGGCTGCATGCTCCGCAGATACCTTCACCGCAGCACATCCTGAAATTATTGCAGAACACCAGCTTATGGGACGGGATCGCCATTTTCTCTGTGACTGTCCTGATATAGTAATCCGATGCAAGCAGGATGATTCTGTCATAAAAGGCTGCCTTTTCTTCACTCAGTGACGGCATTATCTCCTGCAGCGAAATTTTTTTCAGATGAAGATTGTCACCGGTCTCTGCCATACATTCCCGCATATTATCTTCGAACATCTCTTCACTGACCTTCTCAAGATCTGCTATCATATCCACGCTGACTCTCCCGCCTGCCCATTCCAGCAGATTGACCGCAGGTGCAAAACCTATTCCCTTTGTTATAACCAGCCACCTGCCGCCGTTTTTCCTGTCTTCTGCAAGACCTGCTGTGCCTTCTCCCAGCAGACCGTTTCTGTATACCCCGCGAAGCTGCAGTGATTCCGCAGCTTCAGCAGCTTTCTTGGTTTTACCTGAAATCACCTTGAGAGCTATGTAAAGCCGTTCATTTTCCACATCGGCCTTCATCACTGACACAGGCATGTTAAAAAAATCATTTTCACCTGTTCTGTTGATAAAAACAAAGGATCCCGGCTCCATAGCCCGCAGCGCAAACCCTTTGCTCACCTTCAGCACCATAACCAGCAGGTCCCCGCCGTATCTGATCTTTTTGACGATGGGCACAGTTCTGCTCTCACGTCGGTTTCTCACCACTCTATCATTCTGTATATATTCATTGTACACGCACACTCCTGCCCAGCTGCATCCGCATTCATCCCTGCCTGCCAGCCTGCTGCAGACAAGGCAGTCACCAGTCTCGGCCAGCGCGCAAGGGCAATGAGCCGTTCCGGCATCAGTGCACACACTGTTCTGATATGTCATTTTTTCTGCTCCTTTCTGAAACCCTGATCCATTAATTTATATGCATCATTGAACCAGTCCGGTGCACTCATTACCACACATATCATAATTTTTTCCCCTCGCTGCGCAGATGCCACCAGGGTCCTTCCCGAGTTTTCGGTGTATCCGATTTTTATACCGTTTCCTCCTTCATACTGGAAGACAGTCTTGTTTTTATTTCTGAAAGTCACGTATGTACTTTCTCTGCTGGTGGCTTTCCATTGCTGTGCAGCCACGATTTTTCTGAAGGTTTCGTTCTTCATCGCATGATATGCTATGAGAGCCATATCTCTGGCGGTGGTATAATGGTTTTCGTCAAAAAGACCGTTGGGATTAACGAAATTGGTTCCGGAGCACCCGAGTTCTGCCGCCCTGATATTCATCATTTCCACAAATTCCTCCTGTGAACCTCCTATCACCTCTGCCAGTGCCACTGCGGCATCGTTGCCGGAAACCAGCATAAGGCCATAGAGAAGATCTTCAATTGATATCTTTTCTCCCGCCTTCAGATACAGCGACGAGCCTTCAACTCCTTCGGCACACCGGGGAACTTCTATCAGCTGATCTATCGGGCTGTCATATTTCATCAGAGTTTCCAGTGTGATCATGGCTGTCATTATCTTAGTGGTACTCGCAGGATAGGCTTTTTCATCAGCTGCCTTCTCATAGAGCACCTTACCTGTATTTCCATCGATCAGCACCGCCTGACCAGCGGATATACCTGCGGCAGCTGTGTCTGCCTGCCCTGAGGTTCTCAGTGCTCCGTGCTTCTGTATATAAAGGAACATTCCTCCGGCAAATACAAGCACAACAAGTGCAATAAACAACAGTTTTCCTTTTTTCATAAAAAAATCCCCTCTGTCAGTCTACGTTCCAGAGGGGACTATTATGTTTATTTTATCGGCAAAGCCGGTCTTTTTTACTTTCCTTCCGGCAGTTCTATGGAAATCTGCTGCAGAAGAAGGCTGTCCGTATCTCCTGCCTCACCGTTTTCCTCGCCCATGACACCTTCGATATCTTCAATATCCGGCAGATCCTTAAGGGTTTCAAAGCCGAACTGCTTCAGGAATTCATCGGTAGTTCCGTAGAGCAGTGGTCTGCCGACGGTAGATGAGCGCCCGACTTCTGCAATAAGCTTTTTCTTTATCAGCCCTTCTATAACACGGTCGCACCTGATTCCTCTCACCGATTCTATTTCTCCTTTTGTCACAGGCTGCTTATATGCCACCAGCGCCAGCACCTCAAGGGCTGACTGGGAGAGTTTCCTGTATTTCACCGGAGTGCATAATCTCTCGATATATCCCAGATTTTCGCCCCGCGTCACAAACTGGAAGCTTTTGTTCACTTCCCTTATCACTATGCCGCGTCCCTCGTTCTCATACTCGGACTGAAGCTCTTTGCACATGTCATATATCTCATTCTTGTCAACGTTGAATATTTCTGCTACTTCTCTGATATCCAGGGGCTCTCCCCACACAAACATCATCGACTCGATCGCTGACTTTATGGTTTTCCTACTGGCCATCGGTGTTCTCCTTTATATTACCGTACATTTCTGCAGAGTCCTCATCAAAAAGGTGCTCCGTTGCTCTGACTGTGATATCTCCGAACAGATATCTCTGCTCAGCATCAAGCCGCTTTTCTTTCATCATTTCCAGTACCGAAGAAAAAGTTACTGCAATATCGTATTTATCATCCTTCTCAGGAATCAGCTCTCTGAAGTCGGCCTCGTTCACATTGCTGCTGCGGAAAAAGTCACGTATGTTCTCCATCCTGACTTCTGTGGTTATCCTCTGTTTCTCGGTTCTCTTATGGTGCTCTCTGATTTCTTCTATCCTTCGTTTCCTGACCAGGAACTGCTCAAAAGCATTCCTGAACTTGTCAATATCAAGATTGAGATATTCATCAGGCTCTCCTGTATATACGGACAGATCCTCCTGCGGCTTTTCCAGCTGCATTGCCGTATCTTCGGCCCGTGCCTGCAGCATTTCGGACAGAGTTTTGAATTTCTTGTACTCCACCAGCTTCTCCACCAGCTCGGTACGCGGATCTTCAGTTATCTGTTCACTGCCGCTGTCCGATGACTTTCGCGGCAGAAGCATTCTGGATTTGATTTCAAGGAGCGCTGCCGCCAGCACCATAAATTCCGAGGATACGTTTATGTCCGCTTTTCTCATGTCCTCCACATAGCTCAGATACTGACTTGTTATCTCAGAAATCCTGATATCATAAATGCTCATCTGCGCATGTTCTATAAGATACACCAGCAGATCGAACGGTCCTTCAAATACATTAAGCTTGACTCTGTAACCCATAAATTCTCCTTCTGCTGATCCGGCGTCTGCTGCATCTGAGGCAGCACCGGTTCAGGCCGTGGAATAATTATACCACATAATACCATAGATGTATGCAAAAAATCAAAACCCCGTCACAAGTGACGGGGTTTTGAGGTATTTAGATGAATATTACACCGATATTCTAGTTTCTTTAACCTTGTTAATCTTACAGATTGAATTCAGCCTTAACTGCAGCCATAGCTTCGTCCAGAGCAGCCAGAACCTTATCGATAGTTTCATAAGCCTGAGTGATAGGTGGCTCGATTCTTACTGTCTTAGCGTTTACTAATGTACCAGCAGTCATAACGTTTCTAGCGAACAGGTTCTTAGTTACTTCGTAACCAACTTCTGCTTCTGGGAATTCCATGCAGATGAGCATTCCTGATCCTCTGAAGTCTGTCAGAACTGTAGGATATTTTTCCTGTAATTTCTTCAGTCCAGCGAGGTAGTAGTCGCCCTTTTCCTTTGACTGCTTAGGAATATCATTTTCAAGCATGAACTTCAGTGTTGAAATGAATGCTGAGCAAGCCAGAGGGTTTCCGCCGAATGTCGGTGATCCGAGGATCCATGGGTTATCAAACATCTTACCTTCCTGACCAGTACCAACACCTGACTTTTCATAAGTCCAAGGTCTAGCGATGATACCAGTGATAGGAACGAGACCACCTGATGAAGCCTTACCGAATGTCATGATGTCAGGGCAAACGCCTTCATGTTCACATCTCCAGAGAGTACCAGTACGTCCAAGACCAGTCTGGATTTCGTCGAAGATCAGAGCTACGCCGTACTTGTCAGCGATCTCTCTTAACTGCTTGAGGTAACCATCTGGTGGGATGATAACGCCAGCTTCACCCTGGATAGGCTCTACGATGATAGCTGCAACCTTTTCACCTACTGTCTGCAGGTTCTTAACTGCTGTTTCTGCAGCTGCTGCATTACCATATTCAACGTGCTGTACCTGCTGTACCATTGGGATGTAGTCTTCTCTGTAAGCGCCTTTACCACCCATTGAGATAGCTCCCATTGATTTACCGTGGAAAGCACCGATTGTTGAGATGTACCATCTTCCGCCTGTAGCTAATCTAGCAAGCTTCAGAGCCATTTCTACTGCTTCAGCACCGCCGTTGCAGAAGAATGAGTACTGCAGATCTCCTGGTGTGCACAGTCCGAGGATCTTAGCAAGATAACCTCTGAGCGGGTCAACCAGTTCCTGTGAGTGAAGTGCATATCTGTTTAACTGAGCCTGTACAGTCTTTCTGATTTCAGGGTTTCCGTGTCCACATGCGAAGATACCAAATCCGCCGAGACAGTCGATGAATTCTGTTCCGTTCAGATCTCTGAATACGTCGCCTTCATCTTCCCATTCTACGAATGCAGCGTCAGTTGATACTGACTTTCTGTATTCTAACCAACCAGGGTTAACGTTTTCGTTGAAGTTCTGGATTGATTCATCATGGATAGCTTTCTTGTCAGCATCAGTAAGCTCATCCTTTTCGATGTAACCAACAACACGAGTAGCCAGTTCTAAAGCTTTTGCTTTGTTCATTTCAGTCATTATTATTGACCTCCCTTTTCTTTTTTACCTTTTGTT
>JBJESR010000015.1:0-5968 GCA_051882895.1 Lentihominibacter sp.
CCCTCGGGAATATCTTCGAGAAAAAGGTAGCTGCCTCTGAAATCGGGATAACTGGTGGTAACAAGACCATAATCAGTACCAGAGCTGCGGACGGCATTCTCATCGATGTATTCATCCAGCAGCTTTCGAAGCCCGGAGCTTCCGGCACCGCCGCTGAGGACAATCTCCTTTGCATAGGCCAGTGCTTCGGCTGCCGGAATCCCGGCGATTTCATATCTGCTATTATCTCCGTTTTCACTTCCGGCATCGTCGATATCAAAGACCATTTCCGTTTCCAGCTGTTTCCAGAGCTTTTCTGTCAGCTCAAGATCACCCTGTGCGATCATCGCCCCGTTTATGGAGCCTACAGAGGTTCCGGTAATTATGTCCAGTCTGATCCCAAGCTCTCTCAGAGCTTTCCATACGCCGATCTCATATGCTCCCCGGCTGCCGCCTCCGCTCAGTACAAGTGCAGTTTTTTTCATATTCAGGTTAACCTCCTCAAGAAACAGGTTGGATATTCATGCAGATGTTATATGTATTATATGCAATTTCAAGGTTTATGTACATAATATAGCTTACATTTACCAGAGTTTATCTGGAGCGTCAGGCTCACTGAGAATTTACGAAAACCGGTCTTTTTAATGCCTGTTTCGAAAGTCATGCCGGCATTATGTTAACCGAAAGGGCTTTTCTATGGCTTAATGAATGGTCTTCAAGCACTTAGAGTTGTTTTTTTGCAGCTCTAATGGATATAATTCTGATTATTTTCCTGTTGACAGAACCTGCTTCTGACTTTACTTTCGAAATACGACTCCAGAACCGCCGTTTTCGTAAATTCTCGGTAAATTATTGTAAACCAATCAGCATCCTGCTTATATTGTGCGAATGATGGTTTCTATGGCTTGTATTGAGACGGTTTACATTTATTTTACAAAAGTATAACGGCACTTTGATTGAACAGGGCAGGCATAACAAGTAAAATTTTTGTGATGATAAAGATAAAAGAAAACGAAAGGTCAGGTGAAAAAATGCTGCAGCTGAAGAACATAAAGAAAAGCTTTGATGGGGTGACGATACTGGAAGATATCAGTCTCGAGATAGAAAACGGAGAAATTATTTCTATACTTGGTCCATCGGGATGCGGCAAAACAACGCTGCTCAATCTCATTCTTGGACTTACCGAAGCTAATGGAGGAAAAATCTTTTTTGACGGAAAAGATATTACCGATGTTCCTATGGAAAAGAGAGGTTTCAATATTGTTTTTCAGGACTATGCTCTGTTCCCGAATCTTAATGTATATAAGAATATTACATATGGTCTCAGAAACAACCCGGAAATATCTTCGAAGGAAGAGGTGGAGGATCTGATAAAACTTCTGGAGCTCGAGCCGCATCTTCAAAAGCGCATAGATCAGCTTTCTGGTGGACAGAAACAGCGTGTCGCCCTTGCCAGGACGATGGTGATGAAGCCTAAGATACTGCTGCTGGATGAACCCCTCAGCGCATTAGACGGGGTTATCAAGGAGTCCATCAAGGATAGAATTAAGACTATCGCTAAGGAATATAACCTGACTACGATAATAGTCACTCATGATCCTGAGGAGGCACTGACACTTTCCGACAGAGTAATGATCCTCAACGACGGAGAAATTTCACAGTACGGAAAGCCGGAAGAAATAATCATAAGTCCGCAGAACAATTTCGTTAAAACCTTCATTCTCAACCAGCTGGAAATAAAGAAGAACAACATCTATCGTCTCTTTGCCTCGCAGCTGCAGGCAGGTCTTAAGACGGCCCGGATGTAGAAAGCAGGAGATGCAGTAAAATGAAAGACAGAAAAAATAAAGAACTTAAACTGATTTTTATAGCTCTCTGTGTAATATTTGCTGTATTTCTGGCAGTGCCGATGCTTCAGCTGCTCATCAAGTCATTTTACGAGGACGGAAGCATTACAGCTGAGAACTATATAGGAGTGCTGACAGGCAAAGGGTTTCTCAGAGCTCTGGGAAACAGTTTCCTGGTTGCATCCTGCAGTGCGGTGCTGACGACATGTCTTGCGTTTGTTCTTGCCTATACAGTTAATTATACTAATACCGGAAAGAAGTACAAAACTCTGATACAGAAGGTCGCAGTGCTGCCGATGCTGCTGCCTACAATAACTTACGGCTTTGCAATCATCTATTCTTTTGGAAAGCAGGGCCTGCTGACAAAGCTTTTCGGACATCAGCTGTTTGAGATATATGGCTTCAATGGACTTCTGCTGGGATATACGATATACACACTGCCAATCTCATTCATGCTTATAAACAATACGATGGGATACATCGACAAGAAATTTATGGTGGTATCAAGGCTCATGGGTGACTCACCTGTGAGAACTTTTCAGATAACGGTTCTTCGCCCTCTGCTGGGAACTCTGGCAGCCTCATTCATACAGACATTCTTTCTTTGTTTTACGGATTTCGGAATCCCGGCATCTGTAGGCGGAGAATTCCAGGTAATAGCAAGTATTTTATATAGTGAAATGCTTGGGAGCATACCGGACTTCGGTGGTGGAGCTGTAGTGGCGCTTGTAATGCTGGTCCCTTCCATAATCAGCATCACAGTTCTCAGAATACTGGAAAAATACAACGTGAGGTATAACCGTGTTTCAATAATGGATCTTCCTAAATGTAAAGGACGGGATGCCGCCTGCAGCATCATAAGCGGCATCATCATGGTGTGCGTCCTGTCCATATTTGCAGTGCTCTTTGTCGTGCCTTTCGTAAAGGACTGGCCGTATTATACAGAGTTTACTCTGCAGCATTTCCAGGATGTGCTTAGTGATCCGAATCTTTCAGGCGTATATATTAACTCTGTCATCGTGGCACTGGCGACAGCTGTCGCAGGGACTCTCATAGCATACGGATCCGCACTTCTGACAGCAAGGAGTACGGTAAGCCAGAAACTCAAAGGGATAATCGAAGGCATCGCGCTCGTGACCAACACAATACCGGGGATGGTACTTGGTCTTGCGTTCCTCTTCGTATTTACAGGAACATCACTTCAGAACACATTTGTGATAATCATTATCTGCAATGTGATACATTTCTACTCGACACCGTACCTGATGATGAAAAATTCCCTTTCCAAGATGAACTCATCATGGGAAACGACAGCGATGCTCATGGGAGACAGCTGGGTAAAGACGATCGTGCGGGTAGTCACACCAAATGCGCTTTCCTCGCTGCTGGGTGTTTTCAGCTATTACTTCATAAATGCAATGGTGACCATCAGCGCAGTTATTTTTCTGGCAGGCGCGAGGACGATGGTCATCACGACAAAGATAAAGGAACTGCAGTATTTCAACAAGTTTAATGAGATCTTTGTGCTGTCGCTGCTTATTCTTGTTACCAACATCGCGGCGCAGGTACTATTCAGCTGGCTGGCACAGAGAACTGAAAATAGAGAAAAAAAGGAGAGAAAAATCAAAATGGTCAAATCAAAATTGTTAAAGAAGGCAACAGCAATGATGCTGGCTCTCATGGTGGGAGCATGTTCTATCGGACTGACAGGCTGCGGAAGCAGTTCAGACGAGCAGGTAGTTATCTACTCAAATGCAGATGACGAGGCTGTGGAGGTCATGAAGGAAACTCTGGACGGAAACGGTTATGAAGGACAGTATATTATCCAGACCTTCGGCACATCAGAACTTGGCGGTAAGATTCTGGCAGAAGGAAGCGACATTGAGGCTGACCTGCTTACCATGAGCAGCTACTATATCGACAGTGCACAGGAAACAAACAGCATGTTCAGAGATCTTACATTCGACCTGAACACTGTAGAAGGTGTTGAGACCAATTCCTACAGTGCGCCGATAATCTGCAACGCAGGGGCTATATTTGTGAATACTGAAGAAATGAAGGCAAACGATCTGCCTGCTCCGAAGTCCATCAAGGATCTTGCTGATCCTGTATATGAAGGACACATTTCGATGATCGACGTTGCTTCATCATCGACAGCATGGCTGATGGTACAGGCACTGATTACAGAATATGGAGAAGATGAAACAAAGGAAATCCTTACAGATATCTACAAGAATGCAGGTCCTCACATTGAAGAGTCCGGTTCGGCTCCTCTCAAGAAGGTGCGTGCAGGTGAAGTTGCTATCGGATTCGGTCTCCGCTCACAGGCGGTAGCTGATAAGCAGGAAGGATTGCCGATCGACTATATCGATCCGACTGAAGGAAACTTTACACTGACAGAATCAATCGCTGTTGTTGATAAGGGAGATGCTTCAAACGAAAAGGCTATGGAAATGGCACAGTGCATCGTGGAAAACGCACGTGAAGGACTCCTCGAGTACTATCCGGTAGCTCTTTATGAAGGTGAAACAGTTGATCCCGAGAATGAACTGGGTAACGCAAAGAAATTTGCCGAGCCGCTGACTGTAGAGCTCCTTGAAAAACATCAGGCTCTGTCAGAAAGCTGCAAATAGGAGGCATGTAAAATGAGCAGAATAGATGCAGTAATCTTTGACTGGGCAGGTACTACGGTGGATTACGGCAGCTTCGCTCCCGTGCAGGCATTCATGGAAGTGTTCAGGGAATACGGAGTTGAGCCGACTGTCGAAGAAGTGAGAAAGCCTATGGGAATGCTGAAGATAGATCATATCCGCACTATGCTGGAGATGCCGAGGCTGCACAGGTGCTGGCAGGATGTACACGGTACAGCGCCTGTCGAAAAAGATGTGACGGCGCTTTACGGACTCTTTGAAGACAAACTGATGCAGATCCTGGACAGGTTCGCCGCACCTAAGCCGGATACATTGAAAGCCGTGGAAGCATTGAGAGCACAGGGGATTGCAATAGGTTCAACTACCGGATATACAGATGAAATGATGGCAATCGTTGCACCGGCAGCAAAAGCTGCAGGCTATGCGCCGGATGTGTGGTTCAGCCCTGATTCCACAGGAAAAAAAGGCCGTCCGTATCCATACATGATTTTCAGAAATATGGAAGCTCTCGGATTGACAGATGTGCGACGGGTATTGAAAATAGGTGATACACTTTCCGATATAAGAGAAGGAAAGAATGCGGGTGTCATCACTGCCGGCGTTGTGGTGGGAAGCTCGCAGCTGGGGCTTTCACAGGCAGAATTTGAAGCACTTCCTGCAAAGGAGCAGGATGCTCTATGCAAGGAAGCTGCTGACAGGTTCTATGAAGCCGGAGCTGATGCTGTGTTCATGACTCTCGATGAAATAACGGATTTTATTGCTTAATGATATTTATATATTGAATGAAATATGATGAAAGTGGGGCAGCCGCATTAGATGAGATAGACATGTCAGAATCCAATGTGTGATGCCCCACTTTTGCACGTAACGAAATATTGACAGGAGGAAAAAAGATGGAATATCCTAAAGTGAAAAGAAACGTATTGTTAAATCCTGGTCCTGCGACCACGACCGATACAGTCAAATATGCACAGGTGGTACCTGATATCTGCCCGAGAGAAAAAGAATTCAGTCAGATAATGAAAGAAATGGGAGAGGACCTTGTTAAAATCGTTCATGGCGACCTCAACAAGTATACTGCAGTTCTCTTTACAGGTTCAGGAACCATAAATATTGATGCTTGTGTCAACTCCCTCGTGCCTGAGGGCAAGAAAATACTTGTTCTCAATAACGGTGCATATTCCGGCAGAGCAGCAGAAGTGGCAGAATACTATCACATAAATCACATCAACCTCGAGCTGCCTGTCACAGAACCTGTCGATGTTGATAAAGCAGAAGAAGCCATAAAGGCAGATCCTGATATAGCAGTTGTATACTGCTGTCACCATGAAACAGGCACAGGTGTGCTCAACCCTATCAGAGAGATAGGTGCTGTTGCTCATAAGTATGGTAAGACAATGGTGGTGGATACCACTTCGACATATGCAATGATTCCGATCGATATGGACAAGGATAATCTTGACTTCATAATGGCATCAGCACAGAAGGGAC
>JBJESR010000016.1:0-3879 GCA_051882895.1 Lentihominibacter sp.
CTTGCTACAACAGTGGGAGTGCTTACTGAAGTTCCTGTAATGCTGTTTCTTGTGAAGGTAGCAAACAACACGAGAGGATGGTTTAAGAATGAATAAGAAGAAGGTTGCTTTTATCTGCGTACACAATTCGTGTCGTAGCCAGATTGCAGAAGCGCTCGGCAAACATTTAAGAGGCGATGACTTTGATTTTTATTCTGCAGGAACGGATACAAAGCCTCTAATTAACGGGGATGCCGTGAGACTGATGAAGGAACTTTACGGTATTGATATGGAAGAGAATCAGTTTAGCAAGACCTTTGAAAGAATCCCTGCTCCCGATATTGCTATATCAATGGGTTGTGATGTAGGATGTCCGTATATTGGCAGAGACTTTGATGATAACTGGGAACTTCAAGACCCAACAGGACAGAGTGATGAATTCTTCATTCGAATAATTAAAGAAATTGAGGCGAATATAATAAAGTTGAAAAAAGAGGTGGAATCAGAGTAATGAGACGTACACGGTTTGCAACACGTTTGCAACAATGTGATGCAGAATGCAGTAATTGCAATGGATTATACTTCTCAAAGCGTTACGCAAGCGTTGCGGAGTAATAAAGTATATCTGTTAAGAAGTTTTGATCTAAAGTTGATCTAATTATTTTATTTTAGGTCAATTTTAGATCATTTTAGATTAAGATTAGTCTAGCAGCAGGAAGTGAAATTGTTGGGAGAAAGATCCTTTACTCAAGCTGAACAAAAGAAACTAAACAGCTTGAAAGAGAGAATTCAGGCAACTCGGAATATAGAGCAGGGGAAGTTTCCTGAAATAAGAAGAATATGAAATAAATCTATAAATAATTTGAATTCCATTCCGACATACAGTAGAATATAAGCGGGAGAATCCATTTCAAAGTGAGGGATGGCAGAGTTTAAGTATCCGACGCATCAAATAAGTTTCCATACGATCAAAGCTTTGGATTGTTTAACCTATGAAGGGAGTGACATATTAAATGACAGAGAAAACCAAAAATGATTTGTTTTATGTATGCTCTCTAATTGAATTTATTGCAAGAAAAACGCTGAATAAAAGGGGTGTGGTCGTAGATGCACTTGGCTTATCGGGTATCAAAAAACAGATTTCTGATGCAGAAGTAAATCATTGCCTTTCTTTCGAACAGGTAAGCGATGAAGTCATTGAAGCTTATCATATCAAGAACGGAGTCTTTGATACGATTACAAACTGCGAATACAGTATTCCAAGCTACACAGATATTGGCAAACTATATACGATTTTAGTAGCAGAGTGTAGTGAAGAAGGGAAGGAAGCTGAAGAATTGGAAAAAATATTCAAGTCATTTATTAGTGATGAGATTTCTAATTTTGAAACAGGTTTGTACTACCAGAATCCAGATTACCTGAAATGGTCATATAAAGAGGGATATCTTCTGCCATAAATCTATCCGTAATTTTTCAAGCTGGGTAAATACAATATAGGTGAATAAACAGAACAGGAAATATAAAACATGAAGGTTACTGACAAAATTACAAAGCCATTAACTGAAGCGAAATATTTAAATGCGGATAATGTTGACAGATACAGGAGCATTATGCGCATTTTTTATGAGAACTATGAGAAGCTGAAATACTGGCTGTATCAGGAGGAAGTATATGCGGAAATGGTACGTGATCCGTATTTTGCAGAGTACAGACCGGAGCAGTGTCAGCAGGATCTGAATGCGCTTACAGAATGGAAGAACCTGATAACAATACAGGATACCAGAAAGGTATCGTCAATAGAAGAATTCAAAAATAAAAAATTCAGATACCAGATGTCTGAATACAGCGTTGAGATAGAAAGGCTTGTTCTCAGGCTTGAAAATCTTTTTATAGAAGGTGCATCTCTGGAGCCGACTCTGTTGGAGCGAATCAGGCACAGCATTTGCAGATTTAATGAAATGGCATATGCTGATACGGACACAGTATATGTCTGGTGGCAGGATCTTAATAACGATTTCAGCAGGCTCAACCAGAATTATCAGGACTATATCAGAGATCTCAACAGCGTTAAAGCGGAAGAAATGATGAAGACAAAAGAATTTCTCGTTTTCAAGGACAAGCTGGTTGAATACCTGAGAAGCTTTGTAAAAGGACTGCAGAAGAATGTGGGTGTTATCGAAGAGGAGCTTTCGGCTCTTGACGAAGAGGTGCTCAGGAAAGTTATTGATAAGGTTATCGACTATGAGATGTCAATACCACGAATGGACGTGGAAATTTCAAGGGAACTTATAAGTGACAAAAATTATGGACGCTATCAGAGTATCAGAGACTGGTTTACTGCAGGAAGCGGCAGAGAAAATGAGGCGGGCAAGCTGTTTGATGCAACAAATGAAATAATACGAAGGATAACGCGATATGCGGCACAGCTGAGTGAAAGAAGTGCGGTGGGCGCAAATCGCAGAGAAGAATACAGGAAAACTGCTGAGATTTTTTTGAAATGTAAAGATATATCAGAGGCACACAAATTATCTGCAATGATATTTGGGCTTGAAAAGCCGTACCATTTCAGGAGCGACAAGCCTAGAGAAAGTGACAGCATGAATATGAGCCTGTACGACGAAGATGCTGTTGAACATATTTTGAAGCCGAGAATAAGAACATACAGGGAAAAGACAGAGCGAAGTGCAATAAGTGAACGAAGCAGAGAAAAGGAAGCCGTAAGAGAGCAGATGCTGAAACAGCAGAAGGAAGAACGCAGGAAGATCAGGCTCCTTGAAAGAGAGAACCGGATAGAATTTGCAGAGCTGCCGATAATAGAAGCCAGAGTGAGAGGAATACTGCTTCAATGGCTGTCAGACGCTCTTGAGGATAAAGAGTATACATCTCGGACAGATGAAGGCAGATTATATACACTTGACATGCACAGAGCGGACGAAGCATGTGTGGTTCACTGTGAAGACGGGAACTTCACAATGCCGAAAATTGCTATCGTATTTCAGGAAGGGACAGATGAATGAGAGAACTTGAAATACTGCTTGAAAACCGGTGGGTACTCAAATCGGAGAATAAAGAGCTTTATTATAAAATAAGAGATTCAATAGGTGAAATCAGGAAGTTTGCAACAGATAAGCTGGGATGTCAGGTTATTGAGAATTCCCTGCTTGTTAAGCTTGAGAAAATTCCGGCTGTCCCGGAGAGCTTTATGGGAATTACAGAGTTCACGTCAAAGCAGGAGTATGCATTCATGTGCATTTTGCTTATGTTTCTTGAAGATAAGGATGCGGAAGAGCAGTTTATACTTTCACAGCTTACAGAATATATTGCAGCTAACATGCCGGGGGAGCACATCGACTGGACATCGTTTAAATGCAGGAGACGCCTCATAAAGGTACTCAGATATGCAGCTGAACAAGGCCTTATCAAGGTGACAGACGGAAGCGACAATAGTTTTATGGACGAGCAGACCGGTGAGGTGTTATATGAAAATACCGGAGCATCACGATACTTTATGAGGAATTTTCCACATTATATTATGGAATACACAAGCCCTGAAGACTTCATGAGAAGTGACTGGTTTGAAATGGATGAAGATCGTGGCATTGCTAGGCGCCACAGGGTCTACAAACGATTGCTGTTTTCGGTGGGAATGTACAGGAATGCAGGTGCTGCAGAGGATTTTGAATACCTGAAATATTACGGCAGACGCCTGGCCGATGATCTGGAACGCACGTTCGATTGTCAGGTTCATATCCATAAAGGAAGTGCGTTTTTCATGATGGGAGACGATTGTCATGCAGGTACTGCTTTCCCGGGAAATAATGCTATGTCAGATATCATGCTGCTTTGCGGGAGCAGCATAAGAGATAAAGTAAGCTCGGGAGCATGGAAGATAGAGGAGGA
>JBJESR010000016.1:3979-5940 GCA_051882895.1 Lentihominibacter sp.
CTCATCAATTTCTGGTATTATGATGAACAGGAATTTCCTTTTGTAAAAGGACGTATGCTCCTGAGGGGCTCTAATGGTTCAGGCAAATCAGTTACCATGCAGAGTGTAGTGCCGCTGCTCCTTGACGGAAACATGAGCCCGGAGCGACTGGATCCATTCGGCTCACGTGACAGAAAAATGAGCAGCTACCTGCTTGAGGATGATGATGGCAGGGAAGAACGCACAGGATATCTGTATATGGAGTTCAAGCGCAGTGAGAGTGAAACCTATATCACTATAGGGATGGGTATCAGAGCCAGAAGGGGCAAGCCGCTTGATAAATGGTATTTCGGATTGACAGACGGCAGACGTATAGGCAAGGACTTTTATCTTTATAAACAGACCGGTGAGAAAATAACACTTTCGAGAAAAGAGCTGGAGAACAGGATTCAGACCGGAGGCTTCGTGTTTGACCGCCAGGCTGACTATATGGAATTTGTTAATCACCAGATATTCGGATTCGAGTCAATTGAAGAATACAAGGAGATGATTGACCTTCTGATACAACTTAGAACACCTAAGCTTTCAAAGGATTTCAAGCCATCCGTAGTCAATGATATTCTCAGTGATTCTCTCCAACCTCTTTCTGATGAAGAACTGCGGCCGATGTCAGAAGCAATCGAAAATATGGATACCATGAACATGAATCTCAGGGCAAGACAGGAAAGCAGACAGGCAGCAGGGAAAATAAATACGGTACTGGATAAATACAATAAAAGGCTTTTGTTTGAAAAAGCAGAGCGATGTGTAATAAATCAGAGGGTTCTGGAAAATGCACTCAGAGAAAAGTCGGAGATGGAAGCTCAGATTGAGGAGTGTGAAAAGCGGGCAGAAGAACTCGAACAAATTCGTATAGAACTTGATGCCAGAAAAGCTGCCATGGAAAAAGAACGTGAATCACTGAGCCGAAGTGATGCTGTAGCACTGAAAACAAGAGAAATGGAGCTGTCAGAAAGGGTCTCAGAAGAAAAGAAAACTCTCGATGAGAAGAAGCTTCAGCTTGAAGGTAAACAGCAGCAGTTTATTGAAACAGAGAATAAGCTCAAAGCCGAGCAGGATAAGAAATGGCAGAAGGAAAAAGACCTTGAGGAGCTCATGTCCGCCATGGAATGGGAGTCGGAATACATGGGTTTCGATGAGCATGCATTTTTTAGCAGTGAACTGAAAGCAAAGCTCAACGTTCCCTTTGAATTCGGAACGCATGAATCACAGTTAAGACAGACCAGGAAACGCATTACAGAAGGGCTGTCCATTCTACAGGAAGTAGATCGCAAGCAGAAAACTGCTGACGACGTTATGCAGAAAAAAGAAAAAAAACAGCGTGAATCAGATGCAGCACAGATACGAGTTAATGAGCTGGAAGCAGTATTTATACAGGTAATGAACGAGTGGAAGGAGTCTGTATACAGCTGGAACGGAAATAACAGAGAGCTTGTGTTCCCCGAAGAATCAGTCAGGGAGATGATAAAGTTTACAGAAAACTATAATGAAAAATCCGATTTTGCGATGGTTCGCAATATAGCCGCTGACGTCTTCATTCAGAGAAAGGGAGAGCTTTCAGAGGAACTGCGCAACATAAGACTGAAAACAGACGAACTGCAGGAAGAATGCTCCCATCAGAAAAAACTGCTGGAAGAGTGGGAGCATCATAAAGATCCTGAACCGCCGCGCAGTGAGGAGACTCTGAGAAACAGGGAACGCCTGACTGAACTTGGGATACCGTATCAGGAGTTTTACAAGATTATGGAATTCGGGCCGTCAATGGACAAGGCTTCGTGTGACCGTTTGGAAGAAGCTCTTCTGAAAATGGGTATACTGGATGCTCTTGTAATAGAGGAACAGTACAGGGAGCAGGTGCTGACCATGACTGCAGGCTGCAGCGACAGATATCTGTTCATGCAGCAGGAAAAAGCGGAGCACAG
>JBJESR010000017.1:0-5937 GCA_051882895.1 Lentihominibacter sp.
AATCCCTGCCAAGGGTCACAGATATGTCGAAGGGGCAGATGCTGAATTTATCTGGTCAAAGGATTACACATCAGCTCAGGTCGGATGCCCTTGTGCTGACTGCGACTACATCAAGCCTGTATCAATACCGGCAGACGACATCACTCATGAAGTTACTGCTGAACCGACTTATACATCAGAAGGTGAAGAAACATATACTGCATCTTATACTGATGAAAACGGTGTAACATACAGCGATACCAAGACTCTGGCAATTCCTAAGCTGAATGCTGAAGCATCGCTTACCAAGACATCTGTATCTGTATATGCAGGCGACAAAGTTACTGTAAGTCTCACATCCAAGTATTCTGCCGATGTTATCACAGGATGCAAGACTGCAGATACAACTTATTCATCCGCTTCATTAAGCAGCAGCAAGAAATCAGTAACCATCACAGGCAAGAAGGCAGGCAAAACTACTGTGGCAATCACTACAGCTTCCAACGAAACTGTCAAGCTCACAGTTACAGTTACTGCTCCTCCTTCAGAAGCTACTGTTGCCAAGGACATCGCCAAGGCAGAAGGAAACATATCCGGTGCTGTATTCGCCAGACTCAGTGCGAGAACAAGCAGCGTCAAGAACACTTCCATAACACTTAAATGGAACAGTGTTTCCACAGCTGACGGCTACATCGTATACGGTAACAAATGCGGAACCAAGTACAAGTTCAAGAAACTTGCTACTGTCAAGGGCAGCTCCAAGGTGACATACACCCATAAGAACTTGTCAAAGGGTACATATTATAAATATATTGTACTCGCTTACAAGAACGTTAACGGCAAGAAAGTGATAATTTCCAAGGCGAAGACTCTGCATGTTGTAACAGGCGGCAGCAAGACATATGCTAACGCATCATCCGTCAAGCCGGCCAAGACATCAGTATCCGTAACAAAAGGAAAGACCACCACTCTCAAAGCTACAACAGTTCTTCCTAAGGGAAAGAAAGCCAAGGTGCACAGAAGCCTGGCATTCGAATCCTCAAATACCCAGATTGCTACTGTAACATCAAAGGGTGTTATCACAGGCAAGAAGGCAGGAACATGCTATGTATATGTTTATGCACAGAACGGTAAATACTACAAAGTCAAGGTGACTGTCAAATAAGAACAGCATCTGAAACATGCACATAGTCAGCCGCTGCAGCAAATGCTGCAGCGGTTTTTATACAGTTCAGACTCATTAATGAATCAAGCGCTGCTATATTTTCTCATAAATGAATCAGAAACCTTTGACATACGGCTCAATTCGGTTTAAACTTGAATTACAGAAATACTATTTTCTTTCCGGAGGAATTCATTAATGAACAATTTTGGAATAAACCGCGTTATAGAGCCTGAGAATACTGTGCCTGTCACAGCATGGAAGCTGGACAACAGCAGAAAAATCACACCTGATGAAATACGTATATCCATTGACAGAATACATGTCGAATGGGACAGCTTCCAGCAGATCTGTACAAGCTGCGGCTACGATGACAGCAAAGTCAGAGCAAGAATACTTGATATCATAGACAAACGAGGCAAGCTGCATAATCCGTACACCGGCAGCGGCGGCATCATGATGGGCACCATAGAAGCCATCGGTGCGAACGCCATAAAAGAATGTCCACACAGGCCCGGTGACAAGGTATATTGTGTCACAGCGCTTATGGCGGTACCTCTCCATATAGATGCCATCACTGATATAGATTATGAAAACTGTCAGTTTACTGCCTCAGGCTACGGCATCTGCTTCAGGCCGGATCACCTTTTCAAGGTGGAATCCGATGTCAGACTCAACTATACAATGATAGCCATAGATGAAGCCGGAAACTTTTACAAAACCTATAAACTGGCAGGAGAAATCAGACCCCGTAAAGTCACAATTCTCAGCAGGGATCTTTTCACACCCCTTATTTACACTGAAGCAATAAAAAAAGTTATGGGTGACGATGTACAGATAAATGTCATAATCGACGAAACACTTTTTCCTGACATCAGTGCTGATGTCATAGCAGAACTTATGGCACCTGACATCCACAATGTCTATCTGGTGGACGATACAGCCCCGCTGGACTCTTACGATTATCTCTGTCGCAAATCCGGCGATAACAGCCAGCAGGATCTGGTAATAGTAAGTGAGGATATCCGGGGAGCTGAAACCCTGGCGGTACTGCTGGTAAAGGACAACGGCAATCTTTTTTTCTCGTCGATCAGAAGCAAATATTCCCAGGGAGTTTTTGTGGCAGAAACCATGGGCAAAACTGTCAAGACAAACTATTTTGACCAGTATATGAAGGGAAACCAGGAATTCACCATGTCACTGCTGAAGAAGCTGGCTTCAAAGCTTGACAAGCTGGACGAAATTTATCGCGGTATAAAAAAAGAACACCATACCCATGCCAACAAGCTTAAGTCCAGAACTCTGGATACTGCCGAAAAAATCAATGATTTTGTCTTCCAGAGTCCTGTAACACGTGAAATGATCGAAGAAGCTCTTAACATCGCCAGATATGACTGCAATGTCGTTATACAGGGAGAAACAGGTGTAGGTAAAGAAAAGGTGCTTGAGATCATACACCACAACTCTCCGCGACAGTCCAAACCGTGTATTAAAATAAATTGTGCGACGATACAGGAAAACCTCGCAGAATCAGAGTTTTTCGGATACGAGAAAGGAGCTTTCACAGGTGCTCAGAACCAGGGAAAACAGGGATACTTCGAGCTTGCCAATCAGGGTACCCTTTTCCTGGACGAAATAGGAACCCTTTCACTCAGCATGCAATCCAAGCTGCTGCGGGTCCTTCAGGAAAACCGTTACTACAGAGTAGGCGGCACACAGCAGAAAACCGTTGATGTGAGAGTAATCTGCGCTAACAATGTCCCTTTGCAGCAGCTCGTCGAATCCGGCAGATTCAGAGAAGACCTCTATTACAGACTGAACATATGTATGATCAGCGTACCGCCCCTGAGAGAGCGCAAAGAGGACATCGTATGCCTCGCCCAGTTTTTTCTGGACAATTATAATAAGAAATACGGGATTTCACGTGAGATTTCACCGGAAGCGCTTGAACTCATGTGTGAGTATCACTGGCCGGGCAACGTCAGGGAACTTGAAAACATCGTACAGCGGCTCATCATCAGCTGCCGTGATTCAATAATCGATGAGGATATGGTAGATCGTCTTCTTAATACTGATACTTATGATAAAACTATACTTAATATTAAAAATGAATTCCGCAGAAACGAATCCCTCAGCTTCAGGTCTGTGATGGAACAGCAGGAAAAGAAACTCATCGCCTATGCTCTGCAGAAAGAAGGTACAACCCGAAAAGCAGCAGAGCTTCTGGACCTTCCCCAGGCAACCCTGGCGCGAAAGAAAACAAAATACGGGCTGTAACTGCCCGCAGACGCACAATAACCCGGCCGCATCCTCCGATGAACCGGGTTATACTATATAGAAATACTTAGTAAGGATAGGTTTATCTCATCATTTTACCTTCAGGGAAATTGTGAGCGGCATTTTCATTCATAGGAAGATTGTTCATAGCGAACTCGATAACTTCCTCCAGTTCATCTTCGGTATAGCTGATTTTATTTGTTTCTGCGAACTGTCTTGTCAGTTTTTCAAGTACAGCTCTGTCCTGTCCCTGCGGAATTGTATTTCCCAGTGAATAAGCTCTGTTGAATGCCTTAAGTAATTCTGAATTTGACATAATCGTACCTCCATTTATTTCATAAACACATTTTTCTTTTCATATTGTTATAATGCACATATCATGCCAACTTGCCTGATTAAGATAAAAAACACCCTGTAATCTCAGTGCATATTGAAATTACAGGGTTCTGGCTGTTCTTTTATTGTTTAAATCCCGTACAGCAATCTTTTTCTGCTGTTTTTATATTATCTCTTCTCTGCGTAAAACCAATTATTTAACGCTATCTGACCCATATATGAATCATGCATATTTTTCTTCTTCTGTTTCCCTGGCTGCCTTCCTTTTTGAAACGATGTCTTTCTGAAGTCCTAACCTGTTGGTCTTAAAGTGGAAAAACGGTCTTTCTTTGAGCTGTATTATCTCAACAGGCTGCATGTGTGGTCTGAGGCATTTTCTTATCTTCATCTCCACATCTGCCACTTCATATCCGTCTTCAAGCATAACATACATGTACGGCAGGAAATATCCTGTATGTTCTTCATCGGGAACAACAACGAAAAATTCATCGTCAATACCCTCAATATTGGCATCTGCGACAAGATTCTCCATCGGCAGTGTCGCCAGGTCTCCGCCTCCGAATCTCGGAGCTTTACCTCGTGTCAGAGTATGCAGGTTGCCGTCTTCTGCCATATATCCGATATCACCTGTATGCAGCCATATTTTTCCGTCCTTATGTCTCCACAGTGCCTTTGCTGTGGCTTCCGGTGTATCATATCCCAGCATAAGCCCAGGTCCGCTGATACAGATCTCTCCCTGCTGATTATATGTCAGTTCTTCTTCTGTTCCCGGTCTGAATATGCTGATAACTGTCTTCGGCAGCGGAATTCCCACGTTACCGTCTGAAAACATACGAGAAATTACAGGAATCGTAACATTTGATCCAGCTTCACTGCATCCATAGCCTACGGTAAATGTCACATCACAGTTATAGCTGTTCAGGAATTTCTGTGCATTTTTAATCTGTTTGTTGTTATATGATTCACAGCCTACTCCGGATGCCAGCAGATGAGACATATCATAATCATCCGGCAGACGTCCGTTTTTCATTACAGTATCAATAAACATCGGTATTATCGGCCATGCATTAGGACGATATCGCATCATCTCCAGGTCTACATCTTCAGGTTCGCAGAATGGATCCAGAATAAGTATTCTGTTGGATGCCAACGGCATCAGAATCATTGATACCACTACCGCTATCAGTGCAGGAGGCAGTATTGTAAGCAGCCATGTGGTACGGAAATCATCTGAGCTTGCATAGAAATTCATCTGATGAATCACACCGATCATAGTATGAGCTGAATGAATTACCTGCTTGGAAGGTCCTGTAGAACCACTCGTATATGCTCGCAGGAGCGGACGATTGATATTCGGCGAAGCAGCTACCTGCCCGAAATACTGATTCCCTGCTGCCAGGAATTCATCCCAGGTCATTGTTGCCAGTCCTCTGGCAGGGGAACGTCCATAATGACTGTCAAGTGACTTTCTGATGTGTTCCGGCATGTCTTCATGATCACCTGAATCAAGTGAAAGTGAGCATTTTACAAAATGAGAGAACACATGCGGAGGCATCTTGTCATAATTTCCCGAATAACATGGATCGAGCAGAACGACCTTCTCAACACTGCTGCCTGCAAGATATGCTTCAAGCTCATGCTGTCTCAGAAAATCATGCGCAATAATAACCTTTGCTCCAGACTTGGCTACAGCTTCAACATTCTCCATAAGTGTATTATCACGACAAAGCAGTGATGCACCGATTTTCTCTGCAGCAAGCAGCAGATATATAAACTCGGGCACCGAACGCAGGAATACAGGAATCTGATCGTTTTCTCTGAATCCAAGCGCTTTCAGTGAACGTGCAACTGCATCCACATTCTCAAACAGAGTATTCCAGGAAATATCTGTACCATAATAATGAACTGCCGTCAGATCTCTTCCCCGACAGTTGGTTTCAAGATACTCTCTCAATGTGCATTCCGGGATTTCCATATTCCTCATCATCTCAGGATAATATTTCATCCATGGGCGGTCTATACTCGGCCTGCCCGTAAAGTTTTCATTCATAAATTGCCTCCCCTTGATATATTCCAAATAATATGTGCTGAAATTACAGAGTTTACTATATCATATGCGAATATTGAATGCACAGGAATCACTCTGACAAAAAACAAAACAAAGTGATTCACATGGAATCACT
>JBJESR010000018.1:0-5931 GCA_051882895.1 Lentihominibacter sp.
CAATCTTTCAAGCTGCAAGTCACCGCATCAGATGTTCGGTGCTATCCTGAAAACATATTATGCAGAACAGCAGGGTATCGATCCTGACAAGATTTTTGTCGTATCCATCATGCCTTGCACTGCCAAGAAGTTCGAGTCAAAGAGACCAGAAATGCAGGTTGACGGACGTCCTGATGTAGATGTTGTTCTGACTACAAGAGAGCTGGGCAAGATGATCTACGACATGGGTATCGATTTCCCTAGCCTGGGAGACTCCGACTTTGACAATCCGTTCGGCGAAGCTTCAGGTGCCGGCGTTATCTTCGGTACTACAGGCGGTGTAATGGAAGCTGCTCTGAGAACTGCTGCTGATCTCCTCAGCGGAACATCAGCTGACAACTTCGAATATGAAGAAGTCAGAGGTCTTGAAGGAATCAAGATTGCAAACATAGAAATCGGAAACCTGAAATTACGTGCTGCTGTTGCTCACGGTCTCGGCAATGCCAGAAAGCTTATGGAAGCTATCCGTGCCGGAGAAGAATTCCACTTCGTGGAAATCATGGCATGCCCTGGCGGATGCATCAACGGAGGCGGACAGCCGCTGCAGCCTGCTGACGAGCGTAACTGGATCGACCTCAAGGCAGAAAGAGCCAAAGCATTATACAGTGAAGACAGAAAGATGTTCATCCGTAAGTCTCACAACAACCCTGCTGTCAAGAAGCTCTACAAAGAGTATCTGGGCATGGCAGGCGGCAAACAGGCTCACAAGCTGCTGCATACTCACTATGCACCAAGACAGAATTACGATAAATAAAGTCTGTTGATAATCGAGTAAGAGGCAGGCGATTATTTGGCCTGCCGACCGCTCACACCACCTCCCCGATAAAGTCAGAATCGAGGAGGTGGTTTTTTATTTTTTAATGAGGCGTCTGGCAGAGGAAAGGGATTCTTGGCATCTGGGATTTAATATGCCGAAGTTTTTTCGACGTGTGAACTCATTTCTGAACCAGGCACGTCGAAATCATAATAATTCTTATCACCCTTGAAAATAATTTTCGACGTGATTAAACAAAATTAACTGCCTCACGTCGAAAATAACAAGCACAAAGCAATATTACCTCCGCTCAACCCTTAAGACTCCTATGTGTTTTCGACGTATTGACTCACTTCAAAGCTTAGCACGTCGAAAATGAACATACATATGCGATTGAAATGAATTACTTTTCGACGTATCACTCCTCAAGAGCGGAAAGAACGTCGAAAACCGCACAATTAATTAATACATGTCCGCTTTATATTTTTTCCTAAAACATATTGACAGTTTATCAGTAACAATCTAGAATTATTGTAAATATTTTACAATAATTCTAGATTGGAGGAATCTCGTGATTGACAAAGAAACTATATTATCTGAAATAAATTTTTATAGCAGCTTATGCGAAAATTACGAAGCTCTTCTGAAGGAAGTGCCTGACGGAAAAATATATTTCAAGTATGACCATAACAAATGGCGGCCCTTTATCCGTGAAAACAACAAAGAGGTTTATTTAAGTCCTAAAAGAAACAAGGCGCTTATACACAAGCTGCTGTTAAAAAAATTCACAGAATTAATAGTTGCAGAAATAAAAGAAAACCTTTGCCTCCTTAGATCTCTCGACAACTGTTTTACAGATTTATATCAAATGGACTTTATGGAAAAAATCAAAGAATTCGAAAACCAAAAAGGACACGGCTTCAAAGTCGATACTTTTATGGATATAAGCAATGTGGCCACCATAAATCAACATAATAAAAACACCCATCTGGCAGAGGATGAATCCAGATGGCTCTCCAGTCACAGCAAGCTTAATCCATATCTGCCAGAAAAACGTATCCACAGATCCCCACTGGGAACAATGGTGCGTTCTAAATCGGAGCTGTCAATAGCAACATTTCTGGATCTCAAAGGGGTATCGTATAAATCCGACGAGCTGCTCATCCTGGAAGGACATGAATATTACCCGGATTTTATAATTTTTCGGAAATCCGACAGGAAAATAATAATATGGGAACATCTGGGTATGATGGATGATCCCGCATATGCAGAGAAGGTAATTCACAAGCTGATAGCATATTCACGCAACGGGTTTCGGCTTGGAGACAATCTGATACTTACTTATGACGATAATGGCAGTCTCGATATGACAGTATTGA
The DNA here is from genome assembly GCA_051882895.1 of Lentihominibacter sp. Lineage (GTDB taxonomy): Bacteria > Bacillota > Clostridia > Peptostreptococcales > Anaerovoracaceae > Lentihominibacter. The sequence continues at coordinate 2,173 of JBJESR010000018.1, forward strand.
ATAATATATATGAACTGATGCTGAAGTAACACCTGATCAGCCTAGCACTACAGTTCCAGCAATATAGCAAACACCGGAATCGTCGCCAGCGACAGCACCGTGGAAAGAAGCACGCTTTTGGTGGCGAAGTCCGCCTCACCTTTGTACTGCTGGCTGAAGATTGCTGATACCGAAGCAACCGGCATCGCAAAAGAGAGAACAAGTACCTTTTCCAGAAGGGTGAAATCCCCTGCCCACAATCTGATTATCCCAAGGGCGATACACGGCACTATCAGCAGCTTCACAAACAGCACAGCATAAACCTGCCAGTCGTTGAGAATCTCTTTCAACCTGATGCCTCCCAGCTGGAAGCCGATACTGAACATGGTGAGCGGAGTGGTGGCGTTGCCTATCATTTCTATAGAACCGCCGAGAACCGACGGCAGGCGGAAATTCAGAAGAAACAGCACAAGACCTATGATAACTCCCACAAGACCCGGGCTGAGAAGCTCTCTTATATTAATTCTGAGGGTTGCTCCGGCTGACATCTGAATCAGCAGCACTCCCACGGTAAAAAGCAGTATATCATTGATAAATTCCACTATTGCTGCGAAAAAAAGCGCCTCGGTACCGTATAGAGCCTTGATTACAGGAATTCCGATGAAGCCCGTATTGCCGAAGAGCAGCATGAACATCGTCAGGTACTGCTTGGTTTTAGTCAGTCTCATAAGCCTGATGACAGGGACGCTGAATACCAGCAGCACCGCAAAAATCACAAGACATGCCACCAGTATATAGCCTGTATCCCTGAGGGTCTGTACGCTGAATTCGATCTGCATGGCATCAATGACAAGGCACGGCCATGTGAGATTGACGACGATGCTGTTGACAGCACCGTTCTGCTGGACTGTGAGAATATTACGTTTTCTGAAAAAAAGTCCCGGAATGATCATGATAAAGATCATCGCCAGAGAACTGAGTATTGGCAGAACTACCACTGTGATACCTCCGGATTATGCACTCTCCCCACAGGGTGCGGGTGCACGAAATAATAAAACACAACTGTAACAACTGTAATATTATAGCCCCGGAACGGACGCAATACAAGTGGAGCAGGTCAACTATACCGCGGTGAGATTGTTATGTTACTAATTTAACAAGACCTTATTTGTGCAAAGGCACCTGCTTATGATGAGTCAGTACCGCACTTTGTTGAGGTAAATCATATCTTCTTAACGTCTTTTTTTCACAAAGTTGCTGTCTTGCTTCGGGGTCAACAATTATCGTTGACTACTGCACAGGTTACATGTTACATTTTTAACAGGAAGATTTAATATTCTGACATATGAATTATCCTATTTACTATTATCATTTTATTTAACGAAAGGAGTTTCCTATGACTGACAAATGCACGGCATGTGCGGAATCACAGGAAAAAATCAATCAACTGAAAACAATTGTTGACAAGTACAAAGACACTGAAGGTTCACTGATTCAGGTACTCCATGAAGCTCAGGAGCTGTACGGCTACCTGCCGCTGGAAGTTCAACGCGAAATATCCGAGCTGATGAACATTCCTCTGGCTGAAATATACGGAGTTGTAAGCTTCTACACTCAGTTTTCCATCAATCCTAAGGGCAGATTCAAGGTTAATGTATGCATGGGTACTGCCTGCTACGTTAAAGGCGCCAATGAAGTTCTGGACAAATTCAGAACACGCCTTTCCATCGATGTGGGTGAATGCACCGAAGACCGCAGATTCTCTCTTGATGCATGCAGATGTATCGGAGCGTGCGGACTCGCACCTGTTGTAACTATCAATGACGACGTTTACGGCAAGCTTACACCGGACGATGTAGACGCTATCATTGACAAGTATGAAGAATTATAGGGGGTGCACCGAAATGATAAAGAGTATTGCAGATATTGCAGCAATAAGAGAAAAGAAACACGCGGACATGATGATCCGTACAGATAAAAACGCACAGCCTACCGCAGAAGGCGGACGCATGCACGTCATGGTATGCGGAGGAACAGGCTGCACATCTTCCAGCTCAATGAAAATCATCGATAATCTGGAAGATCTTATCCGCATCAACAAGCTGCAGGACGAAATCAAAGTGGTAAAGACAGGCTGCTTCGGTCTCTGCGCCGAGGGCCCTATCATGATGATATACCCTGACCACATCATGTACACAACAGTACAGCCTGAAGATGTCAAGGAAATTTTTGAAAGTCACATTCTCAACAACAAGCCTGTAAAACGTCTGCTGGCAGGCGACAAGAATGCTGAAGAAATCACAAATGCACTGGACAACGTGGACTTCTTCTCAAAGCAGATGAGAGTTGCCTTAAGAAACTGCGGTGCAATCAATCCTGAATGCATCGATGAATACATAGCCAGAGACGGTTATCTGGCACTCCAGAAGGTTCTGACAGAAATGGATCCCGAGGATGTTATCGATACTGTCAAAGCATCACAGATCCGCGGCCGCGGCGGTGCAGGCTTCCCTACAGGAACAAAATGGAGCTTCGCTGCCAACCAGCAGGTTGCTCAGAAATATGTATGCTGCAACGCCGATGAAGGTGACCCGGGTGCTTTCATGGACAGATCCGTACTGGAAGGTGACCCTCATTCAGTAATCGAGGCCATGGCCATCGCAGGCTATGCCATCGGAGCAAACCAGGGCTACGTTTATGTACGTGCTGAATATCCGATCGCAGTAGAGAGACTCTCCATCGCCATCGAGCAGGCCAAGGAATACGGCCTTCTGGGCAAGGACATCCTGGGAACAGGCTTCGACTTCAATCTGGAAATCAGACTGGGTGCCGGCGCATTCGTATGCGGCGAGGAAACTGCTCTGATGACTTCAGTTGAAGGTAAGCGCGGCGAACCTAGACCAAGACCTCCGTTCCCAGCAGTAAAGGGCCTCTTCGGTCAGCCTACCATCCTCAACAACGTTGAAACATATGCCAACATTCCTATGATCATCCTCAGGGGACCTGAATGGTTCTCCAGCATAGGTACAGAAAAATCAAAGGGAACCAAGGTATTCGCAGTCGGCGGCAAGATCAACAACACAGGTCTGGTGGAAATCCCTATGGGAACCACTCTCCGTGAAATCGTCTTCGATATCGGCGGCGGCATCCCTAACGGCAAGAAATTCAAGGCTGCCCAGACAGGCGGACCTTCAGGCGGATGTATCCCTGCATCGGAGCTGGATACACCTATAGATTATGAATCCCTCCTGGCTCTCGGTTCAATGATGGGCTCAGGCGGACTTATCGTAATGGACGAAGACACATGTATGGTTGACCTGGCAAGATTCTTCCTGGAATTCACAGTTGACGAATCCTGCGGTAAATGTGCTCCATGCCGTATCGGTACAAAGAGAATGCTGGAGATCGTAACAAGGATCACAGAAGGTAAAGGAACCATGGAAGACCTGGATAAACTGGAAGAGCTGGCAGAAAGCATCAAGGACGCTGCCCTCTGCGGTCTCGGTCAGACAGCCCCTAACCCTGTACTCAGCACAATGAAATATTTCCGTGACGAATACATCGCCCACGTTGTAGACAAGAAATGTCCTGCCGGCGTATGTAAGTCCATGGTTAAATACATCATCGACAACGATGCCTGCAAACACTGCAGCATCTGTAAGAAGAACTGTCCTGTACAGTGTATCTCCGGAGACAAGACAACACCGTTCTCCATCGATCAGGACAAGTGCGTCAAGTGCGGACTCTGTATGGAAAAATGTCCGTTCAAGGCAATCCTCA
>JBJESR010000019.1:0-5920 GCA_051882895.1 Lentihominibacter sp.
ACAACCCGATGGTTGACATGTACGACGACATGTTCCCGGACGACAAGGCAGAAACATGGGAGCCTATCACAGAGCCGCCTGTAATCAACCCGCTCAAAAACGAAGCAACAGAAAAATAATTATTGCACTCCCTGCAATATAAAATTACAATTAAATCGGCCTGAAGAATTCTTTAGGCCGATTATTTCTGATTAGAGAGGTTTTTTAATATGACCGATTACTTGGATAATTTTGATAACTGTATAGAAGGCACCATCCCCTACTGCGGGGGAGCGTGCCCTTTCAACATGGAGATCCTGAACTTCATGGAAAAAGCACGGAGAGGATCAGCCAAGGCAGCTTTTAACGTCTACAGGAATGCAGTGGGATTCCCCCGCATCGTAAGCCGGATCTGCCCGGGAAGATGCATGGAAGTATGCCCATGTAAAGAGCACGGCGGCGCTGTCAATCTGCCGGAGCTGGAGAAGGCTGCGCTGGCGCTCACGAAAGATACCGCACCAACCGACTACAATATTCCTGCGAAAAAGGAACGTATTGCCATTATAGGCGCAGGAGCTGCAGGCATAGGCGCACTGCTCAGACTGTCAACCAAGAAATACCACGTGGAGGTTTTTGAGAAAAGCGGCGTTATCGGCGGCTGGCTGCGTGAAGTCATGGATCCGGACATCGTGGAATTCGATTTTGACCAGCAGATACAGTTTCAGGATTTCGAACTCCATTTCGGAACTGAAATCACTGACCCGTCCCAGCTTCAGGGCATGGGCTTCGATGCTGTAGTCGCGGCAACAGGAGACGGCGGTGCAGACTTCGGACTTCTGAATGCTGCCAGCGATGAAGGTGACCGATACTGCTGTGAAATCAACGGCGCCGGCTGGTTCGCCGTTGGCGGACTCATCGGTATGGAGCTGATTGATTCAGTTGCTGCAGGACTTTATATAGGGACCACTGTTGACAATTACCTGAAAACAGGACACCAGTACTACCCGAACGGCAGCCAGCAGAGTGCCCTTTGCGAAGGAATGGTAACCATTGACGAGGATAAACCGGCAGTCGAAGCTGCCGGAGATACATATAGCAAAGAGGAGTTTGCGGCTGAGGCTTCAAGGTGCGTTGAATGCAAATGCTCCTACTGCCGCCAGCATTGCGACCTCTGCGAATACGCCAACAAATGGCCGCTCCGTATCAAGGATGAGGTCATCGCCACGACACTGGAAGGCAAGACGGAGCTCAAGGCGACACCGGCAAGGAGACTGATGTCCCTTTGCAACCAGTGCGGCCTCTGCAGCGAGGTCTGCCCTGAGGATATCGATATGGACACCCTGTTTATGGTGGGACGACAGAAAATGTACCGTCAGGGCAAGATGCCGTGGGCTTTTCATGATTTTTACAGACGGGACATGGAACAGGCAAATGGCGAAGCCAGCCTTGTCAGAATACCTGTCAATGAGGAGACTGGTGAGGAGTTTGATTCTTGTGAATACGCCTTTTTCCCGGGCTGTCAGTTGGGAGCTGCAGAACCGGAGATAGTCATCAAAGTCTACGATTCTCTGCGGTTCCAGCATCCCGACACAGCGATGTTCCTGCAGTGCTGTGGTATCGCTGCCGAATGGGAAGGTGATGAGGAAGGATTCAGAACAGTGCTGGAGGATATCCGCAGCAAATGGGAGAAGCTGGGCAAGCCGACCATGATCATGGCATGCATGAACTGTTATAAAAAATTCCGGGATAATCTGCCGGAAATTCCGATAGTATCTCTATATGAGCTTCTGCTTGAAATGAATATCAGCGGAGGGTGCAATTCTGAAGATTACAGTATCTTCAACCCATGCTCCGCAAGGCATGAAGACAAAGTGCGTGCTGCAGTGGCAGAGCTTGCCGAGGGAATGGGTGTCAAGCTACATCCCCTGCCGGAAAACGAACAGTACGCCAAATGCTGCGGCTATGGCGGCCATGGCGATATAGCAGACAAAGGCTACAGTGACTTCGTGGCACAACGCCGTATTGCAGAAGGTGAATATCCTTATATCACCTACTGCATCAACTGCCGCGATATGTTCAAAACTCACGGAAAAGATGCCGTACATATACTGGAGCTGATATTCGGCATGGGTGATTCCAACACCCACATGATTCATGAACACGATCATGAACACGAAAATACAGAAACCACAGCTCAGGATCCCGAAAACTGTGACGGCAACTGCGAAGCCTGCAGTACAGACTGCGGTTCAGCAGACAACCTGCCCCCGGCTTCCCTTCCAACCATATCGGAGCGATGGCAGAACCGTCTGGAGCTGAAGCAGATGCTGCTGGAACTTTTCTGGGGTGAGACCATGGAAATAGAGGATAAAATGTCCGGTCTTACACTGTTTATAAGCGATGAGCTCAGAGACAAGCTCAACCGCAAACATATATTTGAGCATGAAATAGCCGAAGTAATCGAATTCTGCCAGCGTACAGGCAGAACCATACTGAACACGGAAACTGAAACTCTGACCGGCTATAAACAGGTCGGTAACATGACTTACTGGGTTGAATACAAACCGGTGGCAGGAAGCAGGACGGTTATTGAAGTGATCAATGCCTACAGCCACAGATTACAGATAGAACTGGAGGCGGTCTGGAATGGAATCAGAAAAGCAGATGAAATGTAATCTTTGCGGATGCGGTCTTGAGCCTGCCGGTGTGAAATTCTCATACCTGGGCAGCCGGTTCAGTCTTGAAGCCCTGCGCTGCCCGAAGTGCGGACAGGTCTTTATAACCGAACATCTGGCAGACGGCAGAATACATGCTACCGAAAGCTTCCTTGAAGACCGCAAGATGTTTCAGTCCAACTGATCTGCTGCCCTATTACAGATTCAGAAGCTTAAACAACCGGAATTCATTGCCATAATCGGATATGAGGTGTAAAATGAATGTAGCTAAAAGAAATATCAGAACCGATAACAGTCCCGGTACTGCATCTAATCTGCTCTGCAGCCGCTGCAGCTGTTCCCTTGAGAATATCGAAATACATGTGACCTATCTGGAAAGGCATTTTACTCACAAGGTTCCACGCTGCCCGCAGTGCGGCCAGGTATATATCTCAGAGGAGCTTGCTGAAGGCAGAATGGCTCAGCTTGAAAAATCACTGGAAGAAAAATAAACGAAAGGTAATAAATACAAAATGGATAAATCACAGCTTCAAAGCGTTGCAATGTCAGGTCTCTTCAAATACATTGATCCCAGTCGCCATGAACAGGCATGGGAAGAACTGGCCATGGCGCCCCACAACTATTTGAGCGATGAAATAATATACTATCAGGACGAAGCCGTGATACGCGCCGGAATCGTACACAGAGGTACAGTTACCGGGGAGCGTATTCATGCAGAAGGCACTGCTCATCTGGCATATGTTTACAGACGCGGTGAGATTTTCGCCTTTGAGGGAGCTTTTTCCGGCAGGAAAACATCACCTCTGCAGCTGAATGCGCAGGGCGATACAACTGTCATATTCTTTAATGTCAAGAATATCTTCACCAGCACCTTCGAGCGTCCTCTCCTGACAGGCATGATGGAGCTGATGGCAAATGATGATATCAAGAAGCTGTACAGAATAGAGATACTTTCGAGACGAAGCATCAGAGGACGTATAATGGCCTACTTTAAATTTCTGGCATCCAGATACGGCTCAAATACTTTCCCTCTGGACATGAACCGGGAACAGCTGGCACAGTATCTCTGCGTCAACAGAAGTGCGCTTTCCAATGAACTGAACAATATGAAGAGGGAAGGCATCATCGACTTTGACAGGAAACAGTACACACTGCTCACAGAACAGAGCCACCGTGTGCTTTACAAAGACGACGGTATCGTCGAGAAACCTTTCATACCTTTTGATATAACCGATATTACAAAGCGAAAAAAATAAATATTCACTATGAATAAATGGACCGCACACCATCCGGTGTAACGGTCCGTTTTAGTTCTCAGGCATAATTTGAAGTATCATTACAAATAATATGAAAGATTTTAAAAAACTTTTTGTTATTGTTGGTTTGCCAACATGGTTGCTGTTTACACCATGGTAACATAGTATCATCGCCGGCCGGCCTCACATGATCAGCTATTTAGGAGGAAATGATGAAAAAATTTATTACGATTGCGCTCAGCGTTGTACTGGCGATGTCGATGCTTATTATGACAGGCTGTGGAAGCGAAGATACAGCAGAAAAACCGGAAGTTACAGTCCTGGCGGCTGCCAGCCTTACCGATTCTCTCGACGAAATCATCGCAGAGTATGAGAAAGATGCAGACTGCACCATCACACCAAGCTATGCAGGCTCAGGAGATCTGGTACAGCAGATTGAAGGCGGAGCACCTTGTGACATATTTATCTCAGCATCCAAATCAAACATGGATCAGCTTGAAGAAGGTGGATACATCGATACTGCTACAAGACAGGACATGCTGACAAATTCACTGACTCTTATTGCAGCAGCAGAGAAAAAAGATACTGTTACAATGGATTCACTTACTTCAGATGAAATCGGAACTATCGCTATCGGCGAACCTGAAACTGTTCCTGCCGGTAAATATGCAAGTCAGGTATTCGATAATCTCGATATCACCGACCAGCTTACAGACAAGATAGTTTATGCCAAGGACGTTCGTGCTGTACTCAACTATGTTGAAACAGGCGATGCGGACTGCGGATTTGTATACAGAACAGACGCGCTTCTCCTCGATGAGGAAAACGGAGCAATCATCACTGATGTTGATGCTTCACTGCACGATCCTATCGTATACCCTGCAGCAATTATGAGTGAAGCTCCTCAGGCAGAAGCTGCCGCAGATTTCTATGAATTCCTGCAGACAGATTTCTCCAAGGAAGTATTCGAGAAATACGGCTTCACAGTGAAATAGAAATTACCTGAATTTATATAGAATTACCTAGTTGAACAGGAGGATATCGTCCGGCGGTATTCTCCTCCCCCACCATATTATGTTTGAACCAGTTATTTTATCTTTAAAAGTTGCATCTATTGCAACCATAATTGCTTTTTTCTTTGGTGTTTTCTTTGCATACCTACTGACAAAGAAAAATATTCCGGGTAAAAACGTCTGGGAGACAATTCTTATACTCCCCATGATTTTACCTCCTTCCATAGTAGGTTACTTGCTTTTGAAGGTTTTCGGCAGGAGAGGTCCTATAGGGGCCTTTCTGCTGGACACTTTCGGGATACAGATCGTATTCACATGGATCGCCTGCGTTATAGCGGCATCCGTAGTGGCTCTCCCACTTATGTATCAGAATGCCAAAGGCGCATTTCAGAGTGTAGACAGAACCTATGAGCTGGCAGCCAGAACACTAGGCAGCGGCTCTTTTCGAGTTTTCAGAACCGTTACATTCCCCTTGTCAGGTCCCGGCATCGTCAGCGGCATCGTTCTCACCTTTGCACGTGCACTGGGAGAATTCGGTGCAACACTGATGCTTGCCGGAAATATACCTGGCGAAACCCAGACCATTCCTACTTCAATATATTATGCGGTAGTAACCGGTAAGGACGAGCAGGCTAATACTCTCGTGCTTGTCATGGTCGCCTTCAGCTTCATGCTGGTTTTCGGATTAAATCTCTGGCTCAAGAAGAAAAATTACAGGGGGAACTGACTATGGGGCTTGACTTCAGAATATACAAAAAGCTTAATTATTTTGACCTTGATGTGGATGTGTCCATCGGCGACGAGCTGCTGGTCATCGAGGGTGCTTCGGGAGCCGGCAAAACGACTGTACTGAACTGCCTGTCCGGGCTGCTCGCTCCTGACCGCGGACATATCGAAGTCAACGGCAAGGTTCTGTTTGATGATGCATCCAGGATTAATATAAATACGGAAAAACGGCACATAGGATATCTTTTTCAGAATTACGCTCTTTTTCCCA
>JBJESR010000020.1:0-5889 GCA_051882895.1 Lentihominibacter sp.
TTCTTGCATTGAATAATGTTATCTATCAGATATATAATACGGAAGATTTCGAAGAAATGAAAAGGAATCTTCTGGTTTCTGTAAGCACTCTTGTGCCTAATGCCTGCGGAAGCATTCTCATGGCTGCAGATTCAGGAAGTGAAACACTTCTCTGCGAGCCGGTGTGCTTCCCTGAAAAGTACGTGGAGATGGAAAAAAGGTATATGCTCCTTGAGAAGCGTGACTATGGCAGATGGCTCATGCAGAGAAAACAGACTACGATTATCACAGCTTCATCTATGATGAGGGATGAGGAAAGGCGATGCACTGAACTGTACAGAGCATGCTTCGCACCCTTCGGACTTCATTATTCTGTAGATATGACCATAGTGCATAAAGGAGAATTTCTGGGGGTTCTGGCGCTTTACAGGAGGGAAGACGAGGGCGACTTCACAGATGAAGAGATTTTTATCATGGAAAACCTCAGCGATCATCTTAATGCGAGATTCTACGCCCAGAAAAAAAAGAGAGAGAACCCGGCGGATATGAATCGCATGGGTTCCCTGATAAAAGAATATGGACTTACGGCCCGTGAAGTGGAAATACTGCGTATGGTTCTCTCGGAAAAAACCAACGACGCTATATGCACAGAGCTGTGTATCAGCAACAACACTCTGAAAAAACATCTTCAGAATATATACCGAAAAACAGGTGTCCCTAATCGAATAGGGCTCATGGGTATCAGCTGTCCTTAAGAGCGATACACATGACTGATCCTGTTATGAGCACAGCTCCTGCAGACTGCAGCGGGGTCAGCATTGTGCCGTAAATTACGAAAGCAAGTAATATGGTAACCACCGGAAGCAGATTCTCAAAGGCGGAAACCACAGTAACCGAAAGGTTGCCTATGGCATAGACATATCCCGTCTCTCCGATGATAAGGCATATGATTGTTGTAGCTATGAGAATTATTATTCCTGCCGGTGTGATGCTGAAGTGAGGGTGGCTCAGCAGCGTCAGAGGAACCTGGAATATCGCGCCGGAGATGAATATTCCGGTAAGAATGGTAAGAAGATCATACTTTTCGTACAGTGGTTTCATGCAGGCTATCTGAAATACCCATACAATGGCCGCCATGATGATGAATCCCAGACCCTTCAGCTTCGGACCGCTGAGGTCATCTGCAACCAGCAGATAAACCCCGGCAATGGAAATCAATATGCAGACCAGCTTGAGGCTGGTTATTTTTCTTTTGTATATTATTCTGTCTCCGATTACACCGAAAACAGGCACCGTTGCCAGTATCAGAGAGCCGAAAGAAGCTGATGTGAGGGAAATCCCTATGCCTTCCAGTGTGAAATACAGTGACATGCCGGAAGCTCCGCTGATAAAGATTCTCAGCATATCCTCTTTACGAATATGGATACCCTTGTTTCTGACGATACATACGGCAGCAAGCACGGCACTTCCTGTAATGAGTCTCAGCAGTGTGAATACTCCTGATGACATATACTGCAGCATATATTCTATGGCTATAAAATCAAACCCCCATATAAAAATCACACAGGTTATCACTGTCAGAGGAATAAGTTGCTGTTTTGATGTATTTCCCATTGTTAATCACGCTTTCAGTTATTATAATGCTGCAGGTTTAAGCATTTTATCTCATGCCTGATATAGACTGCAGTATACATATATAATACAGGAACAATATCGGTGAAGGCAATTACCTGTATTGCCGGATAAAGGTGAAATCCGGATTATAATCTACTCCTTCTGTACTCCTCAGGTGAGGGCGCACCGGTATATCAGATTGTGAAATATGTGTTGATTGGATAAAGATTGTGTGACGGAGGTTGAACCTGTATATATATAGTGATAGGCTGAACGCAGTATAGAAAAGAGGGTGATTATTTGGATAAGAGTATGAAGGAAAAATGCCTGCTGATTGTTTTTGCTCTGGCATTATTCGCAGTGTTTTATAATATTGAACTTGTATGGGGGCTTCTGAAACAGGCAGGAAGCCTGATTTTTCCCATAGTGCTGGGACTGGTGCTGGCTTTCGTGCTGAATGTTCCCATGAACGGCTTCAGCAAGAAAATAATGAAGCTGGCCGGCAGACTCGGCAGGAGTCCGAATCAGAAGCTTGTCAATATGGTAAGTCTTCTGCTGACGATAATATGCATAATACTGGTAATTTTTCTCGCGGGATGGCTGCTGGTGCCGGAACTGATTAATTCAGTGAACAGTGCCTATGACATGTTCAGGGACAAATGGCCTGAGATGAGCCTGACTCTTCAGAAGTATGATATCAATACAGATTATATAACGTCATGGCTTGCAGGCTTCAATGCCGAGACCCTGATAAAGAATATCGTAAACGGGGCAGGCTCTGTAGCCAATCATGTTGTTGACGTTGCCAGCACAACCGTGTCCGGTGTGGTTACTGCCGGTGTTGCCATAGTTGTGTCAATCTATGTGCTTCTCAGCAAAATTACTCTGTCGAGACATTGCAGGAAAATCTGCTACGCATATCTTAAGAAGAATACTGCAGACAGGATATATCATGTGGCACAGCTTCTCAAGGATACATATGCCAGATTTCTGTCGGGACAGTGTGTCGAGGCCATTATTCTGGGACTGCTCATTCTTATCGCCTTTACAATCTTCAGACTGCCGTATGCCGGGATCACGGCAATGCTCACCAGTATATGCGCGTTTATTCCATATATCGGGGCATTCTGTGCCTGCGGTATAGGTGCACTGCTTACGCTGCTGGCTGAACCGTCGAAGGTTATTGTATGCATAATAGTGTATCTGGTGGTACAGTTTATAGAGAATCAGTTTATCTATCCCAATGTTGTGGGAAGCTCAGTGGGTCTTTCTCCTCTCTGGACGCTGGTGGCGGTATTTGTCGGCGGCAAGCTTTTCGGACTGCTGGGCATGATTCTTTTTATTCCGCTGGCTGCTGTGCTGTATGCCCTTGTGAGGGATGATGCAAACCGCAGACTTGAGATCAAAGCCGGGGAGAGCAGATAGTGTGCATTTTACATAATAAAATAAAACGGCTCCGTGAACTGCTGATTTTCGCGGAGTCGTTCATATTATGTTTTATTAGAAAAGGGATTATATGATGTCTGCTGTTATTTTCTGTCCGGCTGATTTACAAAATAGATAATTTCTTCCCGGGCAGATACGTCCAGTTTCTGGCAGATGTCATTCATGATAAGCCGGACGGTGTACTGGGGTATCCTGAGCTTCACTGATATTTCAGAGACTGTAAGCCCTTTGGAGATCAGACACAGCATCTCATGTTCAGGGATGGTGAGTCCGTGTGACTCTGAAATGTTTTCGATTCTGCTGCCTGTGCCTGGTGTTTTAACCCTGAATAATTCTGAGAAGTCTTCATGATGTATCAGAATTATGGTAAGTACATTAATTATGAAAATCATCATTGAGGAAGGGTCTGCGCACAGGATTTTTTCTGACAGAGGCGAGGCTGTCATCATCATGGCGGCGATAGATGCATTCCATATATTATTGATGATTATCAGTACGGATATTAACAGTATTATCTTTTTTGTTTTTGCCGGTATTGCCGAAGAATAAGCTTTGAGGAGACTCAGTACAAGTACGGCTGTCATATAGATACTCAGAGCGGCTTCAAACAGAACGGATATCACGCGTTCTGTTCCCGGCCCGGCAAAATAGAAATCGTCGAGGACAAAGCCGTAGACGGCAATGGATGCTGCAATCATGATCATAAGTACAGCGGCTGAAAAGGGACGGGTTTTCAGTTCCGCGCCTTTTTCAAAGCTGCATTTTTCATGAATATACGAACACCAGTAATACATCTGCCCTATATAAAGCAGAATATCTGCAGTTCTTGCGACAGGTGGTGCTGACGCTGACAAGCAGCCTGACCTTATTCCGGAGTATTCAATATATAAGTAAAGAATATCGAGGAGTGCGGTGCACAGAACGAATCCTCCTATTTTCGAGAGAAGTTTTCTGTTGCACGAAGTCTGGTTTCTGATCAGGCTGATAAGAAGCATCGTCAGCAGACCTGCCAGCCCTGCAATTATATATATATAAAGGAATATGTTGAGATTCATTGTTGTGATATGCCTTTCATAAGGTTGCCCGTGCAGCTGACATGCAGGCAAAATAACTTCGGGAAGTTGTTGCCGAACCCAAAGTCACTTTGCTGTGTCTGCTGTGTCTGAAATTCGTTTTCCGGAGCTTATGATATATCGGGACAGGGCTGTGTGCAATTGACCAGCAAGGCCATTTGAATATACCGGATGGTATCAGATGCCGGGTGAGGCTAGTGGTACATATGGTCCAGTGCATAGTAAAATGCCGCATCGGCAGCATGTATCCGATGCGGCATAAGTGATATGTGATTAAATGGAGTTTATTTTAATAGTTCTGCAAGCTTTATCATTGCTTCTGTTTCGGCCTTCATGGCTTTGGCCAGTTCCTTCTGCTGTGACGATACGGCATCATTGTAGATTGCGATTTCGTCATCGTATGAGACATCTTCACCTTCAGCTGCTGCAGCGGCTTTGCCGAGCACGGACATGGTTGCCTCGCTGGTGTCAGCAAGTACTGAGCCTTTACCGGTTCCCCAGAAAACATTGCCCTTGTTTGTCTCTTCCAGCAGAGTTTTGTGGGAAGCATCATTGGTTTCAGGACTGAAGTTGTAATAGCCGTATTCAGCTCCTCCGTTGATCTGCCATGCCAGATCCAGAGCTCCTGATGTTTCGTCTTCACTTGAAAGCTCACCTTTTTCGAGGGCTGCTGTCACGCCTGAAATAACATCGATGTTGTTCTGATATGGAACATGCTTGATCACGATATCAGAAGTAAGAATGATGCCGATGAAATTATCCTGAACATATTTAAAGGCTTCCAGAGTCTGCTTGTTGAGCTCTGTTCCTTCTGCTCTGATAGCTGACAGCTCATCCTCTGATGCACCATCTTTGACAGCCTGTTCGTATCTTGTGTTTATATCGCTTATTTTCTTGTTGAGTGCTTCGGCTGCTGTTCTCAGCTTCGCAGAGGCTTTCTTGTATGCATCAATGTCGGCTCCTGCAGCTTTGGCGATGTCTTCGTTGAGTGCTTCATCGATGTCGTCGCAGGTTGCTGTAAGATCAAGCTGCAGTGCAGGTGTCTGATCAAGATAGATTGCCAGAGTGCCGTATGTATTGAGATTGGTGGTCATAACATCTGCATTGTATGTATCTTTATCGTCTGCAACGGTGTGGTAGCGCTGCTGTATCCAGCCTTTGTCACCGTCCTGTGTTCCAGGCAGATTGATGAAATAAGGTACTCCTGCTGCACGGTATGAAACACCGTCTTCCATGGTATTGGAGTCCACTGAGGTTTCGCTGATGCCTTCAGGATAGATATCGTCAGCCGGTGCAGCCAGAAGACCTGATTCTGATACGAGGCTGTTTACGATGCCGGAGAATTCGGGAACGCAGCTGATCTGGCTCTGCTCCTTGCCGTCATAGAACGCCGGCAGTTCGAAGTTGATCATTGCGATGGTTTTCTCTGCCCATTCCGGGTGAGCGTTGTTTATCATTTCCCAGGCGCCTGTAGTCCAGTCGAACTGGCTTCCGATAGCACCCCATTCTTCTGAGCCGTGAGCCACGAAAACAATATCGTTTTCAGGAGTATATTCTGAATCCTTCATTGCCTTGGCCATTGCCAAAACGAGACCGATGGCACAGCTGTCATCCTGGAAGCCGTTGAAATATATGTCATAATGACCTGACACGATGATCTGCTGATCGGATGATTTCCCTTTGATTTTACCGATGACATTGTAGCTTGTGCCTTTGTCGGGTTCCATTACATTATCAACCTTTAATGTGGCATTGCTGTTGCCGTCCTTGATTGCAG
>JBJESR010000021.1:0-2038 GCA_051882895.1 Lentihominibacter sp.
TCGAAGATATTCCCGAGGGTCAGCTGGCGGATTATATCATGGCAAGTGCATCATGCTTTCCCGCTGTTCAGAAATGCATAATAGGAGATAAGCTATATATAGATGGAGGATATCGTGACAACATGCCGGTGGAAATGGCTATGCAGAAGGGTGCTGATTCGATAATAGCAGTAGATCTGCAGGCAGCCGGCACAATCAGGAAAGACACTATGGAAAACGCACGTGAAGCGAGTGATGAATTTCATCTTATCAGAAGCCCTCACGATCTGGGAAATTTCCTGGTTTTTGATCAGGAGAACACTTCAAGAATAATGGAGCTGGGATATCTTGACACAATGAAAGAATTCGGACGGCTTGACGGGATAAAGTATGCATTCAGAAAAGGTGAATTTACAGAACATCAGCTTGAAGGTGCCGATGCTGCCGCATGCATTCTGAAGCTCGATCCGTGCACGGCATATAGCCATGATGATCTGAACTCAGCTCTGAACGTGAAACTTGCAGCTATGGTTCTGCCTGGTGAAAAGCCTGACCTGATGGAGCTTATCGAAAGCATAAAAAAAGACCCTGCTCAGATCAGGATACGTCCGCAGCTGCTGCTGTATATAACAGAAAGTCTGAAAAAAGACGGCGCAGGCAGCATCTTCCTGCAGCCGACTGTTTTCAGACTTCTTGAAGATGAGATACAGGCAGCCAATTACCTGATAAATGAAGGGCTTGCCCCATTCAGTCATGAGACGGGCCCTTCATATTGATGCCCTTCCATACTGAATTGTTACAGTTCTGTCCGCTCCGTCTCGCCGGTGGCCAGATCTGCGATAACAGCAACAGCATCAGCTATCGCAAACACTTCAAACTTTCCCGGTCTGACCATCTGTGCAAGAGCCGGCATCATTTCCAGAGCTTTGTCTGCGGCACTGCTGTCAGCGAAAAATTCCGCTTTGCCGCGCACACGCACAAATTTAGTGCCCTGACATGCCGCAATTTCAATGTTAGGGTTTTTCTTCAGCTGTTTTGAGGTTTCCTTTTCATCCGCAGTACACATACATAATCTGCCGTCGTATTCCATCACAAATCCCTGTGGTCGCACACGAGGCTCATCGCCATCAACTGTAGCTACAAAGCATGGTCTGGCTTCTTTGAGAAATTCCATAAGTTTTTCCATTCTATTACCTCCCTGGCTTCAGAATCATATAAAAATCTGTTTATATAATTCTATTACATTCCGGCGAAAATACAAGTTGGCAGATTCTGTTCACTTTACATCATCAGCAAGCCTGAGTTCACGATCTGCAATATCATAATGACGGTCAATCGCTTTCTCACAGGCATTTCTGTCTCTTCTCTTTATCGCTTCGAATATTTCCCTGTGACTGTCCCTCAGCTCCTCTTTGATCGTTTCATCTGCTCTGAGGATGACCTTTTCGATCCATCTGCGGTATACGTTTATTATTGCTTCAGATATGCATATCCACATCTGATTTCCCGATGCTCTTATCAGAGCATAATGAAAGCTGTGATCTGTTTCGATCTGGGCTGCAGGCTCAGATGCTGCCGCCTGTTCTGACAGCACTTTTTCTATTTCGTCGGACAGCTCCGGCGAAATCCCATTCCTCATTGCCTCCAGGCACACAGCCTTTTCCATACTGCGTCTGAAGCCACATACTTCCTCAACTGTCGTCTGCTTCAGCAGCAGCATCATATCTATGGCCTCAGAAATGGAAGCCGACGGATTGCAGGCAATATAATTGCCTGACCCCTGCCGGCTTTCTACCAGCCCGATGTTTTCCAGCATTCTGAGAGCCTCGCGGACAGAATTGCGCCCTGCACAAAGTTCTTCTGCCAGTGCCCGCTCTGCAGGCAGTCTAGAGCCTACCGTAAGCTGACCGGTTTCTATAAGAGTGTAAATGTGATCCACTACCCTGCTGTATTCTCTGCGTTCCTTTTGCATTTTAATCCTCCGTTAAAGCAGGTTGGCGAAAATGCCGGCGCCTATTACAGTGAACAGTCCGGCGACCACAATAGAAAGGCTGCTCAT
>JBJESR010000021.1:2138-5873 GCA_051882895.1 Lentihominibacter sp.
ACATAGCTGCTTCTGTCCAGACTGAAAATAACAGCAAACAGCAGTATGCTGCAGAGACTTGTTACAACTCCGGCCACGATGCCTGCAATCACCGCCTTGTGGTGTTCTCTGAGAAGTTCGAACTGTTCATAGAGGGGTACCGCCAGACACACTGTTGCCGGAGTAAGCAGGTAGCTTATGTATTTCGCGCCTTCGTTGTAGGTTTCATAATCTATATCCAGCAGGACAAGCACAGCGATTATTATTATCACTGCAATTAAAAGCGGATTGAAAACTGCCAGCTTGAGCTTCTTATTGAGAAGTGTTCCTATGCCGTATGAAATCAGACTTATGAAAACTCCGAAAAACACCGATGTCTCGAAAAACTCAGGCATTGCCGCCACCTTCTTTCTTTGCTGAATGGCGGATCACCGCCTGGGTCACCCGGCCTGCAGCTATCATTACTAAAAATGTCGTCACTACAGTTATTGTTATGTACTGGATCCACACCGGCTTCAGTATATGCCATGAATCCAGCAGTCCCACTGCGGCAGGAACGAAAAGCAGCGGCATGATTTCGATAAGAAAATCACTGGTCTCTCTGATATCCCTGACTTTGATGATTCCGGTGCCAAGACATATCAGCATCAGTATTATGCCGTATATGCTGGCCGGTACCGGAAGGGGCAGAAGTTCGCTGAGTATTTCTCCTGCAAACGATACTATGAGTATTATACCGAACTGTCTGATGTACTTCAAATTAACGCCTTCTTTCTTGCTATGCTGATTGCAGCTGAGCGCTGCAAATTGGTGCTACCAATTTATTATGACAGATTTTTTCTGTTATGGCAAGTCGGAAAGCGTACTTTCTGATTTTCAGGACAGTACCTCATAAACCAGAAAAAATTGTACGGCATTATTCCAATAATAATTATACCCCTGTTGGGTATAATTTATGAAAGGCCACACCTAATAGTGTAAAATTGAACTAGGAACAATGATAGTTACACATTTTATTATTTCTGAGTTTAATTAATTGTGTATAATTGTAAAATAGAGCTGTTCTTCTGGCTTTTACCTACGTTTAAGCTTCATTTCTATCAACATACCCCACATAAAAACCGACTCAACAAAATAAATGTGCAACTCTCTAATAACATGAGACTATTCTGCACATATTTGGATTCCAATATAAAAGGCTTAGGTCTGCAAGATTAAATGAAAAGGGCACCGCACTGAAGGTCCTCCGTTGATACGGTTCCCTTATCTGAGCGGTGCCCCTCCCTTATAGGAGTTTCATTTAAAGAGTGTGTCCTGCTGTTATCTGGTTCTTACAGATTTCATTTTGCTCCATGAGGAGTAATATCTGTCACCCTTAACAACCTTGTACGTTCTTACCTGAACGTAATACTTCCTGTCTGATTTAAGCTTACTGATTGTTTTTGACGTTGTTTTTGTACTTTTTATTGTATAGTATTTCGCGTTTTTCATTGAAGATGAAGCTGAATATCTTATCTGATATCCACTGGTCTGCACTGACTGCTTCTTCCATTTTACTGTAAACGCTTTCTTTCCTTTGCAGAGACCGGTTACATAGGTGCCTTTCGGATTAATTCTGAAGTATACAGTTTTACTGCCGGTATAACTGCCCTTTCCCTTAATTGTAACCTTGTACTTACCTACATATTTTCTTCCTGTCTGATAAGTCACAGTGTAATCTCTGTCCTTCTTCAAGGTCTTTCCTGACGCATCCTTTACTGTTACAGAAGGTGTCCTTGTTTTACCGTTATATGTGCAGCTTGTATATGAAAGCTTCACTGACTTTATCGCTATTCGTTCCGGTTCCTGTTTTTTTACTGCACTGCAACTGTATACAGCCAGAGTTCCCGATACCTCACAGGCTGCCATGATGACAGGACTTCCATTGCTGCCTTTAACAGATGATACGAACTTCAGTCCTTCCGGTGAAACATCACCCTGAATCGGTTCATCAAATTCACGTGAGTTGATGTAGTTGACAAATTTGGCACCGGAAGGCGATGTGATGTCATAGACTGCTATTCCGCCTATACGCTCTATTGCCAGGAATGCATATGTCCTGCCGTCTATTGTGCCGGTCGTCACGGTTTCAGGCTCAGGACCTTTCTTGCCGGAACGGTTATCCAGCGAAGTCTTATCATTAGAGCAGTTGAAATACTGCGGAAGCTTCTCTGCTGTGACTTCTTCAAGGCTGCTTCCACTGTCGTATACAAGTCTGAGTCCGTCGGAAGTCACTTCATACATCGAAAATGATCTGCCTCCGAAAACATATGCTTTACTGTCATCCAGACCATCCCACATTGATGCGTTGAACCATACTACCTTTGAATCCAGTGTCACGCTGCCGGTCGGTGATGTCTTTCCTTCTGACTCATTGTCCATTCCAGGCCAGTCAGCTCGGCTGTCACCTTCATTAGCTGTAAGAACATATGTCCTGCCGCCTATTACCTTAACTGCTATTCCGTCCGGCATCTTTATTCCATAAACATTATCGTAATTCTTCAGCTCAACCGTATCATTTTTCTCAAGATCCACCTTTGTCTGCGAGTAATCCTGAAGTCCCAGCGGGTATATTCCTGTAAAATCCTCAGCAGCTATATCAAGAACTGCAATTGAATTTGCCTCCTGAAGTGAAACATATGCTTTCCCACCTGATACTGCAATATACTCAGGTTCAAAATCCTTTGATGGTTCTATTCCTTTCTGAATGAGGACACCTGCCGCTGCAAGCTCATCACGCTGTGAATCATATTTGTCAAAGTATACTGATGTCGCAGCCATTTCATTTCCTGAAACCTTCACTATTGAAACCGAGCCCTCAGGGTCACTGCTCTGACCTTCTCTAGGCTCTCCTTCATCAGCTGTGAGTATTGTCTCATCATCTGCGAAAGTCACCATATCAGGCTGAACCCCAACTCTTACAGCTGAAACAAGCTCAATGGAGCCGTCATTACTGCAAGTGAAAAGTGCCGCTGCACCGGCATCACCGTTTGCATCTGCCTGCACTGCCGCGGCCAGATGTTTTCCATCCGGTGATACTGCCACTGATGTTATATCACCATAGGTGAATCCTTCCAGAGTTTTCTCGATTGCTTCCTTCAGATCGAATTCCTTTTCTTCCAGAGTTTTCACTTTTTCGCCACTGATGCTTTCGTTCATGTTTACGGCAATTACCTTGCCCTTCACTCCGCTTACAGCATATGCGAATCCGTTAGCATCATTGTAATCAACGATTTCCAGGCTGCCGCCGTCAGCATTCATTGCATCAGAATTGTATCTTCCTGCCAGTTCCAGGTCAAGAGATGCTGCTCCGTTGTAAAAGCCCTGTACTCTGCTGTCACCGGTCACCACCGGAGTAAATGAAGGGGCTGCAGGTTCAGACGGATCAGCAGGGTCTGCTGAAGCTCCGTGTACCCTTCCTGCTTCTCCTCTGCTGTTCTTTGGCGAGTTGGCAGCCACATATTCAGCATTAACCACATTGTCAGCTTTTTTCCATCCGATAACTTCATATGTGCCCTCCGCACTATGTTTCAGAGATTTCTGCTTGGATACCGCTGTTTCAGTGTTCTCCGCAGCAGTTACTGTATCTGCTGCAGTATCGCCGTTCCTGAGTTCTATTGTATAGTTCTTATTGTCGATAACCCAGTCGCAGGTCATATCAGCCTCCGGAAGATCCAGAGACAGCAGCTCATCTGTTGTCGCCTCCGCTGCTCCTGT
>JBJESR010000022.1:0-5843 GCA_051882895.1 Lentihominibacter sp.
AATCTATAGAGGGGGATACATAAATGAGCGTTTCATTTCCGAAACCACTGTCCGACAAAGAAGAAAAATACTACATTGAACAGTACGAAAATGGAGATGAGGAAGCGAAAAAAATACTGATTGAGCGAAATCTCAGACTTGTAGCTCATATTGCCAAGAAATATTCATCCCAGAGTCATACAATGGATGATTTTATTTCCATCGGCACTATAGGTCTTATCAAAGCAGTTAATACATACAGAAGCAGCCGGTCAGTACGACTGGCGACATATGCAGCGAAGTGCATCGAAAACGAGATCCTTATGAGTATCAGAGCATCAAAGAAAAATTCTTCTGAAGTTTCTCTGAATGTATCAATAGGAACGGACAAAGATGGCAATGAAATAAGCCTGAATGATATTCTCGGCACCGAACCTGATGCGGTAGCAGATGACATAAGCCTGAAAATACAGGTTCAGCAGATGATAAATACCATGAATAAAGTACTGTCCGAACGAGAGAAACTGGTACTTATTCACCGATACGGAATACTTGGCAGGGTTCCCAGAACCCAGAGGGAAGTCGCTGCCATTCTCGGTATAAGCCGGTCCTACGTTTCCCGTATAGAAAAAAAGGCTATTGAAAAAATGAGAGCCGCTCTTCCTTCCTGATTCTTCTATGCAAGGGTCGGTCTGCTGTAGCTGCCCGACTCTTCAAGATATTTTATGATCTTCTCAAACAGAGGACCTGCCGAAAGCGAACCGGAACCTCCGTTTTCAACGAATACCGTTATGGTGAACTCTGGTTCATCACAAGGTGTATATCCCGTTATCCATCCATGACTGCTGTTTTCCCCCGAAATGCCATATTCAGCAGAACCGGTTTTTACAGCTGCCTTCACATCACCTGTGTCCGTTTTCAGATCAAGAGATGATGCGGTGCCATACAAAGATGCCGCTTTCATCATCCCTCCAATTGCCTCAGCAGTATTTTCTGATATAACCTGCCTGTTTTCTTCTTCATCTGACATCAGCAGATGTGCATCCCTGTTTATCCCGCCTGATGCAATACAATTTGTCATTACAGCTATCTGAAGCGGTGTTGTCAGAGTCTGCCCCTGACCTATCGAAAGATTGCCGATAGCTGTACCATATCTTTGTTCAGCATCCATCAGATGCCCGCTGCTTTCCTGAGGAAAACCTTTGAGAATTTTCTGCCCCAGTCCTAATTTCTCAGCTGTACTGATAATATTGTCTGCTCCTGTTTCCATACCCAGCTGCACAAAAAAACTGTTACATGACAGTGCAAAAGCTTCTTCAAGTCCGATCGTCCCGTGGCCCTCTTCGCCACCGGTTTCACAGCCTATCTCAATATCGCCCAGTTTCACAGAACCGCTGCATTCGTACTTCCTGCTTATATCCACTCCATTCTCCAATGCAGCAGCGGCCGTGACGATCTTGAAAACTGAACCCGGAGGATATTCTCCCTGGGTCACCTTGTTGATGAGCTCATCACCACCATCATTGAGATACTGCTGGATATTCTCCTGATCGTATTCAGGTGTACATGCCATTGCCAGTATTCCTCCAGTCTTCACATCCATCACTACAGCTGCACACGGACTGGATTCTGCTTCTATTATGTTTTCTACTGCCGACTGTATTTCTTTGTCGATCGTAGTTCTTATTCCTTTTGTGATAATAGAATCATCATTTTCATCAGAAGCTATTACAAGACCTCTGCCCTGAAGTATGTTCCCTGCCACATCTGCAACAGCGTATACTCTCCGATTCAGGGCAGAAAGCTGGTCATCGCACATCAGCTCCAGTCCTGCTGCACCGGAGTTGTCTTCTTTATTCACATATCCTATAAGGTGTTTCGCCAGCTGGTCATCACTGTATCTTGCAGATGCCTGCAGGATATAGGCATTATTGTTCTCAATGAGCGACTTGCCGCAGCTGCGGTTATAATGCTCTGATGAATACACACGATATCCTTCATTATCTGACCCTACTTCTTCAGCTGACAGCTTCCGGAGCAGTTTCTCAGCATGAACATCAAATTCATCTTCTTTTATTATATAAATATACTTTTTACTGTCAGCGACAAGAGGCTGCCCGTTTCTATCGTATATCATCCCCCTCGTATTACTGCCCTTAAGCGCTATCATGGATTGTGCCCGCGTTGCAGCAGACAGATCATCACTTCCATATACCTGAATATATGCCAGCCTGAATACCAGAGCCAGCAGTATTACAGATGCCATAACAAGTATACGCTTCAGATTTTTCTTCATTATATCCATAAAAAAACTCCTCCGCATATATTTTTTACATGCAGTGGAGTTCTTATACTTTTCGCTATATATAATGATACCTGATTATTTTATCTCTGTTAAAATGCGAGCTGTCACCTGTTCTATGCTGAGACCTGTCGAGTCAATCTCCACAGCATCGTCAGCTTTTGTCAAAGGGTTCAGTTCTCTCGTCATGTCATTATGATCTCTCTGTATTATGTCCCTCAGCACTTCCTCACAGGTTATTTTTTCTCCTTTATCGATGAGCTCTCTGTAACGCCGTCCGGCTCTTTCTTCTGCTGATGCTGTCAGAAAGAACTTGTACTCCGCATCCTTGAGCACATTGGTTCCGATATCCCTGCCGTCCATTATAACACTCTTGCGCTCTCCCATCTTCCTCTGTATATCCACCAGTTTCGCTCTTACTTCAGGAAGTGCAGAACACGCTGATGCCATCTGAGAAATCTCCGAAGTCCTTATTTTATCATTAACAACCTCTCCGTCCAGAATTATATCACCATTTACAAAATCAATATCTGTATTGTCAAGCATGGTCTGAAGCTTCTGCGTCTGCTCTGCAGAAATGCCCTGCAGTTTCATTTTGTAACCGACGGCTCTGTACATAGCACCGGTATCAATATAATCTATACCCAGTTCTGAAGCAATCAATCTGGCTATGGTGCTCTTTCCTGCACCACTTGGTCCGTCAATTGCTACCCTGAAAATCTCTTTCATCCTGTCACTCCTGTCAGTTTTTTCTGTTGGTAAGCAGTTTTTCTATTTCTGAAACGAAAGTGTTTATGTCAGTAAACTGTCTGTATACTGATGCAAAGCGGACGTATGCGACTTCATCAAGGTCTTTCAGTCTTTCCATCACCAGTTCACCTATAAAAGTACTTTCGATTTCCTTTTCCATCATATTGTTAAGACCGCGTTCTATCTCTTCAACAATTTTCTCCATTGATGCCAGCGAAACAGGTCTCTTCTCGCAGGCTCTGATTATTCCGTTCAGCAGCTTGTTCCGGTCAAAAGCTTCACGCCTTCCGTCTCTTTTTATCACCATGAGGATCATTTCCTCCACTTTCTCATAAGTGGTGAATCTTCTCCCACAAGCTTCACATTCTCTCCTTCTTCTTATAGCATGTCCATCTTCTGTATGTCTGGAATCTATAACCTTGCTGTCTTCGTTTTCACAATACGGGCATTTCATAACCAACCCTCCTTAACACAGATACAAGTTTACTACACGATATAATTTTACTACATATAGTGTTTTTTGCCAAGCATTACTGAACTTCCTTGTGTATTTAATATCATTCGATTATCGGCGGCACGTCCACAAGAATCACATCATCACCCACTGTTCTGACATATTTCCACTTTATTACGAAATCACTGGTATCCCGTCCAAACAACTTCATGAAGCTCTTATCTCCCGGAAGCACTATACCATCAATACGACCCTCTTTGAGATTTATTTCTATATCACACACAAAACCCATACTCTTCCCGTCGTATATATTTATGACCTCCTTGTTCCTTATATCCGCTGTATTAAGCATACAAGCTCCCCCTTTTCTGTTCGTTTAATAATTTATATGCCTGCATATGAATGCTTATGACAGCAAAAGGAGCTGTATAACACAGCTCCAGTCATTTTTTACGTTTATTATGAGATTTATTCGTCTGCTGTTAACCTTTTATCTTACCTGTATCAAGCCTGTCAAAATAACTCTTTGTTTCAGCTGCAATGACACCACTGAGTGCAAGCAGAGCAATAAGGTTAGGAATAGCCATAAGACCATTGAAGATATCTGCGATAGTCCATACTGCCGATACTGTAAGGAACGGTCCAATAAGAACTGCCAGTATGTACAGCCATCTGTAAACTGTTACCGCCTTCATTCTGCCGCCTGATAAGTATTCAAGACATCTTTCACTGTAGTAGTCCCATCCGAGGATAGTAGTGAATGCAAAGAATGCCAGTGCTATCATCAGTATAGCACTTCCTACGCTTCTTGCCCATGGAAGACCATCACCGAATGCGACTGATGTAACCTGAACACCTTCAAGGCCTTCAGCAATCGCAACATCATAAGCTCCTGAAACCATAATTGTCAGACCTGTCATTGTACAGATGATTACTGTATCAAAGAAAGTACCTGTCATCGAAACCAGTCCCTGTCTTACAGGTTCCTTTGTCTGAGCTGCAGCTGCAGCTATAGGTGCACTTCCCAGACCTGCTTCATTGGAGAATATACCTCTTGCAACACCCTTCTGCATTGCCAGCAGTAATGCACCAAGAGCACCTCCTGCCATGGCTCTGAGACCGAACGCACTCTGTACAACAGTCACTACAGCCTCAGGGATCTCTCTGATGTTATAAATAAGAATGACTATACATATAGCAACATAAGCAATAGCCATGAAAGGAACAACAATAGTTGTTACGCTTGCGATTCTTGACAGTCCGCCGATTACTACCAGAGCTGTGAGAACTGCAACTACGATTGCTGTGATAACAGTGACGATTGAATACTCAGCACCGAAGATGCTTACCATATGCTCTGAATTCGGATCAAAAAATCCCTGTGTTGCAGAAGCAATACCGTTAACCTGAGTAATAGTACCAATTCCAAGCAGTCCGGCTCCTACGCCAAATAATGCAAACAGTTTGGCAAGCCATTTCCAGTTTTTACCCATACCTTTTTCGATATAGTAGAAAGGTCCTCCGAGGAATCTGCCGTTTCCTCTGTCTTCTCTGTATTTTACGGCAAGAACTCCTTCTGAATACTTGGTTGCCATTCCGAAGCACGCTGCGAGAACCATCCAGAACAGTGCTCCCGGACCGCCTGCAACTACTGCAGTGGCAACACCTACAATATTTCCGGTACCGATTGTTGCAGCCATTGCCGTACAAAGAGCACCAAAGCTTGTTACTTCACCGATTCCATCTGATTCATTATGTACCATGTATTTAAGAGCCTTTCCCAGCTTCCTGAACTGGAGAACACCCAGTCTGATAGTCAGATAGATACCAGTACCCATGATGAGTACAATAAGAGGAACTCCCCATACTATACCATCAATTTTTTCTAGAAATAACGTGAAACTTTCCATAATTACTTCTCCTTCTCCTAAATAAAAAATGAAAAATACCAGAGCCAGCTCGGCCTTTTATATCAGAACTCCGCCGGCATGCAGGAAATGCTGAAAACCATATTTCCTGTGTAAAATAATAAAAAAGCCGATACATTTTATCGACTTTCCAGAGAGGACACAAATAATATAAAACTATCTGCTCTGTCCTTTTGCCTGAGAGATCACATGTATCAGCCTGCTTGTACCACAGATACATGCTTACACCTTCGGCGCTCGATTAGAGGCTCTCCAGAGAATCAAAGTTTCTTTCTCACCCGAAATAAAAACTGCAAGGGTGATAGTAAAACTAGTGAAATCATACTATCACACCTTACAGTTTTTTTCAATACTTTCCATAAAAAAACAAATTATTATTGTTTTCTGATGTTTATAACATTTTTCCCGTGTTATTTTATCTCTGCATTTT
>JBJESR010000023.1:0-5820 GCA_051882895.1 Lentihominibacter sp.
ATTTATCGTATGCGGCATCTATGCATATGCTACCGGATGTTTCTGGGATCTGGCTGCTATCATCATGCCGCTGGTTATCCCTCTCGCCAACGCTATGGGTGTTGACCCGATCCTCGTATCAGCAGCAGTTTTCTCAGGCGCTGCATTCGGAAGCAACACATGCCTTTATGGGGACGGAGTTATCATGTGCTCACAGGGCGTTCAGATCAAGAGCGTCAACCTGATGCTGGCAACACTGCCGTATGCTCTTATAGCAGCAGGCGGTTCGGTAATACTTTATCTCATAACAGGATTCGTATTATAAGAAATTTTTAAGAGGTGTAAAATGGGCGAGAATACTTTGCTTAAGACTTTGTATAATTTAGACAACGCTTTCGGAGTTTCCGGAGATGAGGAAAATGTGGCAGAAGTGCTCAGGAAGGAAATGGAAGGCCTTTATGACGAACATATGGAGGACGCTCTGGGATGCCAGTATTTCATAAAATACGGTAAAAACAGAGACAGGAAAATCCTTTTTTCCGCACATATGGACGAGATCGGCTTTATCATCAATTACATAGAGGATGAAGGTTTCATCAGATTCCTGCCGGTAGGCTACCACGATGACAGAATGGCAGTGAATCAGGACATGATCGTCAAAACCGAAAAAAACGGTTTTGTCAGAGGCGTGACCGGTTCCAAGCCTGCTCATATCATGACGGAGGAGGATCACGAGAAGGTGCAGAAAATCGAGGACCTTTTCCTGGATGTAGGTACTGACAGCCGTGAAGAAACCGAAGCCCTCGGCATCAGACCGGGAGATTACATGACCTTTGCGCGTGAAGGATATGTTATCAACAATGGCAGATATTACACAGGCAAGGCTGTCGATGACCGTGCAGGCTGTGCTGTGATGGTGGAAATGCTCAGGAGACTCAAAGGGCAGCAGCCTGAATGCACACTGATAATGGTGGGCAGCGTTCAGGAGGAAGTCGGCATCAGATCCGGCGGCCCTATGATGGCAAATATCGATCCGGATGTCATGATTGCGCTTGATGTCACCATAACAGGTGATGTACCGGGCATTGAGACAAGACAGTGTTCCCAGTCCATGGGCAAGGGCCCGGGAGTCAAGTTCTACGACTGGGATCCTGTGCTGGGTGCTACAGGCAATAACGTTCCCCGCAAGCTCACAAGCGCAATAATTGAAACAGCGGAAAAGAACGGTATCCCGTATCAGCGTGAGGTATTCACCGGAGGCGGTACTGATGCGTGGTCGTCAGCTTTCGCAGGCAAAGGATATCTCGCCGGCGGTATCTGCATACCTCAGAGATATATGCACACCGCAGTGGGAACAGTGGATCTGAATGATCTCGAAAACACTGTGAAGCTTGCACTGGAGTTCGCACAGAGCTATCAGGGATAATAAATATGTAAATCAGTTTTGCTGACCGGATTTCGGCGGATGCAGCCCTGGCTGCACTTCAGGCTGACGGTGATTTTAAAATCGCCAGCCTGTGACCGCCGGAACCCGGTTTCTTTTTTTTGAATAAAATCGCATAAAAAATAAATATTTATGCATAAATGTAAAATCTTTGCAAACCCATCGTAAAATAGTTGCAAAAACGTCACAAAATAGCTACAAATCAGCCACAAAAAGCTTGACTGCATATAATATGTAGGTGTATTTTATCATTGTAGAATATTATACAAAACATATCTAAATGCGGATATAACGTATGTGCAGTACCGCATCAGCAGATATTTGACAGATAATTAATATATATACGATATTTCTTGAAAATGATAATAATCTCAGAACCGTCCTGCTGACATTCGCTTCGTCCCGCTTTTGCGTCAGATGATGTGATGGCAGCGGGGATTTTCGTGTTATTAATTCATGTTATTAAGGAGGCGCTGTATGGATCGTCAGTCGGAGCGTGTTGCGGAATTTACCAGACGCAGAAATAACAGAAATAAATTATACAGGCTTATCGCGGTAATGGGTCTGCTGGTTGTAGCCTTTACTGCTTTCATGCTGATAAGGCCGGCCATTACTATGGAGGGGCAGGCGAAAATTCTGAACTGCCAGTACACCGTGCACCAGCACGATGACAGCTGCTATAAGGAAAATGCCGATGGTGAAAAGGAACTGGTCTGCGGCAAAGCTGACTATGTCATCCATGAGCACGAGGAAAGCTGCTACGACAGCAGCGGCAGGCTCATCTGCCCGCTGAACGCCGTATCACCGGAGGAAGCTGAATTACATACCCACACAGAGGACTGCTACGACGAGTCCGGTGATTTGACATGCGGCAAACCAGAGGTCCTCGCCCATACCCACGGGGATGAATGTTTTGAGACGGCATCAGGTGATATGACTGCCAAATCGGCGGGAAATACAGATGGCGATGAAAATTCAGCTGATACAGAAGACAAAGAAGAGGCCGTTTCAGAAAATACTGATCCTGATAGTATTGCCGAACCTGCAGTAGGAGACAACTGGAAAGAACTGGAGGACAGTGGCTGGTTTGAGGAATACAGTGATGATAACAGCTCTTCTGTCAAGTCTGCTAAAAGCAGAACATTCTCTGCCAGGTCAGCGTCACTATCAGTCGATGAGGATGGAAGTGATGATACTTCAACACAATCTTCCGATGAGCAGGTAGTGGACAAAGGCGGTACTAATACTTCGGAGGACGGTGCAGTTTCCGTAAGCAAGACAATTTCTGGTACTGATCTGGAGAATGTGTTTGACATAACACTGCAGGTGCAGACATCCCAGAATATCAGCGAAATAACAGAAGAACCAGATATGGCTGTAGTAATTGTAATGGATATTTCCAATACAATGAACAGTAATTTCGGAGGAGTAACACGATATGCGGCAGCTATGACTGCAGCAGAAGAATTTCTTGACGAGTTTGTAAAGAATAATAGTAAGGGCATTAGTAAAGTAGGATATGTTGCGTTTAACACAGATGCACATCAGATTTTCGGGCTCCAGTCATGCAGCGCGAAGGAACAGGCTGATGCCTTAAAAAACACTATGCGCACTCAGACCGGAAGTATTATCAATGCAGATGGATATAAAGATGCACATTCACGTTTCACAAATGTGGAAGCAGGACTGGCGATGGCTAGTGATATGCTCAATGGTGTTACGAATAAAAATAAGTATATCATTTTCTTAAGTGATGGTTTTCCAACTACATATATAAGCAGTGGTTATTCAGGCTATGATCCGTATGATTCAACAGGAAGATTCCACGACCGTGTGCTCAATAAACCATGTACGTATGGTACAAGCTACAGTGATGAAGCGGCTATAAGAGCTCGTAATAAGGCTGAAGAGATTAAAAATTCAGACACTACAATTTTCTCTATAGGAGTAGATGTAGCAGGACAGACTATACAGAAGTATATCACACAAAGCGAAAGCGCCAGTGGATATTCTGTAGTGGACAGAACGGGAACCACTTATGAGATCGGCGATGCCAGCAGTACTGAAGCATATAAGAACTGGCTTAAAAACAGCATAGGCTCCGGATACTATTACGACAGTACAGATTCAGCAGGCCTGTCCAGTGCTTATGATAATATTTTTGAAGTAATAAGACAATCGAATGGAATAGCAGCTGAAGCTGACTGGGTAACATCTGACCCTATACCGACGGTCAACGGGTCTGCTGAGAATGTGGAATTCATTGGATTCTATAATAAAACCCCAGCACTGGTAGAAGGCGATTTAACAGGAAATCATATTGAAAATGGTGAAAACACCGCTGGATTTAATGTTGAGGAAAATGCCATAAGCTGGGATTTAAAGAAGTCAGGATATCTTTGCAAAACTGACGGGACTACGACTACATACACATATCAGCTGGTATATCGCGTACGTCTTAAAAATGAAAATAATGGTTTTATTGAGGGAACAGTTTATCCTACAAACGATACTACAACGTTGCAATATCGTAACATATATTCAATTGATGGCAACGTCACAGTATCAGAGGTTAAAAAAGTTGAATTTCCGATACCATCGGTAAAAGGATATCTGTCAGAGTTCAGTTTCAAAAAGGTTAATTATAAAGATGAACTCCTCAGCGGTGCAGAGTTTACTTTGAGTCACGATACAGCTAATTGCAGCATATGCCGTGGAAATGGAGAAGCAGTTACTGTGACGGATTTAACAGCAACGTCGGATTCGAGCGGCAACGTAACTTTTACAGGTATCCCATCAGGGCATAAATATACTATGAAAGAAACAAAGGCACCGGATGGATATTCTGTTGATCCAAATAAGTATTACAGTATAGAAATTGCCTATGATGAATTATCAGTAACGGTAACTGACGGAAACGGAAAAGAACTGGATTGGAACAATGAAGTTGTAAACGGTGCGTACTACGCCCTCCCTGAAACAGGTGGCATAGGTACCCTGCCTTTCACCATTGCGGGAATCATCCTGATCCTAGGAGCAGGTGCAATCCTTTACAGAACACGTCTGCGCAGGAGGGAGG
Organism: Lentihominibacter sp.; assembly: GCA_051882895.1. Classification (GTDB taxonomy): domain Bacteria; phylum Bacillota; class Clostridia; order Peptostreptococcales; family Anaerovoracaceae; genus Lentihominibacter. Next base: position 4,503 of record JBJESR010000023.1, read on the forward strand.
ACTAACCCATGGCCAAGACCGATCTGCAGAAACTGACCAGGGCAGAACTGCTGGAGCTTCTCATCGAACAGACAAAACGCGCCGATGATCTGGAAGCACAGCTGGCCGAAGCCAGAGCCCAGCTCCAGAGCCGTGAGATCGCCATCAACGAGGCCGGCTCCATCGCCAACGCCGCCCTCAAGATAAACGGCGTGTTCACCGCAGCAGAGGATGCCGCCAGCCAGTACCTGGAGAACATCAAACTGCACACCTCACAGCAGCAGGAAATCTGCCAGAAAATAGAAGCAGACGCACGACAGCACGCCAATGAGATCATCCGCCACACAGAACTTAAATGCGGCGAGATAGAGCGAAAGGTCACCGACTACTGGAACAGCGTCTCCCAGCGTATCGACACCATGTATCAGGAATATACAGCGCTGCACGAAATCTTTCAGACTGACACAAAGGACATGAAACATGCAAAACAGGAATCAGAGGTTTCCGGAGCTGCCCGAACTGCAAAGGGAACTGGAAAGAGAAAAGTATAAACGGCGCTACGGCAGGAATTTACGCAGTACCGTGGCTGCCCTGATAATAGTGGCGGCAATAGCGGTGCTGGTAGCAACTTTGTGGCTGCCGGTCCTGCAGATATACGGTTCCTCCATGACCCCGACCTTCAAGGAAGGCCAGATTGTGGTGGCAGTCAAAGGCTCCAGCTTCGAGGAAGGCGACATCATCGCCTTCTATTACGGCAACAAGCTGCTGGTGAAGCGGTACATCGCCGGTCCCGGCTCGTGGGTCGACATCAAGGAGGACGGTACGGTCTACGTGGACGGAGCAGAGCTGTCTGAGCCATATCTTACAGAAAAGGCACTCGGCGAATGTGACATGGAGTTTCCGTATCAGGTCCCCGAGGACAGATATTTCGTACTGGGCGACCATCGTTCAACTTCGGTGGATTCCAGAAGCTCAGCCATCGGCTGTGTGGCTGAGGAGCAGATAGTAGGCAGAATAGTTTTCAGAATATGGCCGCTGACAAAAATCGGCATACCGGGATGACCGGAAAGCCGTTGATATATATAGCCGGGAAGCCACCAGAAACAGAACAAGACATTCCGGCAGCCAGGCATCACGTCCCGGCATGCGGGCACCCGCCCGCAGATGTCTTCATAAAAGGCATCGAATCAACTAGGTCCAAACTTTAGAGCGAGGAAATATAAAGGAGAGAGAAAGGAATGAAGAAAATGAAGCACGCGAAAAAATTAGCAAGCCTGCTGATGGCATTGGTAATGGTGCTTGGAATGAGCGTTGGAACAACTGTGACAGCATTCGCAGC
>JBJESR010000024.1:0-5806 GCA_051882895.1 Lentihominibacter sp.
GATGCTGTTGTCAAAGGCGGTATGCAGCGTCAGGATTCAGTGTACAACGCTCTCCAGGAACTTAACAGAAAACGCCCCGGAACAGCTTATGTGCTGATTCATGATGGGGCGCGTCCTTTTGTAAGCGGAGATGTGATACGCAATGTTATCAGAGCAACTGCAGAGAAGGATGCTGCTGTTGCATGTGTTGCAATGAAAAACAGCGTCAGAGAAATTGACGGAGAGTCAAGCCGCAGCGTTGACAGGAGTCATTATTTTTCTGTCCAGACACCGCAGGGATTCAGGAAGTCTATCCTGATTGACGCATATGACAAAGCCTTGCGTGAAGGATATTACGGAACTGATGATGCCAGTCTTGTTGAACGTGCCGGATATGAAGTGGAAATTGTTGATGGAGACTATCAGAATATCAAAATAACAACTAAAGAAGATTTACCAATGGAAAACAGAGTAGGAACAGGATTTGATGTACACAGATTTGAACAGGGAAGAGAACTGATACTTGGAGGAGTGAAAATCCCTCATGACAGAGGACTTGCGGGACACTCTGATGCCGATGTACTTGTGCATGCACTGATGGATGCTATGCTGGGAGCTGCAGCTCTCGGGGATATCGGCAGACATTTTCCCGATACTGATGAGAAATACCGGGGAATATCAAGTCTGGTGCTTCTTTCCGAAGTGAAGGAACTGCTGGCAGAGAATTTTTATTCAATAGGAAATGTAGATGTGACAGTAATAGCCCAGAAACCTAGAATAAGCCCGTTTGTTGATGAAATGAGAGATAATATAGCCAAGGTGCTTGATATCGATAGAAGCAGGGTGAATGTTAAAGGTACAACAACAGAGAAACTGGGATTTACAGGTCGTGAAGAAGGCATAGCTGCAGAGGCAGTGTGCTCAATATACAGGTAAGGAGAGGTAACAGATGAAATTATCAAAGATGCATTTAAAAACATTGAGAGAGGTTCCCAATGAAGCGGAAATACCTAGTCATATACTGCTTCTGAGAACAGGTATGATCAGAAAGCTTGTATCAGGAGTTTACGGATTCATGCCTTTAGGCTGGAGATCAGTGAGGAAAATCGAGGATATAATAAGAGAAGAAATGGATGCAGCGGGAGGACAGGAGATTCACATGTCTGCTGTACAGCCGGCAGAGCTCTGGGAAGAATCAGGAAGATGGTTCGCATATGGACCTGAACTCTGGAGACTCAAGGACAGAAACGGAAGAGAGTTCTGTCTGGGACCTACACATGAAGAAATATTCACGGATATAGTCAGAAATGATGTTTCTTCATACAGACAGTTGCCCCTTAATCTGTATCAGATACAGACAAAATACAGAGATGAGGCAAGACCGAGATTCGGACTCATGAGAAGCAGAGAGTTCATAATGAAAGATGCTTACTCATTTGACAAGGATTATGAAGGCCTCGATAAGAGCTATGATGAGATGTATGCTGCATATGAGAAGATTTTCACAAGATGCGGACTGACTTTCAGACCGGTTGAAGCTGATACAGGAGCAATAGGAGGAAGCAATTCCCATGAGTTTACAGCACTCTCAGAAGTGGGAGAAAGTGAGATTGCATACTGTGAGAAGTGTTCAATGGCAGCTACAACAGAAAGAGCGGAATGTGTTGATGCTGAGCCTCAGAATGATGTGGAGATGCTTCCAATGGAGGAAGTGCATACTCCGGGAACTAAAACGATAGAAGAGGTTTCGGATTTTCTGGGAATCAGGCAGGATCAGACTATAAAAGCTCTTCTTTTCGTGACCTATGATAATGAAGGAAAAGAAAACGGATATGTTGCAGCTTTCGTCAGAGGTGACAGAGAGCTTAATATGACTAAACTTGTCAATGCTCTTGATATACCGGAGCATGCTATAGAATTCGCAGATGAGGAAAAAATGGCAGAGGCAACAGGATGTGTGGGAGGCTTTACAGGACCTACAAAGCTGCATGATTGCAGAATCGTTGTGGACAGTGAGCTTCCTGGTCTCAGAAACCTCTGTGCCGGAGCCTGCAGGGAGGATTATCATCTTATCAATGTAAATTACGGCAGAGATTACGAAGGAGATATCGTTACTGATATCAAGGTTCTGGCAGAGGGAGATCCATGTCCGGTATGCGGAGCTCCTGTAAAGCATGCAAGAGGTATTGAGGTTGGGCAGGTGTTCAAGCTTGGAACGAAATACAGTGAATCAATGGGTGCTTACTACAAAGATGAGAACATGAAAGACCATCCTATTGTTATGGGATGCTACGGAATCGGTGTTACAAGAACTCTTGCTGCTGTAGTAGAGCAGAATCACGATGAGAACGGTATTATATGGCCTATGTCGATAGCTCCTTATCATGTGATAATAACAGTGATGAAACCTGATGATGAAGTGCAGTCAGAGGTTGCTGATCAGATATATACGGAGCTTCTCAGAGAAGGAGCTGAAGTTCTGCTTGATGACAGGAAGGAACGTCCGGGAGTGAAGTTCAAGGATGCGGATCTTCTTGGCATACCTATCAGGATCACGGTTGGAAGAGGTGCTGCTGACGGTATCGTTGAATACAAAATGAGAAGAGATGCGGAGAAAGAAGAAATAACAGTTGCTGACAGTATTTCTCGTGCTCTCAGGACGATTAAAGAAGAAAAATAGTACTGATGAGAATAAAAAATGATAAAAAGCTGAACAGCCTTAAGAAATACGCAAGCCTGTACTGGGAGTTTTTCAAGATAGGAATGTTCACTATCGGCGGAGGTATAGCGATGATTCCTCAAATACAGCAGGTAGCTGTAAAAGATAAAGGATGGCTTACAGAAGACGAGATGCTGGACTGTATAGCTATAAGCCAGGCAATGCCAGGAGTAGTCGCCATAAACAGCGGTACTTATATCGGTCGCAGAATAGCTGGAGTGCGTGGAGCGATAGCAGCAACAGCAGGTGTGATTACACCATCTTTTGTGATAATCATTCTGGCGGTCACTATACTGGGAGCCATAGGTGACAACAGGTATGTGGCAGGAGCTTTTACCGGAGTCAAAGCTGCTGTATGCGGACTGATTCTTGTAACTGCTGTGAGGCTTGGCAGACAGTCACTGAAATCAGCATTTCAGTGGATATTGGCGATTGCTGCGTTTATTTGCATAGGAATATTCGGTATAAATGCCATGTTTGCACTGCTTGCCGGCGCAGTGATAGGCATAATATATAATTATACTGCTGTGAGGAAAAAGGAAAAAGAGATCCATTCCGGGGAGGCAGAAAAATGATATATCTTTATCTGTTCGGCATGTTCTTCAGAATAGGAATTTTCGGATTCGGTGGAGGACTTGCTATGCTGCCTCTTATTTTTCAGAGTGTTCAGGAGTTCGGTGTGATGTCACAGCAGGATTTTTCTGATCTTGTGGCACTGTCACAGGTCACTCCAGGTCCTATAGCGGTTAATGCTGCAACCTTCGTAGGATACAATTATGCAGGTTTTCCCGGAGCACTGTCTGCAACACTGGGAGTTGCTCTGCCTTCTTTTGTGCTGATTATGATCGTGTGCAGATTCATAGATAAGTTTTATGAAAGCAGAGGAATTCAGGGCGTCTTCATCGGAATAAGGCCGGTTACCATAGGACTGGTGGCTGCTGCGGTGTTTTATGTCAGTGAGAATGTGCTTGTAAAAGGTCAGGTGCTTTCACAGCAGGTATTTTCAGTTGGACTGGATTATTTTAATATCGTTCCGCTGATAATTTTTGCAGTGTCGATTGTTCTCGTAGGAGTTTTTAAGTTAAAACCTGTAAAGGTGATGATAATAATGGGTATAGCAGGAGCTTTATTATGTGGATAGGCGGAGTAAGAGTTGTAATACTTGATAAAGAAAACAGGATACTGATGGTGAAGCAGCACCATGAGGATAAGGATATCTGGATGGTTCCCGGAGGGGGCATAGAGGAAGGAGAAAGCTCTATGGCTGCTGCAGTGCGTGAAATGAAAGAGGAAACCGGGCTTGATGTTGAAATAGACAGGCTGATATGGCATACTGAGGAGGTTTCTGCAAGAGGACAGCGATTCGTGAATTTCTTCATGGGAAGGATTAAAGGCGGAGAACTGGCATTGGGGGCAGACCCTGAGTTTGATAATGATCATCAGGTGCTGAGGGAGGTCAGATTCATGTCAAGAGAAGAAATTGAGCATGTTGAGCATCTGTATCCGGAGTATCTGAGAGATGAATTCTGGAGGTTTCTCAATGAAGATTACCTGGGATACAATGCATTCAAGGTAAGGGAGAAATTATAATACTGGTATTATCAGACCCTGTGAGAGTTTCTGTACTGTCGCGGGGTCTCTTTGTATTTTGTGCTGAACAGTCTGGCAAAATGGCTCATGCCTTTGAATCCGCAGGACAGAGAGATTTCTGTAATGCTGCTGTTGGTGCCTGAGAGCAGTTCTGCAGCGCGCTTCAGTCTGAGATTGTTTATATAATCAATGATGGAAACATGCATTTCTTTTTTAAAAAGGGTGGACAGGTAGGTATTGTTCACATGTATCGCTTCAGCAGTTATGTTCAGGTTGATTTCTTTTGTAAAATTATTGTGTATATATTCGATTGCTTCAGCAACGATTTCGGAATCGCCTGTATAGCTGTCACCGCTGCTGTAGTTTCGTGCTGTCAGATCGACAATCCTGATAGCAGCTTTTGATAATTCTGTGAAAGCCGCAGCACTGTTAATGGTTTCCAGATGATCTATACTGTCATGATCCGGGGTAGTGTTCAGCAGCTTTGCAAACAATGTGAGAAGTCTCAGCTTCAGAACTGACAGGTTGCCGCCTTCAAAAACCGCCAGTTCGCCAAGATATTCAGAAAACAGCTTTCTGCTGGATTCACAGCTGCCGGATTTTATAGCTTTGATAAGGTTCTGCTCCAGAGCGAGAGGATACTGCATCTGGATACGATCTTTTTTGATTTCTATGATTTTTGCTCCGGCACTGGTATCTTCATCAACAGAGCTGATTGCCACAGATTCGTTCCCCTGCTGGAAAGCTGACCTGAAAGCATCAGAAAAAAGTCTGGCAAGATATGTAACCTCCTGTGGAGTATACATTTTCATTCCGTCAGTTATGGTCAGAAGCATCGGCAGGTCAGTCAGCTCCTTTGATACATTATTGTAAAACTGAGATATGGTATGGGCTCTGTTTTTTCCCATAAGTATAGGACCGGCATTAAAATATCCGATAAGATCATTTTCATATATCAGTGAATAGCACATACTCGTCAGTCCGGTATTACAGACATAAATATATACTTCACCAAGCTGGTGTGCTGTCTTCATGGCTGATCTGAGGTTAAAAAAACAGCTGCATTCGGGATCGTTGTATTCTTTGTTTGACAGACATACTTTTTTATTATGATTGACTTCCCATAATATCTCACACTCAGATGAAAAAAAGGTGACAGGCACATCTGTTATCATGGAAAAGGAAACCAGAGAGTCTTCTGTCGACTGCATGAGTTTATTCAGTTTTCTGTCGTGTGAATCGACAATATTAGCAAGTTTGTTCATATATATTATGATAAAAAGTATAAAAATATTTGGTAAAAACGTCTGAGATGGTTTGATTTTAACATATATAAGACAAAAATCAATAAAATATATTCCTATTGACAAAAAAACTGTTAGAAAAGCGTAAATATCAGCAGTATTATAATGATGTAAATAAAATTACAAATTATTTTCCAAAAACACAACTTATAACGAGATGGGGCTGTCGCGTTAACGAATAATATTCGTTAGGGCGGCGCCCTTTTTATGTGCC
>JBJESR010000025.1:0-5759 GCA_051882895.1 Lentihominibacter sp.
AGATAAGAGTAAAGGAACATACATCATGAGCAAAGAAATGATAATAAATGAAAACTTGTTAGTAGAAGATATGCCGATTACAGGCATGAGCATTCAGGACGAAGTGTCCATTTTCACACTGAGAAACGTGCCGGCTGACGGCAGAGCTGTTGCAGAATGCTTCAGAACTCTGGGAGAACTTGAAATCAACGTGGATATGATTTCACAGCAGATGGCTGCAGACGGAAAATGCACAGTATCCTTCAGCTGCAGCAAGGAGCAGGGAGATGCACTTCAGGCTGAGCTGGACGGACAGGAAGTTTTCAGAGATATTATCGTGGACAGAGAAGGAAATCTGGCAATGATCTCTCTGGTAGGCGTAGGCATGGCGACACATTCCGGTGTTGCGAGCAAAGTGTTCCAGGTTATGGCGGAAAACGACATCAGATATTATCATATCACAACTTCAGAAATCTCTATTTCAGTTACAGTTGAGATGGATCAGAAGCTGAAGGCTGCGATTGCACTCTGCAGAGCCTTCAGACTGTAGGACGGAACTGTAAGAGAGGAAACAGTATGGTTTTATTTTCAAAATATCACGGATGCGGCAATAACTTCATAATAGTCAGGGAAAGCGAGCTTTCCCAGGCACTGGGTGAAAGGGTCGGTATCTCCGAAGGCCAGCGCATAGCAGCATACAGTGCTTTTGCACAGGAGGTATGCGAGGCAGATACAGGGATAGGCGCTGACGGTCTTATTGTCGTCAGGGAAATCCCGGCACTCGAGATGGTGTTCTTCAACAGAGACGGAAGCCGTGCGCCGATGTGCGGCAACGGCATCAGATGCTTTGCGAGATTCTGTTATGAAGAAGGCATATGCAGAGAGGAGACTTATCCGGTGCAGACCCTTGCGGGACAGATGGTCGTGAATGTGACTTCCACCGATCCTTTCCTCGTGAAGATAAATATGGGAAAACCTGTGTTTGACCCGGCTGCAGTTAATGTGGACTATGACGGAGAAAATTATCTCAACCGGAAACTGGAACTGGCAGACGGCGGTGAATATGAGATCAGCAGCCTGTTTATGGGTACTGTACATACTGTGGTATTTGTTGATGAGTATGAAACCATGGACATTGAGAACATCGGAGAGCAGATCTGCAATCATCCGATATTCAAAGAAAAAACCAACGTGAATTTTGTGAAGATTATAGATAATAAAACGCTTGAGCTTATGACATATGAGAGAGGTGTAGGAATGACGCTGGCGTGCGGCACAGGTGCATGTGCATCGGTGGTTACGGCAGAACTCAATGGCCTCTGCGGCAGAAAAGCTGAGGTGAAGCTGCCACTGGGGAGCCTCAATATAGAGCTCGGAGATGACGGGAATGTATTTATGGAAGGCCCGGCAGCAATTACAGCCAAGGGAGCGTTTTATCAGAAGGAGAATTAACGATATGATACAAGGATCAATAGTAGCGCTTATTACACCTTTTAGCGAAGATGGAAGCGTAAATTATAACAGATTAAGAGAACTCGTTGACTGGCATATAGAAGAAGGTACTGATGCAATACTTGCTCTTGGTACCACAGCAGAAACACCTACCCTTACAATGAAAGAAGAGGACGAGATAGCACGTATAGTTATAGAGCAGGCTGCAGGCAGAGTGCCTGTAATCGTAGGAAGCGGCTCCAACAATACCATGATGGCCATCGAGCAGAGCCTTAAGTTCCAGGAGATGGGAGCAGACGCGCTGCTGGTTATAACACCTTACTACAACAAAACAAGCAAGGCAGGAATGGTATATCACTTTACACAGGTTGCGGATGCTGTTGACATTCCTGTATATGTATATAATGTACCTGGAAGAACAGGCGTATGCATAACATACGAAGCATTAGCAGAAATCAGTCAGCATAAGAATATTGTAGGAATTAAAGAAGCCAGCGGAGATATGTCCCTTGTTTCGAAGTTTGCCAAGCTTATCAATGAAAACTTCAATGTATATTCAGGAAATGACGATATCAACCTGCCTATTCTGTCAGTAGGTGGTGCAGGAGTCATCTCGGTACTGGCAAACATACTGCCTAAGGAGACTCATGACCTGGCTATGGCATATATCAGCGGAGATACAGACAAAGCGAGAGAAATGCAGATGAAATACCTTGATTTCATCAATGCTCTGTTCATTGAAACCAACCCTATTCCTATCAAGGAGGCCATGAATATGGTGGGTCTTAATGTCGGAGGCTACAGAATGCCGCTGTGCCCGATGGCAGAGGATACAAAAGCAGTTCTGAGAGGCGAGATGGAAAAGCTGGGACTTCTTTAATCTGAAAGAAAGGGGAAGTGACAGGTTATGAAAATTGCAGTTTTAGGCGGCGGTGCCATGGGAAAGGTGCTTGCCGGCATTATTGAAGAAAGAGACGGATATGAGCTGGCAGGTGTAGTGGATCCTCTGGCAGGAGATACTCTGGCGGCTCTCGGGTCAGAGGCTGATATTGTGATAGACTTCAGCAATCCGGCCAACCTTGAAATGCTGTCGGAATATTGCACTGAGAACAATTGTCCGGCAGTGATAGCAACTACAGGCTATACAGCAGAGCAGACATCCAGGATAAATGAGCTGGCTCAGCAGATACCTGTGGTATTCTCGGCAAATTATTCGCTGGGGATAAATATTATGAAACGCGTGATCTCAGAAATCACTCCGCTGCTTGAGGATGCTTTTGACATTGAAATCGTTGAGAAGCATCATAACAGGAAGCTGGATGCGCCGAGCGGCACTGCCAGGATGCTGCTGGCGGCTGCTGATGAAGCAGGTGCTTACGAGCATGTATTCGGCAGAGACGGCAACAGGAAACGCGGCAGGGAAATCGGTGTTCACGCTGTCAGAGGCGGAACCATCGCAGGAGAGCATACTGTGATTTATGCAGGGGAAGATGAGATCCTGGAGATAAAGCATACTGCCGGCTCCAAGAGGATCTTCGCTTCAGGAGCACTGAAGGCAGCAGGATTCGCAGCTGATGCCGAGCCGGGACTTTACAGCATGGAGGATGTGCTGTTCGGCTGATGGCAGTATTACAGCGGTCTTAACGGAAGACCGCGATAAGAGAAAACCAAACTTGTGAGGAGGGCTTTACAGCAGAAATGGAAGCAAAAGAAATAATTGAATTTATCGGCAATGCCGAGAAGAAAACACCTGTTAAGGTTTATGTAAAAGAGAACGCTGCCGTGGATTTTGACGGATGTCAGGTATTTGGCGCCGGCGATAAGATTGTATTCGGTGACTGGTCACAGATAGGACCGATAATTGAAGCTAATGCTGATAAAATCGATGATTATGTCATAGAAAACGATTGCAGGAATTCAGCTATCCCTCTTCTTGATATGAAAAACATCAGAGCCAGAATTGAGCCGGGTGCTGTTATCAGAGATAAGGTTGATATAGGTGACAACGCTGTTATCATGATGGGTGCCATCATAAATATCGGAGCTGTCATCGGGGAAGGTACTATGATAGACATGGGTGTGGTTCTTGGAGGCAGAGCGACTGTAGGTAAGAACTGCCATATCGGTGCAGGGACAGTGCTTGCGGGAGTAATTGAACCTCCAAGTGCACAGCCGGTTATCATCGAGGATGATGTCGTTATCGGTGCCAACGCAGTAGTGCTGGAAGGCTGCAGAGTAGGCAAAGGCGCTGTTGTGGCTGCCGGAGCTGTGGTAGTTGACGATGTGCCTGCCGGTGTAGTAGTTGCAGGTGTCCCGGCGAAAGTGATCAAAGACGCATCTGATACAGATGCCGAAAAGATTCAGGTAGTTGATTTATTGAGAAAGTTATAAAACTTTAACCACATATTCATTTAACCATTCAGTGCAGCCCTGCGGGAGCTTTGTCTCCTTCGGGGCTGTGCTGTTTTTTGTATGATATGATAATCCTGCTCATTTAAGTTTTTCCAGTGCTGCATTGTGATGCTGGCTTATCACGGAGTAATATCTTGTCATGTTTCTGGCCACCTTGTCGTCCCAGGTTGTACTTGAGGCATACCGCTTGTTTACATCCGAAATAGTCTTGCCGGAATACAGACTGCCGCTCGTTGACAGGTAGTTGTTTGCCAGAGCCCGTGATACCACATCTATACACTCAGCTTTTGATGAGAAGCCGGAATTGCCGAAGCCGAACATATTGTTGGGCCTGAAGCACATTGTTCCGTTGGCACTTTCGAGAGATGCGATGGCCATGACGAACAGACAGTTCACGCCGTAGTCCTGCTCCGCCTGCCAGAAGGATTCTTCAAGTCCGACGAGATTTCCCGCAGTTACAAGCTTCAGATCAGAAACGGATGCACCGCTGGGTCTGCTTACATCAAGCTGCATGATCTGAGAAGTGGAATATGAAGGGAATGATTCCTCTTTGATCACTTTTTTTACTACAGTTTCCCTCAGCTGATCTGAGAAATGCACGTTATGTGCTTTATCGGATTTCTGGCTGGCGAGGGTCTGGTCAGCGCTCATCGCCATGGAAGTGATTTTGTCTACAGATAATTTCATGCCGACAAACAGCAGTGCAGCAGAAAATATCAGTACGGATATAATGATTATTATCGCCTGCGGCGATATAAAACGTTTCTTAATATTGTCCATAAGTACCTCTTTGGCTTGAAATAAGCGGTTTTTTTATATATTATAAGAAATATGGAGGAAAAACTCAACCTCTGCATGATGTTAAAATAAAATGCGCAGCGTATATCACTAAAACGGAGCATAAAGATGTTGTACCATATAGTCAGACTGTTATCGGTAATACTGATACCTGCAGTAATGCAGATGAATCTTGTCGGTTTCGTATCCACAAGTCCCGAAAAAGCCGCCGAAGATTTTATGAACGGGCTTAAAACAGGGAACAGGAGTGTCATTTCCAGGCATATTGATAATGAATACGTCAATTTCCTGATAAACGCCGAAGGCGGAGGAGAAACTGCAGAGCGCATAAACGAAGCGCTGTTCAGGAACTTTACATATAAAATAGAGAAGATAGGCACTAAAAATGATGTGGCAGTGGCCAGGATACTGGTGGAGAACAGCGATTTCAGCGATGTTGAATCAGATTATGAGAAAAAAGCATACAAGTATATAACAGAAAATCTTTACAATGATAAGACATCAGATAAAAAAGCTCTCAGCGGGAAATGTCTGGAGCTGTATATCAATCAGATAGAAAAAGCGGCGGATAAAGGGGCAAGCTGTGAAAATGTTGTATATGTACCAATGATAGATGACGGATACTATGGATGGAACATCGTCGTCACTGATGAGCTTATGCATGATATAATGGGAAACTTTGAGCTGCCGGCAGAATAAAAGTCAAAAAAAGCTTGAAATAGCACAAAAATAGTGTATAATTATTTGGTACGCAATTTTGCGTCAGATCCTTGCGATAAAGATTTTTTATCGCCATTAAGTCCATAGGGAGGTGAAAATAATGACTAACTACGAAGTAATGTTCATCATCGATCCTGCATTGGAAGACGACAAGAAAGAAGCTACTGTAGAAACAGTTAAAGGCATCATCGCTGCTGAAGGCGAAGTCGGCAATGTAGACGTATGGGGAATGAGAAAGCTCGCATATCCTATTCAGAAGAAGACTGAAGGATATTACGTTGTTATCGAGTTTGCGGCACAGCCTACTTTACCGAAAGAACTCGACAGAAGACTCAGAATTTCTGACAACGTTATGAGACACCTGATCGTAAACAAAGACGAGAAATAAGAAAAGGGGT
>JBJESR010000026.1:0-5740 GCA_051882895.1 Lentihominibacter sp.
CTTACGTGGGACCTTTTGCCCGTAGCTGGCCTGGCCTTTCAACCACAGACCTGAGTCATGTATGCAATTCACTTTAAATTTTGTACTGCCGGATACTGATATGTCACTGCTCCTGCCCGGATTTCCAGTTGCCACCCGATGCCAGGCTCAGAAACATCACCGAGTCTGCTCCAGCTTCAAGCAGCGCTTTACTGCAGGCATCAGCTGTAGCTCCGGTCGTCATTATATCGTCAATCAGCAATACGCGCTTGCCGTATATTTTTGATACATCTGTTGCCGATTTTTCTTTCTTTTTCCCAAAACAAGCCGGGACCGCTCCTGTAACTACCTCAAAAGCGCCCTCAAGGGCAAGCTCTCTCTCCGCCGGATCAAGACTTCTGAGCATATGAGTATCCTTAATGCGTACAAAAGATTTATCATCAAAAGGTACACCCATTCTCAATGCCAGCTGTCTTGCCATCACCGATGACTGATTATACCCTCTCTTTCTCATTCGTTCCCTGCTTATCGGTACTGGTATTATAACATCTATCTGCATATTTTCACAGGATATTCTGTCATACAGAATATCACCGAATTTTCTGCCGATGTACCCTTTGCCGTTATATTTATAGTCCATAAGCACTTCCCGTTCATACAATCCATATGTGAGACAGCTGAAGCCCTTTACAAAGTAATGTCTGTGCTGCATGCAATCATAACATATATTGCCGCGATATGTATCCGGCAGAGCCTTGCCGCATTTATCACAGGTTCTTCCTGTTATCCAGTGAAATTTCCTGATACATTCATCGCAGAGCGAATACATTCTGGTGCTGTCGATAAGAGCTCCACAGCTGATACAGTAGATGTTTGACGGAAACACGGCCTCTGCCAGCGTCTCTGTAAGTTTTTTTATCCCCTTATACATATTTTCCCCTTTCAGATGTCCATATCAAGAAACCGCCTCAGTCTGAAACCAAGACCTGAAAATCTCTCACTGATTCTGTTGTTATCCACCATAGCCTGCAGTTTATTCTCGGAACCGACCAGCACAACTGCACGTTTTCCCCTGGTAACCGCAGTGTAGAGAAGATTCCTCGTAGCCAGCATTGGAGGAAACCAGCTTACCGGCATTATTATGATGGGGAATTCACTCCCCTGACTTTTGTGCACTGTAACTGCATATGCCAGCTCCAGCTCGTCCAGCTGATTGAAATTGTATGTAACATATTTAACATCATCATAAACTACAGTTATTTCATTGAACTCCCTGTCCACTTTGTGTACGAATCCCACATCTCCATTGAAGACACCTTCTCCCTCTGTGAAATCCTCAAGATTTTTCCATTTCAGCTGATAATTGTTCTTTATCTGCATGACTTTATCGCCTTCGCGAAAAATCCTCTCTCCGAACGTTTTTTCCTCCGCACCCGGAGCTGGCGGGTTCAGCACTTCCTGCAATTCTCTGTTCAGATTAATGCTGCCGAGCAGTCCTTTGCGCACTGGTGTCAGTATCTGAATATCCGCTGCAGCTGATATGTCTGTATAAAAATCCGGCAGACGTGTAAGACAAAGCTGTTTTATAGTGGACAGCATTTCTTTTTCGCTGCCGCGTCTCAGCAGGAAAAAATCCTTGTCCTTATCGTTGCAGCTCGGATACTCGCCATGGTTTATCCTGTGTGCATTCACAACAATCATGCTTTCTTTTGCCTGCCTGAAAATTTCTGTAAGCTTTGTGCAGTAAATGTATTCACTATCTATTATGTCCCTGAGAACATTCCCGGCACCGACAGACGGCAGCTGATCAGCATCCCCCACTATTATCAGCCTCGTTCCCGGTCTGATGGCACTGACAAGTCCGTTCATCAGCAGCAGGTCAATCATTGAAGCCTCGTCAACGATAACAGCATCATACTCCAGAGGATCCTCTCTGGTCCTGCCAAAACGCATCATATTCTCGCTTTCGGAAAAATAGTACTCCAGAAGTCTGTGTATTGTTGAAGCATAATGCCCGGATGTTTCCGTTATTCTTTTGGCAGCACGCCCTGTAGGTGCTGCGATTGCCGTTTTAAGCCCGCTGGCCTCAAGCAGGCTGATCATTGTGTTTATTATGGTGGTCTTGCCTGTACCAGGTCCGCCGGTTATAACAGAAACGCCCATATTCAAGGAGGTAATTACTGCATGTTTCTGATTCTCTGAAAGGAATATGCCCGTGGAGTTTTCGGTTCTGCTTATAAGGCTCTGCATATCCCCCTGCAAAGGTTTCAGCTGGGCTGAACTGATACTTGCCAGGCACTTGCATATGTTCTGCTCAGCTATATAGTATGGCATAAGGAAAACAGCCAGCCTGCCGTCTATACTCTCCATGTGAATATCACCTGTAAAAGCCATTTCAGTCAGGGTCTCTCTTATCAGTTCAATAGCTACATCAAGAAGCTGTCCGGCTTTCTCACACAGAACATTTTCAGGCAGATATGTATTACCTTCTCCTGCGAAATATGCAAGTGTAAATCTTATGCCGCTCATTATTCTGTGAGGGTCATCCTGTGCAATTCCCATCCTGGCTGCTATTTTATCAGCCTTTTTAAATCCGATGCCAAAAACATCTTCAACCAGCTTGTAAGGATTCTCTTCAATTTCTCTGATGGTATCAGCTCCATAAACCTGATACAGCTTCATGGCATAATTTGCAGTGATACCGAATTGCTGCAGATACATTGTAATATTGGCAAACTCCCGCTGCTGACTGAAAGCGGACGCTATTTTTTCGGCTGTTTTAGGCCCGATTCCTGGTATTTCAGTCAGCCGCTGCGGCTCCTCCTCTATCACTCTCAGAGTATCGGTACCGAATTCTGATACAATGGCAGCTGCAGTTTTTCGCCCGATTCCTTTCATCGCCCCTGATGCCAGAAATTCTCTGATGCCGTCCTTTGTCGTCGGCATCATTTCTTCAAATTCCCTGACGGAGAACTGTTCTCCATAACTTGGATGTACTGTAAATTCACCTCGCACAGTATAGCTTCTGCCGGTAGCTGCTGACGGCAGATTTCCCACTATTGTGAAGGCTTCAATTTCTGTTTCAAAAACGGCTACCGTGTAGCCGTTTTCCTCATTATGAAATATTATTTCTGCAATTGTTCCCTGCTTTTCTTCGATCATTTCTTTTCTTCCATCAGATCAGACATGCATTCTGCATCATCATCTAAGCCATTTTACATCTCTGAAAGCTGCTCTGAATTTACTTTTGTTGAATTTTTTCGCATAGCCGAGAAGTTCCTTCCTCTCATTATGCCCTGGTTTCTGATGTATCACATCCGGCAGCAGGCTCAGCAGATATTCTGCCCTCTGCTGATCATCAGTAATCCCTGCTTCAATGATATCGTCCGCATCAATCGCCAGATCTTCTACGAATATAGGCTGCTTTTCACGCATAACAGTATCAAGTATGTAATTTCTGCCCTCTATTCTGGTCGTATTCAGATCATATACAATGGCCTGTGCTTTCGAAAGCTTATCCATAAAGTTGTATTTATCCCATCCGTTATGATAGATATAGTTCTTGAGCGATTCCTCGGTGCTGAGAAAATGCAGCTTATTAATCTGTGTCTCAGCATCTGTCAGATACTCCCTGTCCTGTTCTTCATGGGGCAGATATTCTACGGCTGCCCTGCAATTCTTGCCGAAACAAAGGTAGAACAGTGCCAGCCTTCTCAGTGGTATCTGTTTGATTTTATCTATATTGTCTGCCAGCGTCTCATAGTCCTGAGCTCCACGTCTGCTGATAACAGCAGCATCCTTACCTACGATTGCAGGCAGAAGGTTGAGACCCACTATCATTTTAAGTGCTTTACCGGCATATCTGCCATTTATAGTCTCAGTAAATTCATAAAGTATGTCATCTTTATCTGCTTCTGCCATACATTCTGCACTTGACAGCAACAGCTCATAAAGGTCTTTGTGAAGATCAAAATTATAAAGTGCGACATATTTCACTGCTTTCAGTATTCTGATAGGATCTTTTCTTATTAATGCTTCCGCATTTGCTGCAGGTTTAAGAATAAGCGACTTGATATCATCACGACCGCTATAAAGATCCACCACCGGCTTCTGTGGATGCTCAGCGATTGCTTCAGCAGTCAGATCATATACGGCCAGCTGATCCTGAATACTTCCTTCAAGCGTAACTATATCAGCTATTATTCCCTCAACAGAATCCGCAATATTTATGTCATCTGAAATAATCTCTTCTGAATAGTCAAGCCTCGTAACTCTGCTTCCGATGGGCTCTCCCTCCGGGAACAGTTCTCTTATCTTTGCCTGAGGACAATCTGTATAAAGATCCCAGTCCAGTGGCTTATCTCCCAGATATGATGCCATGACGCACTGTCCTGCACAATATACATCATATCCTGAATTTGTCAGTTTAGTCATAATCTTATTGATTTCACGAGGTCTTGTTATCATACATTCATCCCTTTCTCCCTGCCGGGTATGTCCACTGTCTGCACGCTGTGAACCCATCGCCTCACGCTAACCTTTAAAAACGAGTCATTATTCGGACACTCTGTATAGTGTCCTGTTGTCAAGGGTCCACACCCTGTCGCTGAAGCTGCCGGGTTCTGTTTTTTCAAGAGCCTCCTGCATGTCAAACATTTTGGCATCAATCATATCCAGGTAGTGCAGCATTTCGGCTTCAGGGAAAAGTGGCTTTTTAGGACTTCCGAATTCCGGCTCATAGTGATGGGATAGCATCATATGCTCCAGCATCACCGCTTTTTCTCTCGGCATGCCAAGCTCATCCGCCAGTCTGTCTATCGTTCTCACACCCTGCACCAGATGTCCCAGCATTTTCCCTTCGAAGGAGTATCCTGTAGATATTCCCAGCTCATTTGATTCTATTTCATTTATTTTTTCCATATCGTGGAGTATAACCCCTGCCATAACCAGTTCTCTGTTGAGATTGGTATATACTTCACATGCCTTTTCCGCCATCATAAGCATGCGTTTCACATGATAGAGAAGTCCTGCCATTTCTGCATGGTGATTCTTCTGAGCAGCAGGATAATACATGAGTTTTTCTTTGTGATCCGTCAGCTGTCTGATACATATTTTCTTCAGATCCTGGTCCTCGAAAGCATCAGCTTTGCTGTAAATATAGTCATACATATCCTGTGCCTTTTCCGGCGCGGCCTTGATATAATCGCTCATTTCAATGCTGTCTTCAGCCGAGGTCTGTCTTATTCTGGTGACCCTCAGCTGTTTCATACCGTTCCACTCTGTCACAGCTGCCTTGACCTTGATGATGTTACCCTCTTTGATTTTCTCAAGACTTGGCAGTTCCTCATCGGCAATGTCCCATTTCTTGGCTGAAATCTCACCTGTACTGTCAGCAAGCAACAGATCAAGGTAAGCTTTCCTGTTGGAACCGACTTTAACAGCAACGGTCTTAACTATGAAATAGGAGATAATCTCCTGATTCGTCCTTAAATCTGCAATATAAATATCTTTCATCTTTATTTCCTTTTTCCCGGTTCCGGATCTGAAGCATGCTGCTCTGTCGTACCGGGTCTGATTTGAAGCATTCACTTTTTATGTCAATAGTATAACGTATGTCAGCCAAAAAAACAATTACATATTTTTACAGTTTTTCGTCATATTTTCTAGCATTAATCGTGCGTGATCGGAGATTTTTAGTCCGTGTCCAGGCGCGTGGGCTTTGAGCACACGGAACGTACTAAACGTACGTGAGTATGCGAAA
>JBJESR010000027.1:0-5653 GCA_051882895.1 Lentihominibacter sp.
AAAGCGTCAAATAGATTTGATGCTATGATGCCAACGGATTTCTCTGCGTTTTGCGTTCTTGAAATCCTGAAAACATTCAAAATCCGCCCATCTTTCTGGGAATAATGGTCACTTTCTCATGTTTTGCGGGTCCCAAAGTCATGTATTTATAAAAGATCAATGGAATCAACGTATAGGGAACAGATCAAATTGTCTGGATAAAATAAAGAATACGGTACATACTGGCCTTATATGGACAACAGCAGGAACTGGTTATTCCGAGTATCTCAAAAAGTTTGTCACAAAATAAACAATCAGACAAATTATATAATTTATTACGATTTTTTGTGGAAAAATTTCAATAAGAAATACCAATTTAAAATATCATGGCTGATTTATTTAGACATTTTGATAAAAAACATAAGAAATTCTGTAATATTTTCGACTTGCATATTTGTCCTTGATTTTGTACAATATCCTTAGTGTCTGAGCAAAAATCTCAGACAGATAGAAACGTAAACAAAGAGTTTACAAATTATTCTAGGAGGAATAAAAAATGGCAGTAAAAGTTGCAATTAATGGTTTTGGCCGTATCGGTCGTCTTGCTTTCAGACAGATGTTTGGTGCTGAAGGATACGAAGTAGTAGCAATCAACGATTTAACAGATCCCAAGATGCTTGCTCACTTATTAAAATATGACTCTTCTCAGGGCAGATATGCTTTAGCTGACAAAGTAGAAGTTAAAGAAGGCGCTATCGTAGTAGACGGAAAAGAAATCAAGATTTATGCAGAAAAAGATGCTGCAAACCTTCCTTGGGGCGAAATCGGCGTTGATGTAGTTCTGGAATGCACAGGTTTCTATACCTCTAAAGCAAAAGCAGCTGCTCATATCACAGCTGGTGCTAAGAAAGTTGTTATCTCCGCTCCTGCCGGTAATGACCTGCCTACAATCGTTTACAGCGTAAATGAAAAGACTCTGACAACAGAAGATACTATCATTTCTGCTGCTTCCTGTACAACAAACTGCTTAGCTCCTATGGCTAAGGCTCTGAATGACTATGCTCCCATCCAGTCTGGTATCATGGCTACTATCCATGCTTACACAGGCGATCAGATGGTACTGGACGGACCTCACAGAAAAGGCGATTTAAGAAGAGCTCGTGCAGCTGCTGTTAACATCGTTCCCAACTCAACAGGTGCTGCTAAGGCTATCGGTCTTGTAATTCCTGAACTGAACGGCAAGTTAATCGGTTCTGCTCAGCGTGTACCGGTTCCCACAGGTTCCACAACTATCCTGACAGCTGTTGTTAAGGGTGAAAACGTAACAAAAGAAGGCATCAACGCTGCTATGAAGGCTGCTTCTTCCGCATCTTTCGGTTACACAGAAGAACAGCTGGTATCTTCTGATATCGTTGGTATCACATATGGTTCTTTATTCGATGCTACTCAGACTATGGTAGCTGAAATCGGCGATGGCTTATATGAAGTTCAGGTTGTTTCATGGTATGACAACGAAAACTCTTACACAAGCCAGATGGTAAGAACAATCAAATACTTCGCTGAATTAGCATAATTCTGGATGAAAAGTGTGTTTTACAACATGCGAAAAGGATGCTTGACAGCATAACCTGACATTTAGCTGCATAACAGCGGCACGGAAGGTGTTTCCGACGGACAGGCTTCCGCCGGAAACGCCTTTTTTTCTGATTATAGGAAACAGCATTTCTTTTATATCATTATTTTTGAGTAAATCATTATTTTATGAGGTGAATCCAATGTTAAACAAAAAAAGTGTTGACGATATCAATGTTAAGGGCAAAAGAGTCCTTTGCCGTTGCGATTTCAATGTACCGTTACAGAATGGTGTGATCACAGATGAAAACCGTCTGGTTGCTGCACTGCCCACAATCAAGAAACTGGTTGCTGACGGCGGTAAAGTTATCCTCTGCTCACATCTGGGCAAGCCGAAAGGAGTTCCGAAACCGGAATTATCTCTGGCTCCTGTTGCAGTACGTTTATCTGAACTGTTAGGTCAGGAAGTTAAGTTCGCTCCCGATGACAATGTAGTTGGCGACAATGCAAAAGCAGCAGTTGCAGCTATGAAAGACGGTGACATTGTTCTGCTTGAGAATACCCGTTACAGAGCAGAAGAAACAAAGAACGGCGAAGCATTCAGCAAAGACCTGGCTTCTTTAGCAGAAGTATTCGTTAACGATGCATTTGGTACCGCTCACAGAGCACACTGCTCAACTGTTGGTGTTACTGAATTTGTTGACACCTGTGCAGTAGGTTATCTGATGCAGAAAGAGATCGACTTCCTGGGCAATGCAGTTAACAATCCTGCAAGACCTTTTGTTGCTATCCTTGGCGGTTCCAAGGTTTCATCCAAGATTTCTGTTATCAACAACCTGCTTGAAAAGGTTGATACTCTGATCATTGGCGGCGGTATGTCCTATACTTTCGCAAAAGCTCAGGGCCAGGAAATCGGTAAGTCTCTGGTAGAAGATGACTATATCGAATATGCAAAGGAAATGATTGCAAAAGCAGAAGCTAAAGGTGTTAAATTCCTTCTTCCTGTTGATACTGTAGTAGCTAAGGAATTCAATAACGATGCTCCTTCAAGAATCGTTGAAGGCAGCATGGAACCCGATGAAATGGGTCTTGATATCGGACCCAAGACTCAGGAACTGTATAAAGCAGCTCTGGCTGATGCTAAGACAGTTGTATGGAACGGACCGATGGGTGTATTCGAAATGCCCAATTTCGCTAAAGGTACAATCGCTGTAGCAGAAGCTCTGGCAGCAATTGATGCTACAACAATCATCGGCGGTGGTGATTCTGCAGCAGCTGTTAATACACTTGGATTTGGCGATAAGATGACTCATATCTCTACAGGCGGCGGCGCTTCTCTGGAATTCCTGGAAGGCAAGGAACTGCCTGGTGTAGCAGCAATCAACGATAAATAATAAGATATTTTTGTCAGATATTGAAATGTTAATGTGTAACAGGGGGACACTGCTCCTGTTACACAATTTCAGTGCGGGCCACAGATTGCCCGCATAAATATTTAGAAAAGGAAGTAAAGATTATGCGTAAGAAAATTATTGCCGGCAACTGGAAGATGAACATGACTCCCAGCCAGGCTGTTGCTCTGGTTAATGAATTAAAACCTCTGGTAGCTAATGATGAAGTTGATGTAGTATTCTGCGTACCTGCTATTGATATTATTCCTGCTCTGGAAGCTGCTAAAGGTTCCAATATCAATATCGGTGCTGAAAATATGTATTTTGAAGAAAAAGGTGCATATACCGGTGAAATTTCTCCTGAAATGCTGACAGATGCAGGCGTTAAATATGTTATCATCGGACATTCCGAAAGAAGAGAATATTTTGCAGAAACAGATGAAACTGTTAATAAGAAAGTATTAAAAGCTTTTGAACATGGTATTACACCGATCATCTGCTGTGGTGAAACTCTGACTCAGAGAGAACAGGGCATCACAATCGACTGGATCCGCCAGCAGATCAAGATTGCATTCCAGAATGTAACAGCAGAACAGGCTGCTACAGCTGTTATCGCTTACGAACCCATCTGGGCAATCGGTACCGGCAAAGTTGCTACTTCTGAACAGGCTCAGGAAGTTTGTGCAGCAATCAGAGCCTGCATTGCTGAAGTATATGATGAAGCAACAGCAGCGGCTATCCGCATTCAGTATGGCGGCAGCGTATCTGCAGCAAGCGCTCCCGAATTATTTGCAATGGCTGATATCGACGGTGGCCTTGTAGGCGGCGCTTCTCTGAAACCTGATTTCGGAAAGATCGTTAATTACAATAAATAGGCTGAGGCGAACAAGAATGAGTAAAAAACCTGTAGTTTTATTAATTTTAGATGGTTATGGTCTGAATGATAAACAGGAGGCGAATGCAGTTGCAGAAGCTAAAACACCTGTTATGGATGAGCTGATGGCAACCTGTCCTTTCCAGAAGGGTTATGCAAGCGGACTGGCAGTAGGTCTGCCGGATGGTCAGATGGGTAACTCTGAAGTCGGACATCTGAATATGGGTGCAGGACGTATCGTTTATCAGGAACTGACCAGAATTACAAAAGAAATTCAGGATGGTGTATTTTTCGAGAATGAAGCGTTTATGGAAGCCGTAGAAAACTGCAAGAAGAATGATTCTGCTCTTCATATGTGGGGTCTGCTTTCTGATGGCGGCGTTCATAGCCATAATACACATCTGTATGCTTTGCTGGAGATGGCAAAACGTCAGGGTCTGTCCAAAGTTTATGTACATTGTTTCCTGGATGGCCGTGATACTCCGCCTGCTTCCGGTAAAGGTTACGTTGCAGAACTGGCTGACAAGATGAAAGAAATCGGTGTCGGTGAAATTGCAACAGTAATGGGCAGATATTATGCCATGGACCGTGATAACCGCTGGGAAAGAGTTGTACTGGCTTATAATGCGCTGACAAAGGGAGAAGGCGTTCAACAGACAGATGCTGTTGAAGGCGTTCAGGCTTCTTATGATGATGACAAGACAGATGAATTTGTTCTTCCTATGGTTATCACAAAGGATGGTGCTCCCGTTGCTACTGTTCAGGATGGCGATTCTGTTATTTTCTTCAATTTCCGTCCTGACCGTGCAAGAGAAATCACCCGTGCATTCTGCGCAGATGAATTTACCGGTTTTGAAAGAGAAAAGAAACTGGATCTGAAATATGTATGCTTTACTGAATATGATGTAACGATTCCCAATAAAATCATTGCGTTCAAGAAGGTACAGCTGACCAATACTTTTGGAGAATATCTGGCAGCACATGGAAAAACTCAGGCGCGTATTGCTGAAACTGAGAAATATGCACATGTTACTTTCTTCTTTAATGGTGGTGTTGAAACTCCCAACGAAGGAGAAGATCGCATTCTGGTTAATTCACCCAAGGTTGCAACCTATGATCTGCAGCCTGAGATGAGCGCTTATCAGGTATGCGATAAGCTGACAGAGGCGATTACATCCGATAAATATGATGTAATTATCTGTAACTTTGCGAACCCGGATATGGTTGGCCATACCGGAATTGAACCGGCAGCTGTGAAAGCAATCGAAACTGTTGACGAATGCGTAGGAAAAGCTGTAGCAGCGCTGAAATCTGTAGATGGCACCATGTTCATCTGTGCAGACCACGGTAATGCAGAACAGCTGAAGGATTATGTAACAGGTGCTCCTCACACTGCGCATACCACAAATCCGGTACCGTTTATTCTGGTAAACGGACCTGAAGGCGCTGGTCTTGCTGAAAACGGATGCCTGGCAGATATTATCCCTACTCTGATTGATGTTATGGGTATGGAGCAGCCTGCTGAAATGACAGGCAGATCTCTGCTGGTAAAATAACAGGATTGCATCAGGAGGAACTGTACGGTAATTGTCGGGTCTATTTCGGACAGATATAGAACATGTCAGAGCTGTCGCATTAACTTTTTTACAAGTAATGCGGCAGCTTTTGCTTTATTGAAAAATGAAAACGGAATTTCAAAGCGTAATGCGCAATCAGGTTTTCAATATTACATATTAAATTATCTGATAAATATATATAATATATATTGTTGAAGTTTTTTTGAAAATTAATAAAAAACTGTTGACAAATGTCTGAAAGGGTGGTATCCTTTAGAAGC
>JBJESR010000028.1:0-5641 GCA_051882895.1 Lentihominibacter sp.
TGCATATCGGGAAAAGCACGGCGCCAACTGCGAATTCAATAAGGGTCAGAAGCAAAGGATCGGTTTTTGAGACAAAGTGGTCAATGAGCATTATCTGCAAAGCGAAGAACACTGAGCCGATGAGGAGAATGATTTCTCCCTTCTGAAGGGCGAAGGAGGTTCCCGGCTGAACTGCCAGAAGCCACAGCCCTGCTATAGCCATAGCAACACAGAGCCAGAGGATTTTTCGCGGCTTGTGTCCGATAACAACATAAAATAAAGGGACCTCGATTATGTAGAGGGCAGTGATAAAGCCTGTTTTACCTGCGCTTGTTGTCATGATGCCAAGCTGCATGCAGGCAACGCCTCCGAAAAGTGCAAGGCCGCAAAGCAGCCCTCCGATGATAAGAGTTCTGAAATTACCGGTGGCATTCTGACTGCAGCCTGTGGTTTCAGAGCATGTTCTTTTTATATAAGCCTGCCGAATGAGAACAACAATAAGCAACGTCAGAAATGCCGAAACCATACGTCCGGTATTGAATGTGAAAGCATCGACTGTATCCACACTCTGACGCTGTGCTACGAACGAGCACCCCCAGAGAATGGTCGTCAGAAGCAATAGAAATACTCCTCTGATTTCCTTACCCATAATTATCCTCCTTATCAGTTCTGGTGTGTAAACAGCTGTTCAGGTTTTATATGAATCACTGTACCGCCGGCAGGTTCTATAGTCTCATCACCATAGACTACCCATATTGCCTTGAGATACTTGTCAGGCATCGGTGCCTGTCCATCCGTGAATATGATCCGGTTATCCACCCGCAGCGTGAAAGCTTCTGCGGCCACATTAAAGTCAGTGCCTCCGCCGCCCTGGAAAGGCATTTCTTCAATATCTTTTTCGGTTCTGATATCGTGGAATCCATAGAACACCGTATCAAAGCAGCCTGCCTTCATTTTGGAAAAGGATAGTATATTTTTGCACTCCCGCAGGAAATTTCTCAGCAGTTCTTCATCTACCGACCAGCTGGTATCCAGGACGATTTCTGTTTCCGGAACAGGGATTTCCTCCAGAACCGGTCTGACGATGCCGTCTTCCAGGACAGCATTCGTATATGACCAGTCCACACCGTAATTGATCGTGTCCAGCAGAATAAGCCGCCAGTCGATAAGAGGGGATGAGCTGCCGATTTCATCCACTGTTCGTTCATCTCTGTTGACAGCGTTCCCTGCCTTTGATTCCTTGCTTTCGATCAGCGCACGATCGTCATCCTCAGAATCATCGTCATCAGAATTTTCGTCTTCCGGCAGAAGCTCAAGAAGAGTTTCATCATCATTATCCTCGGAATCATTCTCAGAATCATCATTCTCGTCATTTTCGCTGCCGGAATTATCATCTCCGGGAGACTGTCCGCTGTCTCCGCCTGCAGGGTTTTCCTTACCCTCCAGCTTACCGAACAGCAGCTCCATGTCCAGTTTTTCGCGAAGCAGTATTTCATAATATTCCTCTGCATCATAATCGATTGCTTCAGGATAGTCGATGCCGCCGGGAATAATCTTCAGCCCGTCACGCTTCAGCATCTGGTTG
Source organism: Lentihominibacter sp. (assembly GCA_051882895.1). GTDB lineage: Bacteria > Bacillota > Clostridia > Peptostreptococcales > Anaerovoracaceae > Lentihominibacter. The sequence goes on from JBJESR010000028.1 coordinate 1,565, forward strand.
ATTATCGCATCGGTGGCTGTTTCCCATATCATCGGATCCTTACCCTTGCCTCTTGCTGTGTGCTCAAAGGCGATGTGGCACAGTTCATGAGCCAGGAGGAAAACCTGTGCATCAGCAGAAATCCCGGACATATATTTTGGGTTGTAGAAGATATTTCTGCCGTCGCTTTTTATTGACTTTACAGCTTCTGTTTCCTGATATTCTATCTCTGCTGCGACGCTGCCGAAGAATGGATATAAAGCAATCACTTTGCGTTTTAATGCTGTGATATCGTATATCATTTATTTTCCTCCGACAGTGCGTACGAATCAAAGAGCGCTCTGAATTCTTCGCCCAGTCTTGATACAAAGCTTCTTACGGTATCCAGTTCTGATTCAGCTGCCTGTGTTAATCCTACAGTTGTAGCGTATCTTTCGGATGTATTCAGGTTTTCAATTTCTCTATCACTGATGTTTCCCTTCAGGACATCCTCCAGTGTTATTACCGGCTGATTGCAGAACTGGACGAATTCATCGGTAATATCCTCGCCGATAAGTGAACGCAGCATTTCCGGACGCCCGGTGGTATAGAGCATCTTCGAGGCCATTTCCCATTTTCTCGGGTCAGCATTAGGCTTTTCGCCGTCATATGTACTGCGGAGAGTCTCGCCGCGTTTGAATGCTATATATGCGTAAATTGCAGGGTGTATATTGTTTTCACGTGCCCATTTGAGCCATTTTTCTGTTGTGGTATTGATATACACATGGGCGAATCTGTTAAAAAACGGTGCCGCCAGCTGGTGTGCCGCCAGAGAGTCCTGCATGTCATTCCCTGCCGCCACAACTCTGGCGTTGTCAGGAAGCTTCCAGATGCCGTTGACTTCTCTGTCAAGTACGATGTTGAATGCCATACCCTGAATGCTGGGCAGTGCGTTGTTGATCTCATCAAAGAAAACCACATGCAGTCTGTCAGGTTCCTGCTCGCATTTCGCCTTTACTTTCCTGAACCATGTCGGAGGTATATCGATCATCTCTCCGGTAGACTGGTTGTACACGCTTCTCCCGTTGAGACTGTCGGGGGTGGCATTACGCAGATAGATAATTTCACATGTCGGATCGATCTGCTTCACTCTGGCACTCTTGCCCTCTGACGAGGGACCGTGCAGGAATACCGCCACGTCACTTTCGATGGCTCCTCTTATGATATCCTCTTCACTGACCTCGCCGAAGGTCAGACCATAAGGGTTCCTTCTTTTCGCTGCTCTTTGCATTTCTTCCTCATAGGCAGCCTTTTCTTCGGGAGTCATTTCCCGAAGGACACTGGGAACCAGATCGTCTGCAAACGTTGAGTTCATATAATTATAAATGGCGGTTTTTTCGAAATCTCCGTCGTAGTAGTTTTCTCCTGAAAAGAGCACGCCCGCCGCAAGAATCGTTCTGCTGACAAGGAGTCCTGCATTTGCATCATACAGCCATCTGACAGGCGAAACTTCTATCCATATAATATCGCCGTTTTTATAGCTTCTGCCATCTGAGAGGACGAGTGCATTTTCCAGTGCAAAAGGCACTCGAATGTACTTGCCGCCGTTATGCTGGAATTCTTCGTGCTGTGCGTTGTATTTTTTGCCGGTCTTTAGCAGTCTGCCTTCGTTGAATTCCTGTTCCAGTGTTCTGGAAAGTGCTCTGTCTGCTGTGTTCTGGGGGTATTCGCCGAATTCGGCTTCTTCAAAGCCGGAGATGTCTTTAACTGTTCTGCATGGCAGAGCTGTAATATCAGGGCATTCGATTACAGGGCGCACGCCTCCGCGGGCTGTAGCGTATGCCATCCTCTGATTGCCGTCCTGATCCACTGTGCACACGTCTCCGTAGCCGGAAGCTGATGAAAGAAACCATTTGCCGGTTCCTTTCTCACTGACGTCTGCTCCCGAAATGACTGCGAAATCGGAAACGCTGCATTCTGCTCCAATTGTATTGATAATATCTATTCTCTTTTCTCCGAATACCTGTTCCTGTGAAAGTAATCTGTAAGTGTAATTCATCGATCTATCCATCCTTGTTATGACTTCTATATCATAATACACCATAATCGGGTCTGTCGGAAGAGTTAATGTGTAAACAGTCAAGGGCAATTCTGAAACTCCACTCAGCTGATGTCATATGGTTATTCTATTTTGCGACTTTGAATGAAGCCTGTTGATGTGCTCGCACTTTCGGTTTATCCAAGACAACATACCCCTTGTGGGTATATTTACAATGCTGCACAGCTAAAATGTGCACAACTCAATAGAATGTGAAAATAATTGCACATTTAAAACCTCGGAAGTGTCAGCCAACTGTATATTTTTGCAGAATCACACCGCTTTCCCGGTGTATTTACGACATTCAGGATGTTATGCAGGTATATACCTCCTCTTAAAAGGTGTCTTATAAAAAAACTGTGCAATTTTTTACCTCATACAATTCTTTTTGCACATATTCCACGTTCACCTGTATCCAAACCTGATTATTAACTAATCACATCACCGAAGATGGGGTGCGCAGCTTTATTTCACCCGATACTTCTGCTCAATTCTTTTATAGTTCAGAATCAGAAGGATAATTCCTGCAGTACCTCCTGAAAAATCGTTTGCACAACGCATAAACAAGTAAATAATTATTTCGCAATTTCTATAATTTCATCCGCTGCTCCCGGGTTTTTCTGAATGACTGTATAAAACAGCGTTTTGTGTTCTACTGCATTTTCGCCATAAGATTTTTCATAACTGAATCTGGGAACCTGATGGAATTGTGAAACTGCAACGTAATCCGAAACCGTGAAAATCCCTGCCAGCACAATGACGCATACGGCGACGCTCAATACTCGTCGGCTCCGATTTACCTGTGCCACCTTTATCATGAAATATACGCCTGCTGTTAATATGATTCCGCCAAGAATTGAATAAATGCTTCCCCAGCTGCTTTCATTGGGAAAAACAGCCAGCGCAGAAATGATAATAAATGCACCGAATATCATGCAAAGTGCACTTGTTGTTTTCTTCTTCTGTGTACTGAGTTCATTTTTGCTGTACTCTGCCATTTTAACTGCAGTGCCTTTTACGTCCTGATTCATTTTCTCACTTTTCCTTTCTCCGTCTATTATCTCGGGTATGCTGACCTGATAGAATTCAGCCAGCTCAGCCAGCAGACTGATATCCGGCATATTACTTCCGGTTTCCCATCTGGATACTGTTCTGCTGGATACGTTCAATGTTTCAGCTAACACTTCCTGAGTTATGTCTTTTTCTTTTCGAAGTGTTTTCAGAAACATACCTGTTTTTTTCTGATCCATCTGATGCACCTCCCTGATAACAGATTAAGCTGAAAGCATCCATTTTTACACGACATAAAGTGAGAAAAAGCCGAGATTTCATACCGGACATGATTGTCCGGTCTTCCAGCGTTTTTTTATGGCACAGAAATTCCAGGAATATTATAACGGCAGACGCTGTGCATAGACAACAACAATCTGCCGGATATTTGTGCATATGCAAGGTGCCTATTCCCACCGGAAGAATTTAATCGAAACAATGCTGCAGATTACCGCAACCACCAGCATGAAGATCACCGGACCGGTCACATTGCCGGCAGGAAGTCCGAGGGCAGCGTTTTTCAGTATTTTAATTCCCTGCGTCAGAGGCAGGATGCCCACTGCTTTCTGCATCAGACCGGGCATCACTTCGTAGGGAAGCGTGGCTCCTGAAAACAGCAGCATCGGGAAGTATAGAACACTGGCGATTATGCCGGCGATCTTTGAGTTCTTTGCTATGCCGCCCACCATCATTCCGATGCTGAACATCGAAATCATAACCAGCAGGTAGCCGATAAGAAACAGCCCGACGCTTCCATGCATTTTAAAGCCGAAGAAACCGACAGCCACAGCCAGCAGGCTGACCAGCGAAACTACGGCGTAGATTACATACATTGAAACCTCCACCATCAGAACCATGCAAGGGCTTATTGGGGTAACCTGGTATCTTTTCAGGATATGCCTGGAACGGTAATCTGAGATTACCAGCGGTAATCCCATTACTCCGCCTGCACAGATTGCTATGGTGGATAT
>JBJESR010000029.1:0-5623 GCA_051882895.1 Lentihominibacter sp.
GTGGGAGCTGCTGGCTGCCGGAGTGGCATACTATCTGATAGCACAGAAACTCTTTGATGAAGAGATAGATGATATAAATCTGTTTTTCTATGGCGGTATTGCATGGCTGGCTCTTTACTGCATCGTCATGATTCTGTACAGGAAGGGCAGCATCCAGAAACCGGCACTTATGCTCCTCATAGCAGTCCTTATTGTATCGGAGATAGCATCAAATACATGCACATCCTTTGACAAGGTGGGAACCACCATCAGGTCATCGTATTTTGAGAACAGTGAAGACATAAAAACGCTGGCGGAATACACGAAACAGGAGTTCTGCCGAACAGAAATAGATGACACATATCTGCTCAACTGCCCTGCGCTGTACCATTACAGAGGCATATCACAGTTCTCATCATCCATCAATGCCGGGACTACTGCTCTTATGGAGAAGATAGGAATAGAGGGAGAGCCGGGAAAGAACAGATTCAATTATAATCAGACGGACCCGGTAACCAATGCAATGCTGAATATAAAATATCTGATAACAAAGGATATCCCTCTTGACGACCCGGATTTTGTCAAAGTGAAGCAGGAGGGCAATTCTTCACTGTATGAAAGCCGATATCCTCTTTCCATAGGATATATGACGGGTAATGAGATAAGAACATGGAACTATGACAGCGATAATCCTTTTGAGGTGCTGGATGATTATGTCCGGGCAGCGACCTCCAACAGATACAGGAGTGTATTTGAGCCTGTCTCATCTCCCGAAGTGACCGCATCCAACGCTTCCGTGGAAAATGAAGGCTCCGGCTATATCACTGCCATATCGGACAGTGACCGCAGCAGCAGAGTCATTCTGGAATACAGAGCCGACAAAACGCAGAAATACTATGTGTTCGTCGAGGCCGATAATGCAGATGCCATTACCCTCAGCAAGGACAATCCCAACGATGATATAGATATCAGGAATGACTGCGGCTCCGTTGTTAATACAGGGGTTATAGAAAAGGGACATACCTTCAGGATCATAATTGATTATGAAGAAGGAAGTGCCGGGAAAATAACAAGTCACGTATGTTCTCTTGATCAGGAGGCATGGGACGGGGCATATGATATAATGTCTGAGAATATGATGGAGGTTGCTGAGTATTCGGATACCAGCATCAGGGGAACTGTGCATGCGGATGAATCCGGTGTGCTGGTGACATCCATACCGTATGACAACGGATGGACCCTTACAGTTGACGGACAGAAAAAGCAGATCGGAGAACTTACCGGAGGAGTGTTCATTTCTGTACCCCTTGACGAAGGCAACCATGAAATTCTGCTTGAGTTCAGACCTCCGGGTCTTATGGCGGGTTCAGTAATCACACTGAGCTGTGTGCTGCTGCTGGCGCTGTTTGAACTCATAAGAAGGAGAAGACGCAGACCCGCACACAGTCAGGTGATGATGCTGTCAGGAACATCTCCAGATGTCAGTCAGCCGGGCGATCACATCAGGGATTTCAGCTAGCGGGATCTGGTTGTAATAAAGTCCCAGAACGCCGCTGTCTTTGATTATTATAGAAGGAATGCCGATTTGTTCGGCTTCCTTTTTTAGTTGCCCGGAGGTTTTGCCGGAATTGATCTCCAGTATTATGTTTATTCCGGAAGACGTGTTTTTAATATTGATAAAATCTGAACCTGCTTCGGTAAATGCATCGATGACAGCACTGAGCTTCTGTGAATACAGCTTCCTCAGCTTCTTGATATGGGTCTGGTAATAACCCGTTTCCATAAACATCGCCAGAGTCAGCTGTTCAAGCTTGGAGCAGGTCTGGGAATAGTCGCCTGCCATATCTGCGAAGATTGCAGCCATTTCTGACGGCAGTACCATATAGCTGATTCTTATCGCCGCGAAAAGTGTACTTGAGAAGGAGCCCAGGTAGATGACATGCTGCTCGTGATCCAGGCTTTTCAGTGCAGGTATGGGCCTGCCGAAATATCTCAGCTCGCTGTCATAATCATCCTCTATGATGTAGCTGTCGTTTTCGGATGCCCAGTTGAGAAGTTCATATCTTCTGCCGACCGGCATTACTGAGCCTGTGAACATATGGTTTGAAGGAGTTACATATACAGCTGTCCTGATGTTGGTGGGAAGCTTCTCAATAGTAAGGCCGTCTCTGCCGACATCAACCGGTGTGATGGCGAACCCTCTGTCCCGGAATATATTTTTGACAGGCATGTATCCCGGATTTTCCAGAGCGACATGCTCGATGTTCATTTTCCTCAGAAGAGTTGACAGATGATTGGTTATCTGCTGAGTACCGGCACCTATCACAATCTGTTCCGGGCTGCATGAAACTCCTCGGGACATGTACAGGTATTTCGCTATTTCAGCCCGCAGACCCAGCTCTCCCTGAGGATCACTTTCAAAAAAGAGTGTATCAGGGTATTCGTTTATTATCTTGTTCATGCACTTTTTCCATTTGTTGAAGTCAAAACAGTCAGGATCACAGTAAAGGGATGACGATCCCGACAGCGTGCTTTTTTCAGATGAATACACCTCAGGTGATGAAATTATATTTTCAGGAGGTACAGTTCTGCTCAGATGAGAGAAAACATCATCGATATAATAGCCCGACTGTGCTTTGCTGTAGATATATCCTTCGACAAGAAGCTGATTATAGGCCTGCTCTATTGTTGTAATGCTCAGACCTGTTGAACGGGCAAGACTTCTGAGAGAAGGAAGTTTCTCATCCTTCATGATTTCTCCATTGAGAATAGCTCTTTTGATATAGTCATAAAGCTGCAGATAATATGGACGCTTTCTGTTTTCGTCCAGAACCGGCATGATCGCTTTCATATTGAATCTCCTTACTGTATGGTTAAAAAGAATTATTTTTGTATATTTATTTATATACAATCTTCATGTACTATAGTATAGTACACCCAGAATGATTTGAAAAGACAAATAATCTTCACATAACAGCAGTATAATTAAAATAATCGATGCGGGCGGAATGCGTTTGGCTCGTATTTATGTTGCTTTCAGCATAATATTACTGTTCAGATACTTTTCAAGATGTATCAAAAATGATAAAATGAAAGCCGTGTTTAATAGGATCGGAAAGGAAAGAACGATGAAAGTTTTGAAAGTAAAAGATACTGTTTTGAAGCCGGGAAGACCTAAAGTAGTAGTGCCGATCACAGGAAACACCCCGGAGAAGATTATTGAAGAATGTGAGAAAGCTGCTGCTCTGCCGTGTGATATCATAGAATGGCGTGCAGATTATTATCTCGCTTCAGTGCCTGATATCGAAGAGGCACTGAAGACAAAGGAAGCATATCTGGATCTCGTCAAGATTCTTGACGATGTGAATTACATTGCCGGTTCCAAGCCTGTGATATTTACAGTCAGAAGAAAGGGACAGGGCGGCCAGGTGGAAATTACCAAGGAACAGAATGACAGCATCTGGAGTCTGGTTGCACAGTCGCAGCTGGCTGATTTTATTGACGTCGAGCTGTTTGATGAGAACGATACAGTGGATGAATACAAGCTGGAGGATCAGATTGCGCAGATACATGACTACGGTGGCAGGGTGATACTGTCATACCATGATTTCAGCAGGATGCCTAAACCTGAAGAAATCATAAATCTTGTCAAGGTGATGTATAACCTCGGCCCGGACATCTGCAAGGTGGCTGCTATGGCAAACAGTGAAGCGGATGCCCGTAATATCCTGAAGGCTACTGCATATCTGACGAAGAATGGCATCGGCCCTCTGATCACAATGGCGATGGGGCCTATGGGAACCACCACCCGTGTGGCGGCAGGTAAATACGGCTCGTGTATGACCTTCGCCTCGGGAGCTGAAGCATCGGCACCCGGTCAGGCTGATGTGTTTACGATGAAAAAATGGCTTGATGATTATTACGGCTGACGGCAGCCGGAGGAAAGGAACTTTAGATGGCAGATTTTATCAGAATAGAAAATCTGGTGTTTGAATACATTAAAAGTGAAGATGGACAGGCCTTCCGGGCGATAGATGATATCAGCTTCACTGTTGAGAAGGGAAGCTTCACTGCGGTGATAGGACAGAACGGCTCAGGCAAGTCAACGCTGGCAAAAAACATCAACGGACTGCTCACACCGGCATCAGGTAAGGTGATAGTTGATGGACTTGATACATCTGATCCGGCCAATATATGGGAGGTCAGACAGCGTGTGGCGATGGTGTTTCAGAATCCTGACAACCAGATTGTATCATCTATTGTTGAGGATGACGTAGCTTTTGGTCCTGAGAATCTGGGGGTAGATCCGCTGGAAATCAGGAAACGTGTGGACGAAGCTCTGTCAGGCGTGGAGATGTATGAGTTCAGAAAAAAGGCACCCCATATGCTGTCAGGAGGACAGAAACAGCGTATCGCCATAGCAGGAGCAGTTGCTATGGAGCCGGAATGCATCGTGTTTGATGAACCGACAGCCATGCTTGACCCCAGAGGGCGAAGAGAAGTTCTGTCAATAATTAAACGGCTTAACAGCAAGGGCATCACTGTTCTGCTGATAACTCATTTTATGGAGGAAGCTGCACTGGCGGATAAAATCGTTGTGCTGAACAATGGTGTCATAGAGATGACGGGAACACCGGATGAAATCTTCCGCAGAACAGATGAACTGAGAGCTCTGAGCCTGGATGTGCCTCCTGCAGTAGAGCTTTCGATAAAACTCAGAGAAAGAGATATAGACGTGCCGGAAGGCATTTTAACTATAGATGATATGGTGAAATACTTATGTCAATAGAAGTAAGAAATCTAACACATATATATAACGAAGGGCTTCCTCATGAATCCGTGGCGCTGGAGGATGTAAGCTTCAGGGCTGAGGACGGTCAGCTTGTAGGAATAATAGGACATACAGGCTCAGGTAAATCGACACTGGTGCAGCACCTCAACGGACTTCTCAAGCCCAGATCCGGACATATAATCGTAAGCGGGCAGGATATTACCGGAGAAGGCGTTGCCATGAGAGATATAAGGAGGAAAATAGGACTTGTTTTCCAGTATCCGGAGTATCAGCTGTTTGAAGAAACTGTAGCTAAGGACGTGGCTTACGGGCCGGGAAATCTGGGACTTTCGCAGGAAGAAATCGATTCTCGTGTCAGAAATGCTATAGAAATGGTGGGGCTTGACTACGAGAGTGTTAAAGACCTGTCTCCCTTTGACCTGTCAGGAGGACAGAAGCGGCGTGCTGCCATAGCCGGAGTGATTGCCATGGAGCCCGAAGTTCTTATACTGGACGAGCCTACAGCCGGGCTGAACCCCAAAGCCCATGCTGATATACTCGAAATGGTTGAGACGATACATGCCAGGGCAGGCAATATTATTTTTCTCGTTTCACATAATATGAACGATATTGCGCGTATGTCGGATAAAGTCCTGGTGATGAACAGAGGCAGGATAGCCATGGACGGGACTCCTCAGGAAGTTTTTTCGAGAGCTGATGAGCTGCGTGAAATAGGACTGGATCTTCCTGATTCGATGGCGATAACTACTGCACTTAAGAAAGCAGGAATGGATATAGATATTAACTGCCTGACTATGGATGAAGCGGCAGATCAGATAGCGAAGGTTTTGAGAAAATGATAAGAGATATTAC
>JBJESR010000030.1:0-5620 GCA_051882895.1 Lentihominibacter sp.
CGCTCTGTCTGAACTTCCTGAGACGTTCTCTATGTATTTCGGCAACATCATCGTAGCCTGCTTTTTCCATAGCCTTGATCCTGAGCTCAATATCATCGGCAATCCTGGCAATGCCTGCACCTTCGTAATACTCGGTATGCCTCATTGCCTCCACGGCTTCTTCAGGAGAGCTGAAATTATTCTCCTGAAGCCACCGGGCCGCATCCTGATAATATTTCTTCTGGTTCGGTGCCGATTCCTCACTGAGGTTTGACGCCTTGAGAAGATAAAGCTCAACAGACTTTGACGGATCATATGACATACGGATCACCTCCCGTTTTATCTGCAGTTATCGTATAATTTTGCTCTGATTATATAGTTTTTGCTGGAAAATTAGAATTAGCCCTAGGGGTAACTTTGCTCTGAAAAGGGGTAATTTTTAAGATTTAACAGAATATAAGCTTGTTATGAAATGTAAAGTTTATCAGATTATTTTACATTAACTACCGTTCACGGAGCTTTTCGTAGAGTTCTCTTCTGCTGGATACCTCCAGCTTCTCAAAGATATGAGACGTGTGCTTTTTCACCGTATGCTCAGTAACCCCAAGCTCATCGGCAATGTCCTTTCTTTTCATATTCTCAAGAATAGCTTCAAACACCTCCATCTCACGAGAAGTCAGCAGCTCAACCTGGGGAAGACTCCTTATCACCTGCTCCAGACTGTAGCCTGCAATCTTCGGTTCATTGTCAGTGTCAGACTGCTTCACAGCAGCAGATGTTCCCGCAGAAGAATAATCCTGCAGTATTCCGTATAACAGCAGCAGCAGCATCTCAGAAATAACATACGAAACCGAAAGGAACTCGAATCCCATATCTATCAGCTGCTCAATAAGCCATATTCCTATATTGCCGAATACAACAGCCGCCAGAAAAGCGGCATGCTTATAAGATTCCACCGTCTTTTTCAGCAGTGAGATGATTATAACTGCAATCATCATAGCAAAATACACCAGAAGATAAAAATAGTACACCCAGTGCAGAGAGCCATACTCTTTGACCAGCTTTGAAACACCACCCACTGTTTCCAGAGAAACGCTCCTGTAATAAATGTCGCAATATCCTCCGCTGGCAGCAATCAGAAATACTCCTATGCTGATGCATATGAACACAGTCAGCAGCCATGAAGGATATCTGATTTGACATATATTCATTATAATCATCAGCATGAAAAAGATAAGAAAAACAGATCCCAGATATGCTATCCTGTTGGCAAGCAGTGCCTCTTCGAGAGTGCTGGAAATAGAAAGAGCAAAATAACCGATATTGCATAAAAGCACGGAAACAAAAAGAAAGTTGAGACGGACATCCTTATCCCTGATAAGACAGCACTGGCATATCAGCAATATCAGTGATACGGAACATACCACCCCGTAGATGACGGAAATATACGCCATATTATCCGGTGAAACATCTATTTTACCGGAAGATGCAAAAGCCGTCACTGTAGCTGCATAAAAAAAGCAGGCCAAAAAAACGATACCGAAAACAATGGTTATCATTCTTCTGCCCCTGTTATGACTCAGCATATGTACTCCTCCGGTTTTACAATAATGTTTAATATATCCCAATAAGTTATAAAAACTGCTAATTTGAAATTATACATTATTTTCAGGCCGGAAGCATGAACCGAAAGGACTAGATCTGATTTATTCATCAATATTCACAACTATCCCGCTTACCCTTGCTTCAATGGCCAGTTCTGTACGACTGCCGCAGCCTGTCTTTTCCAGCATATTGTGAATATGATTTTTTACCGTATTCTCTGTTATTCCAAGTCTTTCTGCTATTGCCGCATTTGATATTCCTGCAGTCATAATCCTGAGCACCTCCAGCTCACGTTCTGTCAGTTCAGTGCTGCTGACTGTTCCGAGCCTGACTTCAGGGGTACTGCAGGGATATACTGATTCTCCCTGCATCGTCCTGTCCATAACTTCAATTATTGTATTCCTATGATCTTCTTTGTACCAGAAGCTGTCTATGCCTATAGCTTTCGCTCTGTCCATCCAGGAATACTCCGGCATCGAAGTCACAGCAATTATTTTAATACCGGGACAGTTCTTTTTTATTCTCTCAGCAGCACTCAGCCCGTTGGATCCGTCATTCATCAGTATGTCCATTATAACGAGATCTAAATTATTTCTCAGCACATATGTATCTGCAAAAGCAGCTGACTCCACAGAATAAACGACTTCGTATTTCTCTGATGCATCTATGTACATTTCGAAGAATTTTCGTGATACAAACTGATCATCCACTATCATTACTCTGACTTTATCCATTATATATCTGCTCCTTTCAGCATATGAAGCTGCAGCATGAAATGCGGACAGCTCTGCACCTTCATGTCTCCGCCTGCAGCTTCAACCATCCTTCTCAGATTGAGAAGCCCTCCGCTCTCTTTAATTTCATTTTCAGGTAGTACACCGTCATTTGTAATTTTCACCGTCAGTTCTTCATTCTGCTCCACGGTTACATCAAGCCTGCTTCCGCCTGCATGCTTCACAGTATTGGTAAGGCACTCATGAATCGCTATTATTGTAATATCTCTGCCGCTTCCCGATTCCGGCAAAGTGCCTTCCAGATTGACATGCACTCCTACTGCTTCCGCCGCAGCTATCAGCAGTTCCCAGTCATTGCTCACTGTTGAAGGCAAAGCTTCATTTCTCATAACTGCTATGGCATATTTCCATGAAAACAGCAGCTTTTCACGATCCCGCTCAGCATAAGGCTGCTCCATATATGAGCGGGCAGCAAGAAGCGTACGGCCCACGTCATCGTGAACACTGACTTTAGCAGACAGTATTTCCCGTTCTCTTATTATGCTGTCTACATTGCGGTTATAATCTTTCAGACGGGCATTGATCTGATTCAGCCGCCTGATCCTGTTTTCAAGAGTGCTGTTGAGATTATGCTGTACGGTAATATCATAAGCAGCAAGTTCCCATATTCTATGTTTTCCTGCTGCGATTTCGTTTTCCCGTACATCCCACACTGTGCCGTCTTTTGTTCTGACAATCATAGATGGGTAATTCTGAATTATTTCAGTTCCTTCAGACGTTGTACCGTTCTGCAGATCGCTGCAGAACTGCCGGGCATTGAGAATCTCACTTCCCAGTGCAGCACTGCTTATTCTGTTCATCTGTTCGTTTACAAGCAGCGGCTGTCCGGAATCATCAAAAAAGCAGACTCCGTCCTGCAGAGCGTCCAGACTTTCCTTAATAGCGCCTGGTGTAAGCTGCTGTTTTCTTTTCCGGCTTATATGCACTGAAATACTCACTTCGCAAAGCGCTGTCACAAACATCACTCCTGCCGCCAGCACCCACGGCATGCTGCCGATAGCAGCGTAAAACACTGTGAATATCTCATCAAATCTGTTATGCAGGCAATGGTCATTGAATCCCTGCTGGATAAATGCCGCCACTGTCAGAATCAGTGCAGACAATATTATATATCTCCTGTTGAGATGGATGCAGCATGAAGTGACAAAGATAAACACCGCTATAATAAATACATGTAAAGCGCACACTCCCATGATATTGTGCATTCCGGCTGTCAGTTCACTGTACAAAGTCACAGGTATTCACCTCCCGTCGGAAGAATAAGCGTGATATACTCGGTCATGTTTTCGGTTTCCACCTCAAAACTCCCATGATTCGGACTGATTTTTTCTCTGACATAATCCTGCCTCACAATTTCTGCAGGATTATTGACCTCAATATGCATATTCAGCATATTGCCTGATATTTTCACGTCCACCATCATGGCATCTGCAGAGGGCAGCCCGGTTTCAAGCACAGCTTCAAACACCTCATACGCGGCAATCACAATACGACCATCAATGACCTGTTCGCCATGAAATTCATGGTAGGTCCTGATTCCGTACAGCTGTGCATATTCAAGGGATTCTGAAACAGCCAGCTGAAGCTCGGAGCTGCTCATCTGCCCGTTCTGGTGAAATGCCAGCTCCATGTTGGAACGGCGTTTTACATATGAAGTGAATATACATGCATATTTGAGCATTTTCTCAAAGTTTTCCTCATCCTCAGGGGGATCATCAAGAAGCATTTTCAGCTTATCCAGCTGCTCTTTCACACATCCTGCTATGCTTTTATAAAGCTTCTCCTGCTGCTCCATGCACGTTCTGCTTTCCATCAGCCTGTTTTCTGCATCGAGCATAGCATTTTCCTCATCCAGTATATCACCCAGCTCCTCCAGTTCGCTGTTCAGCCGGTTGATTTCCGAAATATCCCTTATCCAGTATCCATATCCACCCTGAACCTGATGGCTTCTCAGCACGGCATTACCTCCCCGCAGCATCACCGCTTCTGTTTCTGCCTGCTTCACCTGACTCAGTGTCACATCATCACTTGTTCGTGATTTGTAAATAACACTGCCTTCCCTGTTCATCAGTCCGGCACCGATGGATGAAGCCTTCCACAGACTTCCGTAATTATCATTTGACGGAAGCAGATGAGACAGAATCAGACATTCCAGAAACGCGGCAAATACAAAGCATAATACTTCAGGAACTTTGAACATCACCAGAAAGAAGTTGTCCGGTCTGACAAAAAATCCCACAGTATACGCAGCTCCCACTGCCAGAGGTATGGCAGGCAGCCACACTTTTTTCCTGTTTCCGGGCACTGCACACCGAACAATGACTACTGCAAGTATTGCCACAAATATCAGAACAGCCCACACTGCAGATGCGAAATAAACCGGACCATGTATGTAATCAGAACTGTACCAGCTGTCGATACCTTCCGGAAATCTGAATGCCATCTGATGCAGATCGTTTGTCAGTATCCCGGAAGCTGCAGCTGCTGCAGGAATGTACAGCAGTTTCCACATTCTTCCTAACCTCCAGTCACAAGGTCTGCCTATGTACAGCACCGAATAAAATATAAACAGCGGTGCAAAGCTCTGTGGTACATAATACATATACCACAGATAACGTGACAGCGTCTGTTCTTCCGCGACAAATTCATATCTGACGGTTTTTATCACAGTCCATAATATTATCATAAGAGCCGTCAGCACCAGATACCATCTCCTGTCAGGCTGAGGGATACGCCTTCGTAGCTGATAAATCCAGATAAATGCCGCACCGGTATACAGTCCGCAGATAATGGAATTAAAAGAGAAGGTGCCATAATGATACCCTGTCAGTCTGACGGCACCTGCCAAAAGCACCAGTACTGCGCATATGCAGTCTGATATTATTGTTTCCCTGCTTGCCGGCATACGAGTTCCTTTCTATCCTGTCCCGCAATGTTAAAGCTCTGATTTATGATATGGTTTTATTATATCATTTTTGTCGCTGTACATGATAGCAGATCAGACTTAATCGCACCACGCTGGTGATTGGAATTTCTGAGCGGTGAATAGTGCGGATAATGCTCACATCACCAGCTTTTTGCAATGTTGCATCATTAACTGCTCTTGTCACGGTCAATACCTCCCTTCAGATTTGACCATTTTTTCGCATTGCTTTTCCATATGTTTTGCCACTCTTTCTCATTCACTATCGCATCAAACACAGGCTCAAGGAAAGTCTGGATTTCTTCAATGACGAATGGAA
>JBJESR010000031.1:0-3984 GCA_051882895.1 Lentihominibacter sp.
GCATATAATAATTAATATATATTTCAGGAGGACAGTAAAATGAACAGAAAACCAAACGTTGCAGTTGTAGGCGCTACAGGTGTAGTAGGCTCAACTTTCCTTAAAGTGCTTGAAGAGAGAGATTTTCCTTTTGAAAACATCTACTTCATGGCTTCAAAAAAATCAGCAGGTAAGAAATTACCTTTTAAAGGAAAAGAATACATAGTAGAGGAGCTCACAGAGCATTCATTCGATAAGCCTATCGATATCGCTCTTTTCTCGGCAGGCGGCGGCACAAGCGCCAAGTTTGCCCCTATCGCTGCAGCTCATGGTGTAACAGTTGTAGATAACAGCAGCCAGTGGAGAATGGACAAGGAAGTGCCTCTCGTAGTTCCTGAAGTAAATCCGCAGGACATCAGATGGAACAAAGGCATCATCGCCAACCCTAACTGTTCGACTATTCAGGCCATGGTGGCACTGAAGCCTCTGCAGGATAAATACGGCATCAAGAGAGTTGTCTACTCAACTTATCAGGCTGTATCAGGCTCAGGTGTAAAGGGCATCAACGACCTTAAGAACGGCCTTGCAGGAAATGACGAGGAGCTTCAGGCTTATGCTCACCCTATCGCAGGAAACTGCCTGCCTCATATAGATGTATTCACAGAAAACGGATACACCAAAGAAGAAATGAAAATGATCAACGAAACTCACAAGATCCTCGGAGACGATAATATCAAGGTAACTGCTACAACTGTACGTGTACCTGTATTTGACTCTCACAGTGAATCCATCAACATCGAGCTGGAGAAGCCGTTTGAACTGGAAGACGTTGTTGAACTCTTCAGAAACTCCCCTGGAATCATCGTTCAGGATGACGTTGCCAACAATGTTTACCCTCTGGCAAGAGATGCTGCCGGAACTGACGAAGTCTACATCGGACGTATCAGAAGAGACTTCTCCATCGAAAACGGTCTCAACATCTGGGTAGTGGCAGACAACATCAGAAAGGGCGCTGCTACAAACGCTGTTCAGATTGCCGAAGAACTGCTCAAAGAAATGTAAAACTTAAAGATAAGCGTTAAATATAAGGATCCTGCCCCCGTACCAGCAGAATTAAAAATAAGCTGAACTGAAAACTGCTGCTTCAGAAGCATTTCTTTCTCTGAAACAGCAGTTTTTTTATCTAAACCCCTTTTGTAAATATTTCACCTGAATCCATTTTATCAGCTGTATCACCGGGATATTCAGGAATGCCAGCCCGTAAACCGTCAGAAGCTGCGGCAGCCCCAGCGTCTGAACTTTGAAAATGTGATCCACTCCCGGCACAGCGACAGCGAAGGTTATCAGTACGACACCGATGGCAAAGGCCCCTATCAGCCATTTGTTGTTCCACAGAGCTCTGGTAAACACCACCGGTCTGTCGGACTTGCAGTTGAAGCCGTGAAACAGTCTGCTCATACACAGTGTCCCGAAGGCCATGGTGCTCCCCAGCAGCGCGCTTCCCCCCAGAGGTGCTGCAGTGAACCAGCCGTTTAGACCGATAAGAAATGCCGTCACAGTCATGCTACATATAGACAATCCGCCGATACCGATCCTTCCCATGAAAGATTTCGTCAGTATGGATTCATCAGCAGGTCTCGGTTTTTCCTCCATCAGCTCACGGCTGTGAGGCTCGAGCCCCAGGGCAATGGCAGGCAGGCTGTCTGTCAGCAGATTGATGAACAGCAGGTGCACAGGTGCAAATGGCAGAGGCAGAGCCATCACCGAAGCGAACAGCACCGCCAGTATCGCTCCGAAATTTCCCGAAAGCAGGAACAGAATGGAGTTCTTGATGTTCTTGTATATATTCCTGCCGTTCTCGACAGCCTTGACAATCGTGGCGAAGTTGTCATCAGTCAGCACCATTGCCGCCGCATCCTTTGAAACCTCGCTTCCTGTGATACCCATGGCTACTCCAATATCCGCCTGCTTGAGGGCGGGAGCATCATTCACTCCGTCACCAGTCATGGCAACTATATTGCCCTTGTCCTGCCATGCTCTGACTATCCTTATTTTGTGTTCCGGAGAAACTCTGGCATAAACAGATATACCCTCGACATAGTCCTTAAGCTCTTCATCGCTCATGCTGTCGATGACCGACCCTTCACAGGCTTCTGAGTCATCCTTCAGTATGCCTATCTTTCTGGCGATGGCAGATGCTGTAACCTTGTGATCCCCTGTAATCATCACAGGCTTGATGCCGGCACTTATACACTCGGCCACTGCCGCCGCAGATTCCTCTCTCGGCGGATCCATCATTGATATGAGCCCCAGAAACACCATGCCCTTTTCATCCTCAGCTGCCGGTCTGAAGCCATCTGCTGCAGCCTTGTAAGCAAAGGCAAGGACTCTGAGCCCGTTTCCGGAGAAATCCCGGTTGCACTCTTCAATGGCACGTCTGTCTTCATCAGTTATCTCCCTGATTCCTTCAGGAGTCTGTATTTCCTTTACTCTGTGCAAAAGAACGTCAACAGCCCCCTTGGTTATCATCATTGATGAAATACCCTGAACCGGAGTTTTGAGTCTGTGACACGTTGTCATCAGTTTTCTGTCACTGTCAAAAGGAATCTCAGCCGTCCTCGGATTGTCGCGGCGTTCCTTTTCATAATCCTCCCCGAGAGCAGTGCCCATATTTATCAGGGCGGTCTCCGTAGGATCACCGATTTCTTTTCCTTCAGCGACTGCCGCATCATTGCACAGCATGCTGGCCTGAAGCAGCTGCCGTTCCTCTGAATTTTTAGGATCTATATCTGCTGCGGCTATTTTCCTGCCGTGGACATAATATCCTTCGACAGTCATTTTATTCTGGGTAAGGGTTCCTGTCTTGTCTGAGCATATCACCGAAACACTTCCCAGTCCCTCTACAGCCTGCAGCTTCCTGATGATGGCGTGTTCCTTCGCCATTTTCTGCGTCCCGAAGGAAAGAACGATGGTAACTATGGAACTGAGAGCCTCCGGTATTGCCGCCACTGCCAGCGCCACTGCGAACATGAAGGCATCACCTGCCGGCTCGCCTCTCAGAACACTGATACCAAATAGTATTCCGCAGAAAATCATGATAAGTATGGAGAGTCTCCTGCCGAAGCTGTCCAGGTTCACCTGAAGCGGCGTTTTCTTCTCGGAGGTAGTTTTGAGAAGCGTTGCTATTCTGCCAACTTCGGTATCCATCCCCACTGATGTCACCAGAAACTCTCCACGGCCGTAGGTGACAAAGCTTCCTGAATAGACCATATTGACCCTGTCTCCCAGCGGTACCTGGCCTTCAATATCTTCTGTGTCCTTTTCAACCCCCAGGCTCTCCCCTGTCAGAGCACTTTCGTCAATTTTCATACCGGCACTGACTGTTATCCTGCCATCCGCCGGAACGAAATCGCCTGCTTCAAGGCTTACAATATCACCGACTGTGATCTCCGATGCCGGAATCCTGACAAACTGTCCGTTTCTGTACACCTTGGCCTCCGGCGCCGACATCTTCTTGAGGCTGTCAAGGGACTGTTCGGCTTTGATGGTCTGTACAGTTCCCAGTATTGCATTTATGGTTATCACCACCAGGATGACCACGGTGCTTTCCAGATCCCCCAGCACCCCTGATATCACCGCGGCGATTATCAGGATTATTACCAGAAAATCCCTGAACTGCTCCGCGAAAATCCTTAAAGTCGATTTTTTCTTTCCTTCGGCCAGCTCATTCTTCCCGTATTTTTCCCTGTTTGCCGCCACCTGCTGATCTGTCAGCGGCTCCAGGCTGCCATTGACCTGAAGTCTCGCTTCTTCTGCAGTAAGCTGATAAAAATCTTTCATGCTTATTCCCCTTCCTTCTCTTATTATGTCCGGATAAAACAAAAGAGACTCCTATTGCATCTAAAATGCAATAAAAGTCTCGCAATTTCATTACGTACCGGACAGGTTCCCCGTCGCGCTGACGATAGCGTAAACACTTTAACGTGTATGCTACTCCCTTTTATT
>JBJESR010000031.1:4084-5606 GCA_051882895.1 Lentihominibacter sp.
CCCCCTATTACTACAGGCTCGGCTTCATCACCTGTCTGCTGCCTGTAAACCTCCTGCAGCGTCTGCACCAGGAAGCTGTCTTCAGGAACGTATAACGGTTCCGTATTTTCAGCCAGTTCAGCTGTCAGTCCGTATTCTGCGGCGTTTTTCACAGCGTTCTCAAACCTCGCTGCGAAATCCTCACCTGCCGGATATCTGCAGTCAAGAGTAATCCTGATGTGATCTGCATCACCTTCCAGAAGCCCCACGTTTACCGTCGTCGCTCCGAATTTCTCTGTGCTGCAGGCTATCCCCAGCGATGCTCCGTCTGTCTCCGTTCCTATGTGTCTGTTATAAAATTCTATGAAGGTTTTAATGTCACCGCAAAGCTCACACTCTCCGGCCTTCTGCATGAGCTTTGAAACGGCGTTTTCTCCAAGCTCCGGTGTGCTGCCGTGAGCCGGTATACCCTCTGCTTCCAGTTCAAGCCTCGTGCCGTCAGCATTTATCAGTGTCATATGAGCCTCCTGAGGCACGATGTTCACCGCATCGCCTGCTTTCCCACAGCATAACGCAGTGTCACCGTCCCGGTTTTGCATATTCATGCTGATGGTGACTCTGGCTATGCCCTTTTCGGAAAATATCACCGGGTAGTCTGCGTCGGGGGTAAATGCCATTGCCGGCTGCTCTTCAGTGGCATTGTATCTGACCATGTCCATGCTGCCGGTTTCCTCATTGGTGCCGAAGATTATCCTGACACGGCGTTTCAGCGGAAGTCCCGATTTTCTCACTGCATCAAGGGCATAAAGCGCTCCGATCATGGAGCCTTTGTCATCCAGAGTGCCTCTGCCGTATATCCTGTCGCCGTCAGTTTCTCCAAAGGGATCATGGCTCCAGCCATCACCTGCCGGAACGATATCCAGATGTCCCAGCACGGCAATCATTTCTTCGCCGTCACCATATTCGGCATAACCTACCTGGTTATCGATATTGACTGTCCTGAAGCCCATGTCACCGGCCAGCTTCAGCGCATATTCAAGTGCCTCCGCCGGGCCCCTGCCGAAAGGCATGCTTTCCTCAGGCTCTCCCTCCACGCTGTTTATCCTCACACAGCCCAGCAGCGAATCTGTTATCTCATTCTGTTTATCTCTGATATATTCATCGAACATGATTAGAATTCCCATTCCTTTTCTTTGAATCCTACCAGCACCTTGTCCTCTGTAATCAGCAGCGGGCGTTTCACCAGCATGCCATCTGATGCCAGCAGTTCTATTTTCTCATCGTCCGTCATTTCAGGCAGCCTGTCCTTGAGACCCAGTTCTCTGTATTTCATACCGCTGGTGTTAAAGAATTTTTTAACCGGGTATCCGCTTTTTTCAATCCATCCTCTGAGCTCATCGGCTGTCGGATTATCCTCAACGATGTGCCTGTCCTCAAACTCGACACCGAGGGTTTCAAGATGCTTTTTAGCTTTTTTGCATGTTGTGCATTTAGGGTATTCGATAAATAACATTCCTGTTCCTTTCTGATAATATCTGTATAT
>JBJESR010000032.1:0-13764 GCA_051882895.1 Lentihominibacter sp.
GGTTCATCGCCGCAGGAGGTGAACACGGCATTGCTCATTATTATCATATCTGCTGGATTCATGTATCTCTCCTTTTTCAAACAGGTTAGAGTTCAATCAGCTTTTACTAAAGCTGCAGGCTGTTGCCCTTCTTCTTATTGATAACTAATACAACAACTCCTATAGCAAGCCATATGAAACCTATAACCAGTGCCCAGAAGCCCAGATTAGCCCACAGATACATACATACACATACACCGCATAACGGAAGTATTATAAACTTGATTACCGCAGCAGGCCCTCTGTTCTTTTCTTTTACCCAGTAATGTGCAAACACAGACACATTAACCATAGTAAATCCAAGCAGGGCACCGAAGTTGATCATTGTTGAACCTACGTCCAGACTGATCCAGATTGACAGCAATGATACGATTCCGATGAATACAATATTGTAATCAGGAACCTTGTATTTCTTGCTTACATGTCCGAACACTTTATTAGGCAGCTGGTGGTCTCTTCCCATACTGTACAGGATTCTTGCACATGATGCCTGTGATGATATTGCAGATGCCAGACACGCAATAATCATTATCCAGCATAATAATGTTGCCATGAATTCTCCTGCCAGATATCCGATAAGCTGATATGATCCATTGTCAGGATCCAGTTCTCTCCATCCTTCCGGCCATGCAATCTGGAAAAGATACGTTGATATAACGAACAGTCCGCCTGCACATAATGTAATGATAAGCAGGGCACGCCCTACTGTTTTTGCCGGATCCTTCGCTTCCTCTGCAAGGGTTGTTACTGAGTCAAATCCCAGGAAGCACAGACAGAGAACAGCAGCACCTGATACAACTCCGTTAAGTCCTACATTGCTCCACTCAGATATATTGATGAAACCATTGATGTCAAGTATAGAGTAATCATGCTGACCGATTACTTTAACAGCAAAAACAATAGCAGTAAGTACGAATGCAAACTGGATAACAATAAAGATATTGTCAAATGTGGACATTACCTTAACACCAACCAGATTTACAACTGTTACGATAACAATAAGAATGATCATATCAAGCCATACAGGGATTCCCGGCAGGATGAGCGGAATAAAGCCTGCTGCTATAATGTAGTTGATCATAGGTAGCAGAATATAATCCAACAGAATAACCCATCCTGATAAAAAACCTACACTTGGATTTATCGATCTGGATGTATAGTTATATACAGATCCTGCTATAGGATATGCTTTTACCATCTGCCTGTAACTGAGAGCTGTAAACAGCATTGCCACGGTAGCAATAAAATAAGCAAACGACATCATGCCGTGAGTGCTTCCGTTGATAAGACCGAAATAAGAAAAAATTGTACATGGTGCCAGATATGCGAACCCGAACAGACAAACTGCCGGAAGCCCCAGTACTCTGTTAAGTTCCTGTTCATAACCAAACGATTCCAGTGTATCTCCACCGGTATTCGCCTTAATGTTTTTTTCATCGCTCATAGCGAAACTCCTTTCAAAACTCAATAAATAACCAATCCGATAAAAAACTTAAAGATCTTTAATTACAAACCTATTGACGCAACAATTGTGCCAACTTGAAAAGTGCTATTTTTCAACGTTTGTTTTTGATAAAAAAAAGCGATGTAAGTATTCACTTACATCACCCTGATTTATCCAGTTTATGCATTGCACATATTTTCAAACATTTCAAACATTTTTAACTACAGTAATCCCACACTTACACCGTAAGCAGGCAGTTACTTTTTGATTCCTAATCTGTCCATTTTCTGGTATAGCAGAGGTCTTGATATTTTCAGATATTCTGCAGCTTTGGTTTTATTGTGATTGAATTTCATCAGCGTTTCGTTTATCAGCTTACGTTCAGCTTCTTTTTTTATCGCTTCAATCGGATTATCGAACTGAGAAACTTCATTAAGGTCTATCCTGCTGTTGTCCATTCTGAAATTAAAATGTTCAGGTCTGAGAACTTCGCCGCTGGCATAGTTCATAGCAGCTTCCACCCTGTTATAAAGCTCTCTGACATTTCCCGGCCAGTCATAGTCTCTAAGCCTTTTATATACTGCAGGATCCACGCTGGTGATACTTTTTCCCATTTCTTCGTTGAGTTCTTTTATCTTGTATTCCACAAGTTCAGGAATATCATCAAGTCTTTCTCTTAAAGGGGGCACTATTACAGGGAACACGTTAAGTCTGTAATACAGATCTTCACGGAATTTCCCGTCTTTCACCATTTCCCTGAGGTCCTGATTTGTGGCGGCTATTATTCTCACATTCACATTTATATCATCTTCACTTCCGACAGGAGATATTTCACCTTCCTGCAGCGCCCTCAGAAGTTTCGGCTGTACAGAAAAAGGCATCTGGTTAACTTCATCTATAAACAGTGTACCTTCATCTGCAATTTCAAATTTTCCTTTTTTGCCTCCCTTTTTCGCACCTGTAAATGCGCCTTCTTCATATCCGAACAGTTCAGATTCCACAAGTGATTCCGCCATGCCGGCAGCATTCACCTTCACAAATTTATTAAAAGCCCTTGCACTCAGATTATGTATCGAGTGAGCCACAAGTTCTTTTCCGGTGCCTGTTTCTCCACAGATCAGTATCGTGGAATTTGATGTTGCCGCAAGCTCTATCTGATACTTGAGCTCTTTTATTTTTCTGGATGAACCTATTATATTGTTGACGGAATATTTAGTGCTTTTAAAGCTTCGTTCCTGCTCTCTGAAATATGCCATTTCATTTTTTAATGTGGCAGCATATTCTTCAAGAACAGCATCCAGAGCTGTAATATCCTGAATCATATCATATTCCAGAACACCGACTATCTCACCGTCCCTGCGCAGCTGAACCTGCGTACTCACACTCATCCTGCCTTCATGAAAATAGAAATTAGTATGATACTTATTCTGGCCTTTCAGCAGATTCTGCATTGTCGAAGGAGGGAATATATCCGTTACGTATTTCCCTTTGCATTTTTCCTTGTCCACCTTGATATAATCAGCGCACTGATCATTCATATACACAAGATTCCCGTCCTTGTCGATCACCATCAGTCCTGTTATGGCATCCAGGAACAATTTATAATCATTGCTTATATCATGAGACATTTCATCACCTATCCTAATATTTCCTTATCCTCACCGCTGCTTTTCCCAGAACCTCTCTTCTTATATGATCCCAGGCAGTCAGAATCGTATTCTGCAGTTCTATTATATCATCCCCCAGGAATCTGACTATCATTATTTCTTCATCGAGCCTCCCTGCAGCAAAACGCACTTTACTGCTGGTGCCGGCATTATTAAGATCCCTGACAAAACTGTCGCTGATATTTCCTGCATATACATAAATCGTACCATTAGTCAGATAACCTTCCATATAGCCAAGATTTCTCACTTTCATTCTCTCAGGTTCTATACAGCACCTGTCATATACACGCAGTCTGCCATCCACAAAGATTCTCGTTCTCGAAGAGTAGACATCATAGTCAAAAGCTTCCCCTCTTGATGTACGTCCGGCAGAAGCCATATCCGTCGCTATAAGCACCGAGTCTTTGTGAAGATAGAAATCGTTTTCCTGATATGCCTCTGATCCTGCAAAAGGTACGTTATGCTCCGGCAAATACTCCAGTACCGCTCCTTTTTCAAGTCTCACAACATTTCTGACTTCAGCGTGTCCATCATCCATCTTGTAAAACTTGGTATTACCCGGTGTTGTAATAAGAGCTCTGCTGTTTTCTTCAAGTGTAAGTTCTGTCAGCAGCCTGTCATTCTGCAGTATTCCGCCGCTGGGATTCAGCATATACACAAAAGCTGTCCCATCGTCATCCTGATAATAAGGGTTCATTATCTGCAGAGGCAGCCTGAAATACTGCTGCGCAATAGCTGTCCTGCCATCGGCTCTTTTGCGGAATACAAGAGATAGCCTGCCAGTCTGATTTTCCATATTTTTCCTCATTCCTCAAACAACATATCCTCTTTGATCCATCTTACCACATCTGCAAGCCCTGTCCCATCATAAAGATTGGTAAACACAAAAGGATTGCTGCCGCGTTGAGCTATTGTATCGCGCTCCATGATTCCCAGATCACTGTGGACATAAGGAGCAATATCTATCTTGTTGATCACAAGAAGATCTGATCTTGTGATTCCAGGGCCTCCCTTTCTCGGAATCTTTTCCCCTTCACCGACATCAATCACAAAAATAAGGCCATCCACCAGTTCAGGGCTGAAGGTTGCAGCCAGATTGTCCCCGCCGCTCTCCACAAAAATAATGTCAAGGTCATCAAATCTGTCAAGAAGAATATCAATAGCGTCCAGATTCATCGAAATATCCTCTCTGACAGCTGTATGCGGACATCCTCCTGTTTCAACACCTATTATACGATCCTCCGGGAGAGCCTCAGCACGGGTCAGTATCAGCGCGTCTTCTTTCGTGAAAATATCGTTTGTGACAACACCTATCTGGTAATCTTCCCTAAGTTCCTTACAGAGTTTTTCTATCAGTGCGGTCTTGCCGGAACCAACAGGTCCGCCCACACCTATCCTTACTGGTTTTCTCATCATAATCTCCTTCTCTCAGCTATGACATATATAATCTTGCAGGCAGATATTCATGCATAATACCGGCAATATCAATTCCCGGGCAGAAATTTGATATTGCCCCAACAGGGATTTCCATGATTTCATCTGCCGTTTTCTCCATCATCGGATAAAGATCCATCAGTATTTTCTGCGCCTGCGTATTCCCCAGCGGAACAAGTTTTACTGCACTCTGCACCAGAGCATTCACGCTGCTGAATACAAATGCATCCACACCGTCCCTGAGGGCTATATCCGATCTGCCGCATACAACGCCATATGCCACAGGGTAAGAAATTCCTCCTGCTCCGTACCGGCTCTTCAGCTCTGTAATTTTATCATCATTCATTACTTCAGCCATTATACGCAGAAAAGCCTTTCCCATTTTCAGACTTGACTCCCTGCTTTCTTTTGTCAGTCTGACAGCGCAGCTGAGTTCCTCAAGTTCGTCTATTTTCTTTTCATCCCACTGCTGAGACAACCTGTACGCTTCACACAGAACAGGGCCTTCACATCCTGCAAGAATACTTTCCATATATGTTTCCATGAAATCTCTGAAACCGGCTTCATTGCTTATCTTTCCCTGGGCAACATAAGTTTCCAGTCCCCAGGACTGACTGAAGGCTCCCGACGGAAAAGTTCCTCCTGATATCTGCATCAGATAGTAAAGCTGTTTTTTCTGTGACATACTGTTTCTCCTTTTACAGGCATATTATTCATACTCATGAGTATGATGGTGCGGATGTCCATGACTATGCCCGTGACTGCCGACAACATGGTTTGCCTTTTCCCCTGTCAGTTTCCTCCTGCATCGTATATACTCAACACCGATGCCTTTGAGCATGTTTTCCAGCACAGCGTCATACGGTACAACTATGCAGTCATCATTAAGGTATGCCTGCTGATGCATGTTTCCAATATTATAAGCAGCTTTAGCCCATTGAAGATTTCCGGAGGGTCTTATTTCGATAGCATCCTCTTCAACAAGGTCGACAGCTATCATTTTATTATCGTCTTTGTACAGCACTGCTCCGCCAAACAGCTTCTCACCGTGGGGTAAAGAAACAGCAACTGTTTCTCCGCTCTCACTTCTTAGCTTCTGATGTGGTTTGTCCATATCGTAATGATCCAGCATCACTCTGTCGATACTGAGATCCTCCACATCGAAATCTTCTATTTTTCCAATAACTTTTTCTATTATCATTGATACTCCTCAGTCATATATGTTATCTGAAATAATATTTATGATTCAGACACACTTCATCAATAGGATCACATGTAATATGCTCACCATCTATATATACTTTGTATGTTTCAGGATCTATTTCGACCTTCGGACAATAGTTGTTCCTTATCATATCAGCCTTGGTCAGATTTCTCGTATTTTTTACAGGCAGAAGCTTTTCTCTTGAGTTTGGAACTTTATCTCCAAGTCCGGCATCTATTGCGGCCTGTGTGACAAATATCTTATTATACCTTCTCATTGCGCTGCCGCATGCTGAATACTGTTTCCTGTAAAGCATCGGCTGTGCCACCTCAATAGCTGCATTGACATCTCCTGATGCTGAATAAGCAACCTGTCCACCTTTAAAGACAAGCCACGGCTTTGCACCGAAAAATGCCGGATTCCATACACAGAAATCTGCCAGCCTGCCGGGAAGAAGGGAGCCTACATATTCATCTATACCGAATACTTTTGCGGCATTAACAGTGTATTTAGCCATATAACGAAGTATTCTCTCATTATCATTATCGCCCTTTTCTTCAGGCAGCGGTCCTCTCTGTTTCTTCATCTTTGATGCCATCTGCCATGTTCTGAGCACAGTCTCGCCTACTCTTCCCATTCCCTGTGAATCAGAGCCGTGTATAGAAATAGCTCCCATATCATGCAGCACATCTTCAGCTGCTATGGTTTCTCCTCTGACACGGGAATCTGCAAATGCTATATCTTCAGGAACTTTAGGATTAAGGCCGTGTACTGTCATTATCATATCCAGATGCTCGGCAATAGTATTGACTGTATATGGATTAGTACAGTTAGTTGCTGATGGTATTACATTGGGTTCTCCTACTACTCTCATTATATCGGGAGCATGTCCTCCTCCGGCACCCTCTGAATGATATGTGTGAATTGTCTTCCCTCCGAAGGCTTCAATTGTACTCTCAACAAATCCGCCCTCGTTCAATGTGTCCGTATGTATCTGCACCTGAAAATCCATTTCATCTGCAACCTTAAGACAGCACCTTATAACTTCAGGAGTTGCGCCGAAGTCTTCATGTATCTTCATGCCAATGGCTCCGTTCAGAGCCTGTTCTCTTATTGCATCAGGAAGACTGGAATTTCCTCTTCCCAGAAATCCTGCATTTACCGGCAGTTCTTCATGTGCCTCTATCATCATAAGCAGATGCTCCGGTCCCGGGGTCTCTACACTTGTGGTTTTAGCTCCTGAACCGCCTCCAAGCATAGTAGTGATACCATTGCTGAGGGCTTCCCATGCCTGGGCAGGAGATTCAAAGTGAATATGGACATCTATTCCGCCGGGTGTAACAATCAGCCCTTCAGCAGATACTACTTCAGTGGCACATCCTACAATAAGTCCCGGTGTTATATCCATTATATCTGGATTTCCCGATTTACCTATTCCCACAACTGCACCATCTTTGATCCCGATATCTCCTTTGATTATTCCGATCATAGGATCTATTATTATGGCATTCGTAACGCACACATCGAGAACTCCTTCTTCAGTAGTTTTTCCCGACATATTTCCCATACCATCTCTGTCAGTTTTACCACCGCCAAAAAGTATCTCTTCACCATATGTATCTGCTGCATAGTCTTTTTCTATTTCCGCAATAAGGCCTGTATCCGCCAGATGTATCCTGTCACCGACTGTCGGTCCATACATATCGCAATATTCCTGTCTGGATAATTTTACTGCCATATCATTCACACTCCTTTTCCTTTGCTTTCATTCTCTCTATTGCAGCATTTCTTACTTCCGGATCATGTATATTTCCCATTGTCATCCCCATAAATCCGTACAGGTTGCCCTCACCCCCATATGGAACAAGTCTTACTCTTTTATCTTCACCTGGTTCAAAACGCACAGCAGTGCCGGCCGGAACATCCAGCCTGTATCCAAACGCTTTTTCTCTGTCAAATTTTAATGCAATATTGGCTTCAAAAAAATGATAGTGGGAGCATACCTGTATTACTCTGTCTCCTGAATTATTAACCACCAGTTCTATAGTGTCCCTGCCGTCATTGACCGTTATCGTATCATCGGCAAATATTATCTGTCCTATTTTATATTCCATAGTGACCTCCTTAATACTCCATAGTGATCAGTTCCGACACCGGAACAGCTTCTGCTCTCGTCTCCAGTCTTATAGGATCCTGTATCGATATAAGTTTGTTTCCATCCGGCAGCATTACCTCCAGCTGTATTATCGGCATCAGTGCCGGAGTCCCTTCCATGACATCCTCTTCAGTAATGATTCTGGATCCCAGCTCTATCAGATCATATATAGTACAGCCGCCCCCTCTGGCACGTTCCAGAAGTTCATCGCATATTATCGCCATGGCTTCAATATAATTCAGTTTCCAGCCTCTTTTCCATCTTCTTCTTGAAACCTCTGCCAGTTCAAACATAAGCAGTCGTTCCTGTTCCTTCAAAGTTAATTTCATACACATCTCCTCCTGAAATCTACTTGATTCCCAATCTTTTCATTTTCTGATAAAGCAGCGGCCTTGCAATGTCAAGGTACTCCGCCGCTTCGCTTTTATTATTTCCAAAGTGCTCCAGCACTTTAATTATCACCTTGCGCTCTGCGTCATTTCTCACCTGATCTATGAGTTTCCTGCCTTCAATATTATCCAGATCAGACAGATTCACACCGTAGATCTCATCCTCGAAGCTGAAGTCATCTATATGCAGCACGCTGTCCTTTGCAAAATTCATTGCCCTCTCAATATGATTTCTTAATTCACGCACATTCCCTCGCCACTGACGATGCCGAAGCACTTCCATCGCCTCTTCATCTATTCCAGTCACCGAAAGGCCCATCTGGACATTCAGCTCCTCTATTATCGATTTAGATATGGCTTCCAGATCCTCTATTCTTTCTCTTAACGGCGGGATTCTCAGTTCTATCACATTAAGCCTGTAATACAGGTCCTGTCTGAACTTCCCCTCCTTGACCATTTCTTCAAGGTCTTCATTAGATGCTGCAATTATCCTGACATCAACAGGAACAGGTTTTTCTCCTCCGATGCGGTCCACCTCTTTCTCCTGAAGTACTCTCAGCAGCTTCGGCTGCACACTCATGGGCATCTGATGGATTTCATCTATAAAAACAGTGCCCTTGTCTGCCAGTTCAAATTTACCTTTTTTACCTTCCTTTTTTGCTCCTGTAAAGGCTCCGCTTTCATAACCGAAAAGTTCTGATTCCACTAGATTCTCCGGTATTGAAGAAGCATTTACTTTAATGAATTTTTCTTTTCTGCGGCTGCTGAGGTTGTGAACTGCATGAGCCACAATCTCTTTGCCTGTACCTGTTTCCCCAAGTATCATAACAGTTGAAGATGTTCTGGCTGTGTTAAATATTTCTCGCTTCAGGTCTTTCATCCGGGGCGAACTGCCTATAAGATCATTTATCGTATACTTGGTTCTTTCCAGAGTCATCAGTTCTCCGGCAATATTATGCAGTTCTCTGTCGAGAAACTTTTTGTAATCATCCGACAGTTCATACAGCATTTCGGAATGCTGCACTATATCATACTCCGCAAGGCCGACCTTGACTCCATCGTCATAAAGAGGTACATGCATCGATATTCCGATTCCAAGAAAAGAATTATAAAATACAAGATCCGGCTCATCAAGCTTGAGTCCTTCAATCATTTTGGTTTCAGGGAAAACATCAGCGACATATTCACCTAGCCAGTCATCCTTGCCTATCTTAAAGTAATCAGCACACTGCTGATTCATATAAAAGATTTTTCCTTCCATATCTATCATCATCAGACCTGGAATATGTTCAAAGTATTTCTCCAGATCCTCAAATCTGATCTTGTTCATGACATTCATCTCCTGAAACTGTTGCAATTATTTAAAATTTCAGAAACAAATAAAGCAATAATTATGCCACTTGCCAGAAGCTTTAAATTTCAACATTTTTACTAATCAAAAAAATAAAAAAGCAGCCTGCATGTCAGTTTATACTTACATGTATTCTGCTTTTTTCACCAACACATTACAATTCCTTGCTCTTATCGATGTGTAATTATCCACTTACACTGTAAGTTTTTTCTTACAGTGGAGTTACATTAATAGCCCTCATCTTGTCAGGGTTCTTGGGATCCACTTCTGTCTCATATGTAACTTTCTGAGCCTCTGCCAGAGTCTTAAACCCATCAATATTAATAGCCGAAAAATGAACGAATACTTCTTCTCCGCTTACATCATCTGAAATAAAACCAAAACCTTTATCAGGGTTAAACCATTTTACTGTGCCATTATTCATTCTTTCTACCTCCATGCAACGTTTCAGGTTTAAATTGTCGATGTACCCCAATGAAAAAAAAACACATGTCTCTTGCAAATCACCTGTTTAACAAATGGTACACAAAAAACATGCGAATTCCTATTATTGATACAACCAAATCATATCATACTGACCTCATAATGTAAAGTTTTTTAGATATCTTTTTTGCGTACAAAAAAAGCAGCCGAAGCTGCTTTTTTATCATCAGTTATTATTATCAGAACATGTGCTCACGATAGAATTACATCATTCCAGGCATTCCGCCGCCCATACCTGCACCTGCAGGCATTGCCGGTTCATCTGATGGTGCATCTGTGATTCCTGCCTCAGTAGTCAGAAGCATTGCTGATGCTGATGCTGCATTCTGAAGTGCGGATCTTGTAACCTTGGCAGGGTCAACAATACCTGCATCAATCATATTGATATATTCTTCAGTTGCTGCGTTGAAGCCTGCACCTTCCTCGCTGGCTTTCACCTGAGCCACTACTACACTGCCTTCAAATCCCGCATTTTCAGCGATCTGTCTTACCGGTTCTTCCAGTGCTCTTACTATAATGTTACCACCTGTCTTTTCATCTCCGGCAAGTCCTTCTACATATGCTGAAACTGCAGGTATTGCATTGACCAGAGCAACGCCGCCTCCTGATACGATACCCTCCTGAACAGCAGCCTTGGTTGCATTCAGAGCATCTTCGATTCTGAGCTTTCTTTCCTTCAGTTCAGTCTCTGTTGCTGCTCCAACTTTAATTACAGCTACGCCGCCAGCCAGTTTGGCAAGTCTCTCCTGAGTCTTTTCTTTATCAAAATCTGAAGTTGTATTATCAATCTGAGTTTTGATCTGAGCAACTCTGGCTTCAATTGCAGCCGGATCTCCAGCACCATTGACAATCACTGTATTTTCTTTATCAACCTTAACTGTTGCAGCGCTTCCAAGCATGTCAACAGTTGCTTCCTTAAGGTCATATCCCAGTTCTTCTGATATAACAGTTCCGCCTGTCAGAACAGCGATATCATCCAGCATAGCTTTTCTTCTGTCTCCGAAACCAGGTGCTTTAACTGCCACGCAGTCAAAAGTTCCTTTGATCTTATTAACAATGAGAGTTGCCAGTGCTTCTCCCTCCAGATCATCACATATTATCATAAGCTTTCTGCCGCTCTGTACCACCTGTTCAAGGATAGGAAGCAGTTCCTGAATATTTGTTATCTTCTTATCTGTAATAAGGATATACGGGTTCTCGAACACAGCTTCCATTTTCTCTGTGTCAGTTACCATGTATGGTGAGAAATACCCTCTGTCAAACTGCATACCTTCAACTACATCCAGAGTAGTTCCCATAGTCTTGGACTCTTCAACTGTGATAACACCGTCTTTACCCACTTTTTCCATTGCTTCTGCAATAAGAGCTCCGATATTTTCGTCTGCAGCTGATACAGATGCAACCTGTGCAATGCTTTCCTTGCTGTCAACTTCATGTGCAAGTCTCTTGATTTCATCAACTGCAACATCTACTGCTCCCTGGATACCTCTCTTGAGTACCATTGGATTTGCTCCTGCTGCAACATTCTTGAAGCCTTCTTTGATAATGATCTGAGCAAGCAGAGTTGCTGTTGTTGTACCGTCTCCAGCCACATCATTAGTCTTTGTTGCAACTTCTTTAACAAGCTGAGCTCCCATATTTTCTACAGCATCTTCAAGTTCGATCTCTCTGGCAATTGTAACACCATCGTTTGTGATAAGCGGTGCACCGAACTTCTTATCGATCAGAACATTTCTTCCCTTAGGTCCTAATGTGATCTTAACTGTATCTGCCAATTTATCAACGCCTGTCTGTAATTTTCTTCTGGCGTCTTCTCCATAATGTAATTCCTTTGCCATTGTAATCATTCCTCCCTGTTATTATTCAACGATTGCCAGAATGTCTCTCTGGTTCATGATAGATACTTCCTGACCTTCGTATTTAACGTCAGTTCCTGCATACTGCGAGAAAATAACTCTGTCTCCAACTTTAAGTTCCATTTTCTCATCTTCTGTTCCCGGTCCCACTGCAAGCACCTCTGCAACCTGAGGTTTCTCCTTAGCTGTTCCTGTCAGCAGTATTCCGCTTGCTGTCTTCTCTTCAGCTTCGACTCTCTTGATAACTACTCTAGCGCCTAAAGGCTTAATTCCAATACTCATTGTGTCATCTCCTTTTCTTGATTAACGGGTAACCCCTATATATTGTCTTTTTGTTAGCACTCATTCTTCACGAGTGCTAACTATAATTTAACGCTAACGCCACATTTTGTCAATATGTTTTTTTAAATAATATTATTTTTTAGTTTATTTCCCATTATGAGTTATGTAATAAAACAGATACTGCTGAGCAATTCCACCATACTCCCCAAAGGTCTCGGCCGCAAATGCTGCCATTTTCTTCATTTCATTCTCCGGTATATTATAGAGCTGGTTCATAACCTTCCTGACCCATGTGTCTATCGGAAAGCTGTCAATTTTGCCCATGGAAAACAGCGCAATGCAATTGGCTACTTTAGGTCCCACACCACAGTATCTGCGCAGAGACTCAAGAGCTTCCGCTGCGGATACATCAGCCTCCCCCAGATATTCAAGACTGTCCATGCCATCTTCCGCCACCTGTCCGGCAGTTTCAATCAGATACTTTGCTCTGTATCCGAGTCTGCATGGACCCAGATCTTCAATCGATGCAGATGCCAGTGTCTGCGGATCCGGCAGGTTAAAATACACCTTACCATTATATTCTCCCGCTTTATCTCCCATGAGCTCCGCAAGAGAATTAATATTCTTTTTTATTCTCGGTATATTATTATTCTGAGATATAATAAAAGATATGAGAGTCTCCCATTTGTTCTGATTCAGTATTCTGATTCCATGTCCATAATCAATGGCTTGGCATATCACAGTGTCAGCCGCTTTAAGCTTTTTCTTAATAGCTGAATAATCCCTGTCCAGGTCCAGATAATTTCTCCATATATTATCGAAATCTTCACGGTTAGAATTGTAAAGCTTCAAAATATGTTCATCCTTATCATAATCCATGGTCACAATCCTGCCGTATGCTATGCCAGTGTAACTGCCGTCACAGTTTCTCTCCCATCGAAAACACTGACCGCAATCAAAAATATGATCCAGATCAAAATCTTCTACACCCCTGATTTCCAGTATTCCATTTGTTTCTATTATTTTCATATCAAATCACGCACTTCCAGATCCAGTTTGTTTATATTAAATGATGTCATTTCCTCAAGCTTCTTAACAGCACTCTCCTGAAACAGCTTCGCTGTCTCCGGCAGATTAACCCCGAACCTGAAGGTTGCTGTCACCAGAACATCTATCCCTTCGTTCACCTTCACAACCGCAACTTTACCAATCTCCTCTATTCCCGGAGTTTCTCTTTTGACACATTCTACTATGTCCGACATCACCTTCTGAGATATTTTATAATCTCCCAGATAGCTGTATGTAGGTCTAACTACAGATTTTTCCGATATATCTGCCGGTTTCATGGCACCAAGTTCCTTGAGCAGCATTCTGACAGGCATCATAAAATATCCTGAAAACTGCCTTTTAAGCTGAAACGTAGGTGCAGGTATAACGTGCTGCCCCATTTCATCACGATG
>JBJESR010000032.1:13864-26766 GCA_051882895.1 Lentihominibacter sp.
TTTTAAGCTGAAACGTAGGTGCAGGTATAACGTGCTGCCCCATTTCATCACGATGCTTTCTGGCAATCGCTCTTTCGGCCTCGGTAGTTATCTCATCAATATATATGCGCTTGCCGATCCTCGGAAGTTCGAGGCGTTTCACAATTTTGTCCACCATATTGTCAGATGTCCCGATAACCAGAATGGAAGATGGTTTTATCTGAGAAATCTTATCACGTACCTCTTTCATATGTTCATCAGTATGAAAAAGGGCAGTTTTGACTGCGCCCATCTGTGTAGGCTGTCGTTTGGCTGATATTCCTGCCATCACCTTGTTTCTGCAGATAAACAATCCATCATCTATTATACTTTCAATATTTAATTCTTTGCAGAGATTCACCGCCTGATAACTTTTGCCGGTACCGCTCTTGCCGATCAGTCCATAAACTTTCATCTTGAATTCCTCATAAATGTCTGATATAATCTACATGTCGTTTAATGATAATCTTAAAGGAGGTAACACGATGGCTTATACAATTAACGATTCATGCATCAACTGTGGAGCTTGTCTCGAAGAATGCCCAACAGAAGCTATCTCAGCTGGAGATGACAAGCACGTTATCGACGCTGAAAAGTGCATTGACTGCGGTGCTTGCGCTGGAGCTTGTCCTGTTGACGCACCAGTTGAAGGCTAATTAAAAAGCATATATCAATTGATAATTAATAACCGTTTCATTATGAAACGGTTATTTAATTTCCAGTTATTTAATTTTCTTCACGATTCCTGTTCATATGATATGCCAGTGAATGAAGACTGTCACTTATATGAACATTCTCAATAGCCACGTGACTTGGAGTCTCGATATCAACAGGAGCAAAATTCCATAAACCTCTTACTCCTGCAAAACACAACTTATCCGCCACTTCCTGAGCAGCGTCTTTAGTGGTGCAGATTATTCCGATATCGATTTCATTTTCTTCAACAAACTGAACTATGTTTTCGTAATCCATAACTTCTATATCATTTATCTTGATACCGATGAGTCTAGGATTTATCTCAAAGATCCCGCACACTACAAACCCTGCCTTGTAATAATATGTATGGTTCGCTATAGCCTGTCCCAGATTTCCTGCACCGACTATCACCATCTTATATTGTCTGTCAAGACCAAGTATTGCGCTTATTTCATTATAAAGACCTTCTACACTGTAACCATAGCCCTGCTGTCCAAACCCTCCGAAATTGTTCAGATCCTGTCTGATTTGTGATGCCGTGTAGCCTATAAGACTGCTGAACTCATTGGAAGAAATCTTATCAACACCTTTTTTCCTCAGTTCATTCAGATACCTTCTGTATCTCGGCAGTCTCTTGATAACAGCATTGGAAATCTTGGCCTGTTTCTTCATCTCCGGGCCTTCTGCTATTAAGCCTTAGCTTCAACGTAGCTTACGATATCGCTTACAGTCTGGAATTTCTCAGCGTCTTCATCCGGTACTTCAATACCGAACTCGTCTTCGATAGCCATGATAATCTCAACAGCATCCAGTGAATCTGCTTCGAGATCCTTCATCAGATGAGTTTCCATCTTCACAGCATCCTCTTCAACGCTTAACTGCTCTGCGATTATTTCCTTGATCTTATCTAATGTCATAATATCCCTCCATAATATTTCCGATTAATAATATCGTTATCATTAATTCTCTGATAACTACCCACTTATTATAGTGTACACATTCTTTTATTGCAATAGTTTTGTCAAAAAAAACGAATGCATTTGCGATGCAGCTATTTTCTTACTCCTGCAATTGCAGCCACCTGTCATAGGCCTCATCAA
Source organism: Lentihominibacter sp. (assembly GCA_051882895.1). Lineage (GTDB taxonomy): Bacteria > Bacillota > Clostridia > Peptostreptococcales > Anaerovoracaceae > Lentihominibacter. The sequence continues at coordinate 15,679 of JBJESR010000032.1, forward strand.
GCGCGTTTTTCTTCTGGGTCAGAGTGTCGCTGATTGCTGCCAGCTTCTCATGATCCGTCATATTTTCTTCCAGACATACTTCCCGTTCGAGTTCTCTGATATCTGCTTCCAGAGACTCGATTTCTTCTTCAAGGGCTTTCTTCTGCCTTGCCAGTCTTCTCTCCTCAGCTTCTCTGGCTTTCTGCATGCGCCGTTTCTCAGCAGACGACATCTTCTCATCGGATTCATCCTCATTGACGCCGCTATCTGCAAGATTCTCAAGATATTTTTTGCCTGACTGTATCTGCTGCTTTTTCTCTACATAGTAGTCATATGTGCCGAGGTAATTCTCCATTCCGTCCGGGGTAAGCTCAAGTATTCTCGTAGGTATTCTGTTAAGAAAATATCTGTCATGAGAAACTATGATGCATGTTCCAGGGAATTCAAGCAGCGCCTCCTCGAATACTTCCTTTGATTCTATATCCAGATGGTTTGTAGGCTCGTCCAGAACAAGCACATTCGCCCCTGACATCATAAGCTTCAGAAGCGACAGGCGTGCCTTTTCGCCTCCGCTCAGAGAGCCTACCTGAAGGAAAACATCTTCACCTCTGAAGAGAAACCTTCCCAGCACATTCCTCAATTCAGTCTCTGTGTATAATCTGTATGCATCATGCAGTTCATCTATGACAGTATTCGCCCCATTCAGCAGCTGCTGCCCCTGGTCATAATATCCGAACTGGACATTGTGACCGATTTTAATACGGCCTGTACTGCACGCCAGTTCTCCCATAAGCATTCTCAGCAGCGTAGTCTTGCCTGTTCCGTTTGCCCCTACAATACAGACACGTTCTCCACGCTTGATATCCAGTTCCACGCCGGCAAACAGTTCTCTTCTGCTGCTGCCATATCCGAAGGTTTTGGAAAGATCCTCCGCAAAGATAACGTCTTTGCCGCTCTGAAAGTTTTCTTTGAAGGATAGTTTCATCCTGCCATGCTGTCCGTCCGGTCTTTCGATGATTTCCATTGCCGAAAGGCGTTTTTCCCTTGATGCTGCACGTTTGGCAAGCTTTTCTGTACCGCGTTGTTTAAAACGCCTTATCATTTCTTCCTGACGATCTATTTCTTTTTTCTGTTTCTCATATGCTCTTATCTCGGCTTCGCGCCTTTTTCTCCGCTCTGCCGCATAAAACGTATAATTTCCTTCGTAAATGTTGAGCTTATGGTTATCGACCTCAAAAATCCTGTTTACTGTCTGATCGAGAAAATATCTGTCATGAGAAACCAGCACTATAGTACCCTTATAAGCTTTAAGATACTGTTCGAGCCATTTAAGAGTTCCTATATCCAGATGATTTGTAGGTTCATCAAGAAACAGTATATCCGGCTTTCTCAGAAGCAGACATGCCAGTGCAAGACGTGTCTTTTCCCCTCCGCTCAAAGTGGAGATTTTCTTGTCAAAACTGCTTTCGGTAAACGCCATGCTGGATAGTATACCCGTTATTTCACTTTTATATGTATAGCCGCCCATATCTTTGAATTTCTCATGCAGGGCATCATATTTCTCCAGAAGCCGTTCATCATGGGTCTTTTCTACTCCTGCAAGCAATTCCTGCATCTCTTTTTCCATTTGAGGAAAGTGACTGAATATACTGCTGACTTCTTCTATCACAGTTTTTTCAGAATCGAAACCGCCATCCTGCTCCAGATATCCTATCTGAGTATTCCCTGAAATAAAAAAATCTCCGGATTCACAGGGCAGCTGCCCGGTCAGCATTCTGAGAAGCGTGGTTTTACCCGCCCCGTTGACTCCTACTATTCCGACGCGCTCCCCCTTATTGATATGAAATGAAACCTTGTCCAGTATCACGTCTGTTCCATATGCTTTTGTCAGATCTTTTGCTGATACTACTATCATTTTATCCTCACAATTCAAGATTCGGCATAGCGTCGAGAGTAAGATCATCTCTCAGGCCAGCCTTATATTTATAATATGCGGCACAGCCTATCATCGCCGCATTATCCGTACAGAGCACCGGTGACGGATAAAAAAGCTCAATGCCGTTTTTATCACATTCCCTCCTCAGCATTTCCCTGAGTCTGCTGTTGGCTGCAACACCTCCTGCCAGCACGATCCTGTCCTTTTTCATATCCAGTGCCGCACCTACTGTTTTAGCCACGATAACATCCAGTACAGCGGCCTGAAAGCTCGCAGCAACATCCGGCACACTGATCTGCCTTCCTGCCTGTTTTTCTGAGTTGATATAATTGAGCACCCCTGTCTTGATACCGCTGAAGCTGAAATCAAGGCTGCCCTTCTCAAGGAAGACTCTTTTGAATTCTACAGCATGAGGATTTCCTTCTTTAGCTATCTTATCTATCAGAGGTCCTCCCGGATACCCGAGGCCAAGCACTCTGGCAACTTTATCATATGCTTCTCCAGCCGCATCATCTCTGGTTCCTCCCAGTACATGGCATTTGTTGTAATCTGTCACTTCAACTATATTAGTATGCCCGCCGGAAATCACCAGAGCCATAAAAGGCGGCTCAAGCTGCTTATGCTCGATGTAGTTGGCACATATATGTCCCTGTATATGATGTACCCCGATAAGCGGTTTTCCCGTGGCTGCAGCATAAGCTTTAGCGGTGGCAAGCCCTATCAGAAGCGCTCCCACCAGCCCTGGCCCGCAGGTTACACCAATCATATCCACCTCATCCATAGTAATCCCTGATGCATCCATTGCCTGATCAACTACAGTATTCACATTCTCAAGGTGATGCCTTGAAGCTATCTCCGGCACTACACCTCCGTACAGTTTATGTATATCTATCTGCGACGATATAATGCTGGAAAGTATATCTCTGCCCTCCAGCATTACTGCAGCTGCAGTTTCATCGCAGCTCGACTCTATCGCAAGCGTTACTAGTTTACCATCCTTCATAAATTATTTCGTCCCTCTTCGATTTTTTTCTCACACTGGTTTTCTCCGTTAAGATGTCTGCAGTTTTCACATGATCTGTAATCGCTCATGCTGAATACATCAAAATCATGTCTTCTGGAAAATTTCCTGCAGGTGGATGAAACCACATCCATCCCGCCGTTATTGAATTCGTTCATTTCATCCTCCGGGTTTTTAATGTCTCACACTAGTATTGCCCGGATTTACGAATTTATGCAGAGTGTCACTAAGCGGATTCGCTTTCCTCATGACGCCACATTATAAGGGCATCCTCTTTATTATTCTGGTAATACCCCTTCCTGACCCCTTCTATCCTGAAATCGAACTTCTCATAAAGCTTTATCGCAGGCTCATTGGATCGTCTCACTTCAAGGGTATGATGCATAATCCCCTGCTGCGTAGTGAAATCGATCATAACCCCCATTATACCCTGGGCGATTCTGCGGTTTCTGAACCCTGGTTTCACTGCAACATTTGTGATATGCCCCTCGTCACCTATCCACCATAGTCCTGCATATCCTACCACCTTTCCTTCAAGCTCTGCTACAATATAAAATGCACGGGGATTGCTCTCCAGTTCATATATCATAGCATCCTTGCTCCACGGGTCTGGGAAACACAGTCTTTCTATCTCGTAAATATCATCCACGTCTGTGACAGAGGCCTGCCTTATCATCATATCAGCCATAATGTTACTCAACCTTTCTGCTGAGCCTGTTTTTCTCTGAGCTTCCTTTCGGCCTCGGCGATACGCATATATTCCGGTCTCACTTCATAATATTTTAAACCGCCTGTCTCCGACAGAAGCTTTCTGCCAAGCTCCGCAACTGTAACTGCATCCTGATATCTTATGCTTTCAGGGGCTGTACATGTTCCCTCCGGGCGTATCTGGCTGATTTTATCGCTGCACGCATCTGCGGCATCCCCTAGAAGCAATATTCGTTCATACTCCGATGTTTTATCCAGAAATTCTTCAATTGTATATGCCCCTGCTCTGATTACCTCTTCAGGGAACCCGTTCTGCAGATAATATCCTCCGCCATACACCTGACTGCGTCTGGCATCCAGTATCGGACAGACAAGCATCCCTTCATCTGTTCCTGCCGCTCTCATCGCGAGAGCTTCAAGACTTGATACCGCAGCACATGGTATGTCAAGAATCTGAGCAAGTGCGCGGGCTGATGATACACCGATCCTTATCCCGGTGAAAGATCCCGGACCGCATGATACCGCAACAGCATCTATATCGTTTATCTGCAATTGGTTATCTTTTGTAACCTGCAGAACCTGAGGCATCAGATTCTGCAGATGTGAAAAACGATCATTACCCTGTATATGCCCGATAAGCTTATCATCTTTCATCAGGGCAACAGAAGCGAAAGCACCTGTTGTTTCTATCGCTAAAATGTACATCTGTATATTCTCTCTCCTTCTTTTTCTCCATACTCGATATCTATGCGTATGGCATCTTCAGGAATTATATCCTCTATCAGGTCTGCCCACTCTACTATGCTTACACCATTTCCATAAAAGTATTCTTCATATCCCAGTTCATACATTTCATCAATGTCACCTATTCTATAGACATCAAAATGATACATCGGCATTCTGCCGCTGTAATATTCTTTGACAATATTGAATGTGGGACTGGTTATTACCTCCCCGACACCGATACCTTCTGCAATCGATTTTGTCAATGCGGTCTTTCCTGTTCCAAGATCTCCGGCAAGAGCAACCACCGTACCCGGAACGAGCTTAGAAGCAAGTGCATTCCCGAAGCTGCGGGTTTCCTGTTCATTTTTTATATAAACAACTTTCTTTTCCATAACTAAGTTATTATATCACATTGACAGCAGGAAATAAATATTGAATAAAATACCTCCGGAGACATCGCATCATGCGCTGCATCCGGAGGTTCTGTACTATATCCGCCGCTCTGTTTTTACCTGTGAAGAAAGCCCGATATTCTCTTATAAAGCAAGAATGTGACCAGTCCGTTTATTCCTGCTTTTACAAGATTAAATCCTGCAATAAACGGCATCAGATCCCACACCACAGTTCTCGGCACTCCCATAAACAGAGGCGTGATCACCATGTTTGCACATATCATAACAATAGCCATGGCAACAGCTCCGCATATGAGGGCTAAAACTGCACCTTTACGTGTCTTGTTCTTTTTATATATCAGTCCCGCCACGAGAACAAGCACACTTGTGGCAATGATATGCATGATGATACCATAAAGTCCGCTTTGCGCACTGACTGTGAGTCCCTGAATAACTGATGTAACAGCTGTCAGCAGTACTCCTGCCAGAGGTCCGAAAGCAAAGGTTCCCATCAGAATAGGAATATCAGCCGGATCATATTCCAGGAATGCAACTGCCGGGAATATCGGAAAATGTATAAAATACACAAGCACTACTGAAATTGCTACCAGCATTCCCATTTTAGCCAGTCTTGTTGTTTTGTTTCTGGCAGTCATTACATGATTTGTCTCATTGTCTCCTGCAGATTTCTGCGTCATTTTAACTCTCCTTTGTAAATCGCTAATAGTTAATATGTGAAAATTGCATCAAAAACCCCGGAATCAAAATTCCAGGGTCATAATACTCATTATAATGCACATTACAAGTACTATCGTTTCTTCCCTCCGGACTATTACCGTCGGTACGGGATTCACACCCGTTCAACCTGCATATCCAAGCATTACTGACTGCTATGTATGCCCCGGTTCGCGGACTCGCAGCATGATACTGATCACCGCCGGTGAGGACTTCCACCTCGCCCTGAAACTGATTTTCCGTACTCATTATATCATATAGCCTGTTCATGTCAACATTGAAAAGGCGGCACATAATGCGCCGCCCCAATTATATAGATTATTGTACGTATCTTATCGTATACTTGCCGCTTGCAGTAGTGCCTTTAACAAGCTTAATATAATATGTCCCCGCATCAGCTTTTCCATATGTAGTACCATATGTTATCGTATAATCCATCTGATTTGTACTGGCTCTTATCGTATCAGTTCCAACTTTTTTACTTCCTCTGTATACAGTAACATATACATTACCCGATTTTATTCCTGCTGTATTAATTCTCACAACTGTCTTTCGCTTTGATGTTACTGAGATTTTGTACCAGTCAGTACTGTTTGATGTAGTTGCAGTAAACAATGTATTGGTCGCCGAGGCTTTTCTTGTAAGCTTTTTAGCGCTTGATTTAGAACCTAACGCTCTGTCAGTATATGATGTCATACCATATCTGATTCCAAACTTATTCTGTGATACATTTCCATAACAATCTGTTACCTTCAAATAGTACGTAGTATTTTTCTTCACCCCAAAATACACTTTATAATCAGACGATGCTGAACTATAGTATACTTTGCTCGACAATGCCTTCTTACTTGAATTATATAATGTCACATATCCTGTCGAAGAATAATTACTGTCAAATTCATTAAGAGCTACTGACATCGCTCCAGTCCTGTCCGGTTTTACCTTGAAATATGTTGAGCTTGATTCCCCTGCTCTGTTGACACCAGAAGCAAGAGTCCATTTTGAAGTACCCTGTGGTAACGTTCTTGATATAGTAGTATAAACATATGCACGCATACCTACTTGAATAGTAGCCGCTGATTCTGCATTGTATACAGCAATATAATATGTATTTCCGGCAGCAACCGGCATTCCGGAATCACCAATCTTTGACCCAGAATTAATCATAATAAAATCATAATATTCTATCTTCCCTGTATCCAGATTGATATCGTCAAGTGATTCACATAAATAGAATTCACCATATCCGCCGGATACTGTTGCATCCATATACATTATTCCTGTGTTTTTGGCCTTTACAGGAATTATTGCAATATTGTCCGCACTCAGATATCCTCCTTCATACTGAGATTTGGATGTTGTTGAATAAAGCAATGTTACAGCATTTATAGAGCCATCATCATTTACCTTCATCGAAGTCATATTTTCCTTATCCGATACTGGTCTAAGACCCGATTCTCCTGCAGCATCTATCTTTGCCACAGATTTCTCATATGTTTCTGTAAAGGAATTTTCTTGAACCTTTGTAATCACATCACTTGTCTCTACATCAGTCTTATCCAGTCCGATTTCTCCAGCAAATGCCAATCCAGTAGATGACATTACCATAGAAAGGATTATCAGCCCGGAAACAAGTATATTCACTCGTTTTTTCATGGTTTCCTCCCTGTTTTCAGTACAATAAATAATATAACGACTGTTTATAATATGATATCATATACTGTCGGAATATTCAATCTCGATGTTACCGGCACTAGTCTGTTTAACGAAACATCTCAGTGATTCTGCAGCACAAAAACCGTTTCAGGCCGGCAGATACAAATCTTCTGCCGGCCTGATAATTTTTTATGCTTCCTCCATCGGCTTCAGGTCAGGGCTGATTATAAGCTCGCAGCCTGTAGCTTCCTGTATTTCCTCAAGAGTGAAATCCGGATGCAGCTCCTTCAGCACGATACCATCGTCTGTTATCTCCATCACACCCATTTCCGTGATAATCATGTCTACACATTTTACAGCAGTAAGCGGCAAAGTGCACTCTTTAAGAATCTTATGCTTTCCTTTCTGAGTATGGAGCATTGAAATTATTACTTTCTTGGCACCTACCACCAGATCCATGGCGCCGCCCATACCGGCAACCATTTTACCAGGTATGATCCAGTTGGCAAGGTTGCCTTTTTCGTCCACCTGCATCGCTCCCAGTACAGTTGCGTCAACATGTCCGCCTCTGATAATCGAGAAGCTCATGGCAGTGTCAAAGAAGTTTGCTTCCGGGGTATGTCTTACGAAACAACCGCCGGAGTTGACTACATCAGGATGCTCATCACCCTCCTTGACCTCTTCCGAAAGTCCTGTAAATCCGTTTTCCGAATGTATCACAATATGTACATCATCCGGTATATAGTTGGCAACCATAGTAGGAAGTCCTATACCTAAGTTTACAACGTCTCCGTCTTTCAGTTCCTTAGCTGTTCTGGCAGCAATTCTCGCTTTTAAATCAGCCATGGCATTTCACCTCCCACGATTCTGTCAACAAAGATTCCCGGAACAATAAAATCATCCGGATGATTCTCACCTGTTTTTATTATTCTCTCCGATGCGATGATAACCGTATCCGCAGCCAGAGCCATAACTCCGTTGAAGTTTTTAGTTGCCAGGTTGCATCTGAAATTACCGAAATCGTCACATTCAGAAGCTCTGCACAGAGCGAATTCCGCTTTGAGAGGCATCTCCAGGAGATACTCCTTGCCATCGATAGTCAGGGTTTCTTTGCCCTCAGCTATCATAGTCCCCACTCCTGTAGGAGTCAGTACCCCGCCGAGACCTGCGCCTGCTGCTCTGATACGCTCTGCCAGTGTCCCCTGCGGAACCAGTGTACATTTGAGGGTTCCGTCATTCATGCCCTGTCCTACCAGCGGGTTCATACCTACATGAGAAGCGATCAGATGATCTATCATTCCCTTTTCAAGCAATTTGCCTACGCCTCTTGCAGGCTTTCCGTCCTTGGCAGGAAGTCCGCCGTCATTGCATATAACGGTAAGATGTTTTACCCCTTTGCGGATGAGAGCATCCATGAGTATTTCAGGACTGCCTGTTCCCAGGAATCCTCCGACCATAACACTTGCGCCGTCATTGATATCCGCCACAGCCTCATCAGCCGTCATGATTTTTCGAATCATATTCCAATTCCTCCCTTCTCTAAACCATCTTCCTGTTTACGATTTCCGTAAGTACGAAAGATGCCACATGTTCCGCATAAGTATGTGCACCGAAGCCCGCATCGTATCCCAGTTCCTGAGCCAGCTCATGAGATATTCTCGGCCCGCCGCATACGAGGATGACCTTGTCTCTGAGACCTTCTGCTTCAAGGAGCTCTACCATGTTGGTAAGGTTGTGAATGTGAACATCCTTCTGTGTAACAGTCTGCGATACCAGAATCGCGTCCGCGTTCACCTCCTTTGCTTTCTGTATTAACACCTCATTCGGTACCTGACTGCCCATGTTGATGGCATTGATACCTTCGTATCTTTCAAGTCCGAAGTGTCCGTGGAATCCCTTCATGTTCATGATAGCATCGATGCCTACCGTATGAGCATCCGTACCTGTCGAAGCTCCTACAACAACAACCTCTCTCCTGATGTTGTCCTTGATATACTGTGCGCATTCCAGTCTGTCCATCACGTCCACTTCAACCTTTGTAACCTTGATGGTGGTGTAATCCACAGTATGCTGGCATTTGCCGTATACTACAAAGAAAGTGTATCCATCCGTCATATTTTTTGAATAAACCACATTCGGCTCATCAAGTCCCATTTTTTTAGCCAGTATCTTGGCGGCTTCGCTTCCTTCTTCACCAAAAGGAACAGGAAGTGTGAATGTAAGCTCCATCATGCCGTCATTCAGTGTATCTCCATATGGTTTAACCTTTGTCAGATCAACCTGTGCAATAGCTGTATTACATGCAGTCATTACTTAGCACCTCCCAACATAAGCGGAATGAACGGATTGAAGTATTCGTCATCTTTGACGCATACACCCTCAAGACCTTTACCTCCGTCTCTCGCTCTCTTTACACCTCCGAATTTACCCTGCTCAATTGTTGCGAACAGGCCCTCTTCTTCGATTTCATGCAGCAGCTTGTTGGCTTCCGCCAGAACAAACTGTGCTCTCTTCTGTATTATTCCATCTTCCTTGAATTCCACTTCGGAACCGATATCTCTCGCATTATTAAAAATGTACTGTGCGTTTTCTATCGAAAGATATCTGTCGTGCATGTGAGGTGTATGAATAGCCTCGGTCAGCATTCCCAGAAGCTGCAGAGACTGTCCCGACCATACTGCAATAAGATTGAAAAGCGCATCCTGTATGTGACCTTTGAATATATTGCCTGTCATGAATTTTGTCGGTGGCATATATTTAAGAGGAGCTTTAGGAAAGATTTCTCTTGCCATAATTGCCTGTGCGAGTTCATAAAGGAATCCGTTTTCGATATCAGGATCCATCTCGAATGCATGGCCCAGACCCATCTGTTCTTCCTTAACGTTTGCCAGCACCGCAAACTGCTCATTGATAAACTGGGATGCCAGAACCGTATGTGCTGACTCGAACGCATCGTCTGTAGTCAGGTAATTATCTTCCCCAGAGTTGAATATTATATCGCAATATCCTATGATCACTCTTGAAAAATACTGATCCACCAGCGTTCTCTGCATATTGATATCTCTGAAAAGGATTCCGTAAAGCGCATCATTAAGCATTACGTCCAGTCTTTCGATTGCACCCATTGCAGCGATCTCAGGCATGCACATTCCGGATGAGTAGTTACACAGTCTGATGTATCTGCCTACTTCTTCACCCACTTCATCAAGAGCCTTTCTCATGATTCTGAAATTTTCCTGTGTGGCATATGTCCCTCCGAAGCCTTCTGTGGTCGGTCCGTATGGAACATAATCCAGAAGTGACTGGGCTGTTGTTCTGATAACTGCAATTATATCTGCTCCCTGCCTTGCTGCAGCCTGGGCCTGAACAACATCCTCGTATATATTTCCTGTAGCAACGATAACATAAAGGTACGGTTTTCGACCTTCGCCTATGGTTGCCAGATATTCATTTCTTTTCTCAGTCTGCTGTCTTATTGTCTTCAGAGCCTCCATAACGGTAGGCATGATCTTCTCTTCTGCTTCCTTGGCAGATGCCAGCGGCAGCTTGGTTATATCCAGCTCTCCGGCTGCCATTTCTTCTGCTATTTCCTGCGGTGTCTTTCCTGTCTGGATCATGGCATTTCCCATCCAGAAAGCAACGCCTCTGGAAAGACCTCCGGCATCCTTTATCTGATCAACTACAACATTCGGCAGTGGTGTTTCGACATCATCGATGCCGTCGACACCCAGCAGTCTCAGAACAGTTCGCTCTGTACTCACCGTTGTATGCCTGTCGATGAATTCCTGCATGCTTTTAGCAATTCTGCCGGCGCACGAACGTGCGCTGTCGATCACCTTAGGATCCAGGTTAAGTTTGCTTTTCATCCTTTTTCTCCTTTACTTCATGTATTCCTTCGCCTTCTCTATGATGTCCCTGTCTATGCCCAGCATTTT
>JBJESR010000033.1:0-5515 GCA_051882895.1 Lentihominibacter sp.
GAATAATGTTAGACAGGTACAATTTCAGCGAAATCGAAGCAAAATGGCAGAAAAAATGGGAAGATGAAAATGTATTCAAGGTAGTGGAAGACAAGGACAAAGAGAAATACTATGTTCTGGAAATGTTCCCGTATCCGTCAGGAAAGCTTCACATGGGGCATGTCAGAAACTATTCCATAGGTGACGTGCTTGCAAGATTCAAAAAAATGAAAGGTTACAATGTTCTTCATCCGATGGGATGGGACTCCTTCGGACTGCCAGCAGAGAATGCCGCAATCAAGAATAACGTGGAACCAAGTGTATGGACATGGAACAATATCGATGAAATGAGAAAACAGCTCAAGGAGCTGGGGCTTTCATATGACTGGGAAAGGGAAGTTGCAACATGCCATCCGGATTATTACAAGTGGATGCAGTGGATTTTCATTCAGTTCTACAACAAAGGACTGGCCTACAAGAAAGAAAATCCTGTAAACTGGTGTCCTAGCTGCCAGACAGTCCTTGCCAATGAACAGGTGGTTGACGGCAAGTGTGAGCGCTGTGGAACTCTGGTGGGCAAAAAGGAGCTTTCCCAGTGGTATTTCAAAATCACTGATTATGCAGAACGACTTCTTGAGAATCTCGATAAGCTTCCGGGCTGGCCTAACAAGGTCAAGCTGATGCAGAAAAACTGGATAGGCAAGAGCATAGGCGCCGAAGTTACCTTTGAAATTGAAGGTTACGATAAGGGCCTTGATATCTTCACGACAAGGGCAGATACTCTTTATGGCGTGACATACATGGTACTGGCTCCGGAGCACCCTTACCTCAGAGATCTGGTTGCAGGCAGTGAATATGAAGCTGCAGTAGATAAGTATCTTGATGAAGTACAGCATCTGAGCGATATCGAAAGAACTTCGACAACAAAGGAAAAAACAGGTGTGTTTATCGGCAGATACTGCATCAATCCGCTTAACGGTAAGAAAGTGCCTATTTTCATCTCTGACTATGTACTCATGGATTACGGAACCGGTGCTATCATGGCGGTGCCGGCCCACGACCAGCGTGACTTTGAATTTGCCAAGGCATTTGATCTTGAAATAATACCGGTAGTTGATCCTGAGGATCCTGAAGTGGATCTCTACAATCTCAAAGAAGCTTTCGCAGCAGAAGGCAAGATGATAAACTCAGGTAAATTCGATGGCATGAACAATAAAGAGGCTATCGAAAAAGTCATCGAATATCTGGAAGAGGAAGGTATAGGCAGGAAAACTGTAAACTATAAGCTGAGAGACTGGCTCATATCAAGACAGAGATACTGGGGAACCCCGATTCCGATGATATACTGTGAGGACTGCGGCTGGGTGCCTGAAAAAGAAGAAAACCTGCCTGTAATGCTGCCGACAGACGTTGAGTTTACAGGTAAAGGTGAATCACCGCTTGCAACCAGCAAGACCTTTGCAGATACAGTATGTCCTGTATGCGGTAAACCTGCAAAGAGAGAGCTGGATACAATGGATACTTTCCTGGATTCATCATGGTATTTCCTGAGATACTGCGATGCACAGAACAAGGATGAAGCTTTCAGCAAGGAGAAGACTGACTACTGGATGAATGTAGACCAGTACATCGGTGGTGTGGAGCACGCAATTCTTCACCTGATGTATGCGAGATTCTTCCAGATGGCACTGTATGATCTGGGGCTGGTAAGCGATGAGGAACCGTTCAAGAATCTCCTGACACAGGGCATGGTAATCAAAGATGGCGCCAAGATGAGCAAATCACTGGGCAATGTTGTCAGCCCTAAGGAAATCATCGAGAAGTACGGTGCAGATACAGCAAGACTGTTTATTTTATTCGCTGCACCTCCTGAGAGAGAGCTTGACTGGTCGGACAAAGGAGTAGAAGGAAGCTACAGATTTATCAACAGAGTATACAGAATGGTATACGAATTCTCACAGAAATACAGTGATGCACCGGATGATTATGAGATCAGGACAGAAGCTGACAAGAGCATGGCGTACTGGATGAACTATGCAATCAAGAAGGTTTCAGACGACATTGGCGAGAGGTTCAACTTCAATACAGCTATAAGTACCATAATGGAAATGGTGAATGAAATGTACAGATACAAGGAAGGCGAAGTGAATGCCGGACTTTATGCTGCAGCTATCAGAAATCTCATTATCATGCTTGCACCATTTGTGCCTCACGTAACCGAAGAAATGTGGGAGCACCTCGGATACGGTGGATCGGTTCATGATCAGTCATGGCCGGAATATGATGAAAGTGCCCTTGTAAAAGATACTGTTGAAATCGTTGTGCAGATCAATGGCAAAATAAAAGAAAAAATCAATATTGCAGGCGACCTGTCCAGAGAAGAGATGGAAAAGACCGCAATGGAGAATGACAAAGTAAAAGGGCTTACTGACGGTAAAAATGTTGTAAAGGTAATTGCAGTACCTGGTAAACTTATAAACATCGTAGTTAAATAAATGCCCTTAAGAAAGGATATTTATGAGCGAAAATAAAACTACAGCGCAGAGCAGGCCATCAGCAGCTGCCAGAGCTTCACGCGGAAGGGCTCAGAGCGGCAGCAGGAATGGCAGCCGCAGCAGAGGAACGAAAAATAATAATGCTGCTGCGGTGAAAAAAGCGCAGGAACCCGCTTCACAGAAGAAAAGCGGGAAGAAATCATCCGCATCAAAAAAGAAACGTCTGCCTGCAAGGGTGAAAATAATACCGCTGGGCGGACTGCATGAAATAGGGAAAAACATGACAGCCATCGAATTTGAGGACGAAATATTGATTATCGACTGCGGTCTGTCTTTTCCTGATGACGATATGTTCGGAATAGACAAGGTAATACCGGATTTTTCTTATCTGAAATACAACAGCAGCAAAATCAGAGGCCTTGTTATAACTCACGGGCACGAGGATCACATCGGAGCTGTGCCGTATCTTATCAAGGAACTCAATGTTCCTATATACGGCACGAGGCTTCCCCTGGGCCTGATTGAAAACAAGCTTAAGGAGCATAATCTTAAAGCCAGAATGAATACGGTGACGGCGGGAGAAACCTTCAAAGTAGGAAAGCATTTCACTATTGAAGCCCTCAGAATAACACATTCCATCGCTGACTCCATTTGTCTGGCTATCAATACACCGGCAGGGTGCATTTTCCATACAGGTGACTTCAAGATCGACTATACACCGGTGGATGGAGACCCGATAGATTTCGCCAGACTGGCTCAGATCGGTTCTCAGGGTGTGCTGCTGATGATGGCAGACAGTACAAATGTACTCAGACCGGGATATACACAGTCGGAGCGTGTCGTAGGCAAAACTCTGGAAAACATTTTCAGGAGTGCGGAGCGGCGTATTATAATAGCGACATTCTCGTCTAATGTGCACAGGATACAGAAGATAATAGATATTGCCAGACTCTGCAACAGGAAAGTTGCCATATCAGGAAGGAGTATGGTGAATGTAGTCGACCTGGCTGTTGATCTGGGATATATCAAAATCCCGGCTAATACTCTGGTGGATATCAATAAAACCAAGAACATCCCTGATAAGGAGCTGGTGGTAATCACTACCGGCAGCCAGGGTGAGCCGATGTCGGCACTTGCCAGAATGGCATCCAATGACCATAAATCCATTAATATCAAACGTGGTGATATGGTAATTCTGTCATCTACTCCTGTTCCGGGCAATGAACTCACAGTGTCAAATGTTGTGAATCAGCTGATACAGAAAGGTGCCGAGGTTATATACTCGGATATCGCAGATATTCATGTATCGGGCCACGCGTGTCGTGAGGAGCTGAAGCTGATGCATTCGCTGATCAGGCCGAAATACTTTATGCCTGTACATGGCGAGTACAGGCATCTGAGCACACATGCCGAGCTTGCCCATACCCTGGGGATGCCGATGGAGAACATTTTTCTCCTGAGCAACGGAGATTGCCTGACAGTATCCCAGAAGGAGGCATACAAAACAGAGGCTGTGGCAGAAGCAGAAGGCATAATGGTCGATGGTCTCGGCGTAGGAGATGTAGGTAATATCGTTCTCAGAGACAGAAGACTGCTTTCGGAATCCGGTCTTATTATTCTGGTGGCGGCTATAGACAAGTATTCCAACACCATAGCATCGGGCCCTGATATCATTTCGAGAGGGTTTGTCTATGTCAGAGAAAACGAGGACCTGATAGATGAAGCATGCAGGAGGGCTGAGGAAATCCTTGAGGACTGCATGGAAAAGAACATGAAGGACTGGAACGGCATGAAAACAGCCGTAAGAGACGGATTGAGCAGATTTATTTACGCTAAAACTCAGAGAAGTCCTGTTATACTTCCTATATTCCTGGAAGTATAAAGGAAAGGAGCAGAATTATGAATGTATATGATCAGGCGCATTCTCTGGCAGCAGCAATAAAGGCGTCAGAAGAATTCAGGCAGTATGAGGAGAAAAAGCAGGTGATAGATGCGAATCCTCAGATCAGAGATGCTATAAACGATTTCATGAAAAGGCAGATGGAAATGCAGATGGCTCAGATGTCGGGACAGGATGTCGGTCCGGATATGATGCAGCAGATGCAGCAGCTTTCGGCTGTTCTGATGCAGGATCCTTCGGCGGCACAGTACCTGCAGTGTCAGATGAGATTTTCCATGATGATGGCAGATGTCTACAAGATAATCGGAGAAGCAGCTGACTTCGATTTCGGACCTTTCGGAGGCGGCAATGAGTAATATGATCAAAACACCGGACGAGATACTCAGGATAATGAAGGCAGCTGCAATGGGAGATATATGTTTCTCACATATTCTTGAGTATATCAGGCCTGGTATGACGGAACTGCAGGTATCTGATGAGATCGAGAGAACCCTGATGAGCCTCGGTGCAGAGGGACTGTCATTTCCTACAATCTGCGTTTCAGGTGTCAATACGACACAGCCTCATGGAGAACCTACAGACAAGCTGATTGAGGACGGTGATTTCGTAACAATGGATTTCGGTGCAGTGGTTGAAGGCTACTGCGGAGATATGACGAGGACAATCGCTGTCGGTCATGTTTCGGAAAAGCAGCGTGAGGTGTATGATGTGGTTCTACGTTCACAGCTGGCAGGACTTGATGCCTGCCGGGCAGGTGTAAGATGCAGAGATGTAGATGCTGTTTCGAGGAACATAATAAAAGATGCAGGATATGGCGAGTTCTATATTCATGGAACAGGTCACGGTGTAGGAACTGAAGTACACGAAGCCCCTACTCTGAACAGCAGAAGCGATGAAATTCTGGCAGAATTTATGCCGGTGACAGTGGAACCTGGAATTTATATCCCAAATGAGTTCGGAGTTCGTATTGAGGACTTGGCAATCATTACAGAATTTGGTATAATAAATACCGTAAAGTCTGAAAAAGAGTTAATAATTATTTAGAATTAAGAGAGGACGATAGATTTATGATTTACGCAGGCGATTTTAGAAAAGGTATGACATTTGAAATTGACGGAGCTCCACATGTTGTAATAGACTT
>JBJESR010000034.1:0-5324 GCA_051882895.1 Lentihominibacter sp.
TCGGACAGTGGTTTCGGAAATGAAACGCTCATTTATGTATCCCCCTCTATAGATTTTTACTATATGCAAAAATCAGAGGGGAAGTGCCTGACCTTACTTATTTTCTTTCAAAGGATAAGCAGTCTGTGCACTGATCTACTGTAGGATTAGCTTCATGTGTGCCTACAGTGATGCAGTCCAGAGAACAATAGTCTGCAGTATTTGCATGGTGCTGACACTTGTCAACTGTGCATTTGATGCTTTTGTTAATATCCATTTAAAATACCTCCTAAAATGGTTTGCACTATATATTATCTCATGCTTGCAGGAAATTATTAAAATAAATTATTGGAAGTAATGTAAAAATATGTTAATATTGAAATGGAATAATTTACTATTAATAACTTATGTCAGCTAATTAAAACTATATTGTAAAAGGAGATAATGAAATATGAATATCAAACAGATGCCATCAGAGGAAAAACCCAGAGAGAAACTGCTCCGGGAAGGAAGCCACAGACTGTCCACAACGGAAATTCTGGCTATACTGATAAACAGTGGAACAAAGGAAATATCTGCCCTTGAAATTGCAGCACAGCTGCTTTCGATAGACAAGAGAGGTGTGCGATTTCTGGCAGAATGCAGTCCGGAGGAACTCAGCAGAATAAAGGGAATGGGACAGGCGAAAATATGCACGGTTCTGGCAGCTGTAGAGCTGGGAAAACGTATTGCGGCTGCACCGGTACGTGGTAGAAATCTGATCAGATCATCATCAGATATAGCAGACCTTTTTATGGAGAAAATGCGTTATTATAAAAAAGAACATTTTGTGAGCCTCATGATAAATGCCAAAGGGGAGATAATAGAAGAGACGGAGGTTTCCATAGGTGATCTGTGTTCAAGTTCCACTCATCCCAGAGAAGTTTTTGTTGATGCGGTTAAACGGAGTGCAGGATCGGTTGTATTTTTACATAATCATCCTTCGGGAGATCCAAGTCCAAGCGACACTGATATACAGACTACGAAGCGGCTTATAGAAGCCGGAACAATTCTGGGAATTCCGGTACTCGATCATATTATCATAGGAGATGGTGTATACGTGAGCATGAAAGCCATGGGACTGATTTGATTATTGTATGGAGGCACTGATGAAGACGGGAAAATCAAAGCATACACTTATTTCGGCATTTGCTGTGATTCTTGGCATTATCCTGCTGGGCAGGCTATTTGTTCTTACAGTTGTACAGAATGAGAAATGGGATAAGTATGTTGAAAGCGTTTCTCAGAGGATAATATATCAGACGGCTCCAAGAGGAGATATACTTGATCGTGAAGGACGGGTGCTGGCTGCCAGCAGGCCTGTATATTCTGTAAGTGTCAGTCGTGTAGGTCTTACGAGTGATAAAGCTATGGAAATTCTGTCACAAGTGATCGGAATATTGAATGAACAAGGTGAAAATATCAGAATAACTCAGCAGGAAATCAGAGAAAAGTTTGAGGATGAGAGTTATTATTCATATATGCCGATTATGCTGGCAGAGGATGTATCGGAGGAAACCGCCGATAAAATTCTGTCCTGCGGATACGGTGGAGTGCAGATATCTGCAGATTATATCAGAACTTATCCCAATGGGTCCCTTGCGTCTCATGTTATCGGGTATCTGGGGAGGATATCAGAAGATGAGGAAGATCTGATTGAAGAAAAGGGTTACAGAAGTGATGCGCTTGTGGGAAAGTCCGGCATAGAGAAGGCATATGAGAATTCACTGAAGGGCATTGATGGCGAAACCCGTTTTCAGGTTGACTCTAACGGGAAGGTTCGCAGAGAAATTGGGAAATCCAGCTCTGTTAAGGGCGAAGATGTAAAACTTACTATAGATATTGATCTGCAGGAGACAGCAGAAAGTGCATTGAAGCAGGCACTTGAAAAGGCCGCTGCAGGAGGAGTATTTGAAAGCATATACGGTGATTATCAGATGACATACGCAGAAAACGCCGCTTCAGGTGCTGCAGTAGCTATTGATGTGAAGACAGGAGAGGTCCTTGCTATGGCAAGCTGTCCTGATTTTGACCCTAATGATTTCACAGGAAATATTACTGAAGAAAAATGGCAGTCGATTCAGCGGCAGAATGTAAGAGATCCCTTAAGTCCCTATCCGCTGTACAATGTAGCTGCACTGACTGCGGTTCAGCCGGGTTCTGTATTTAAACCGGTGACGGCACTGGCAGCCCTTGACTGCGGTCTGGACCGCAACAGGCTTCTATACGATGCCGGATATATTGATGTGGGGTATCAGCGGTACGGCTGCTATTTATGGAACGATGAACATCGTATACATGGATATGTTGATCTGAATAAAGCAATGAGAGTATCATGTAATTATTACTTTTATGATATTGCATCGGGATATGACTTTGCGTCAGGAGAGAATCTGGGATATAATAGAGAAATAAAGCCAGAAAAAATAATGTCTCTGGCTTCCGCTCTGGGACTAGGTTCCAAAACAGGGGTGGAGATAGATGAAAGTGCAGGTGTTATTCCTTCAGAAGACCTGAAAATACAGGGAATTAAAAACAGTCTCAGGTACCATCTGCTGGTCGAAAGTGAGACATATTTCGAGAAAGAGTATTTGAAAGACAGGCAGGCAGTACGAAAAAAAATAGAAAAAATCGTCAATTGGGCAGATAAAGGCTTGACTTTAGATGAAATAATAGGCAAACTAAGTAATGATACTTTCATCAGGGAAGATAAGGTTGAGAAGTTAGCAGCATTATGCAAGTATGATTACTTTGATCAGATCAGATGGAATACGGGAGATATTTTTAATATATCCATAGGGCAGGGTGATAATTCATATACTACGCTTCAGATTGCCGGATATATGGCAACGTTGGGAAATAACGGGATTAAGAACAGAATCACGCTGGTAAAAGACTCTTCAGAAAAAACCCCCGAGGATTCAGGTGTTTCTCAAAAGGATATAGAATATGTGATAGAATCCATGAAGGGAGCTGTGCAGGAAAGTGATGGCTCCCTTTACAGAGCATTTAATGATTTTGGATATTCTGTTGCAGGAAAGACGGGAACCGCTCAGAGGCAGGGGTATATCAGTACAGAAGATGAAAAGGATTACATCAGGCGGCACCTTCATCTGATAGCATCTGATATCACTTTTGAGAATGTGCAGAAAGAAGCGGACAGATTGCTTGCTGAATACCCGGATATATATGAATCTCAGGAGAGTGCATTGAGGAGAGCGGTAATTAATCTCAGCAGTAAAGACATAAACTATGACGATATCGATGCATATAAAAAGAAATATGATAATTTCGCATGGACAGTTGCACTGGCACCTGCAGAAGATCCACAGATAGCAGTAGCTGTTATGCTTGTTCAGGGTAAAGCATCATCTAACGCCGCTCCGGTGGTAAGAGAAATTATAGGAAAGTACGGAGATAAATCAGGATGGGAAAAGTTATTTTAGTTTCATCAGGCAAAGGCGGAACAGGTAAGACTATGTTCACGGTAAATATGGGAGCAGTGCTTGCACAGCAGGGCTGTAAAGTCATGCTTATGGATATGGACATGGGTCTGAGAAACATGGATATATATCTTGGTATGGAAAACAGGGTCGTATATAACATCATGGACGTGGTATCAGGGGTATGCAGAATCAAAAAGGCTATGATAAAAGTACGGGGATTTGAGAATCTGTTTTTCATGGCTGCTTCTCCGGGACGTGATGACAGGGATATCACACCGCTTCATATGGAAGTTCTGTGTGATAAACTCGGCAGATTTTTTGACTATATTATAATCGACTGTCCTGCAGGGATAGGAGATATGCTTGACGTTGCTGTTTCTGCAGCAGATAAAGCTGTAATCGTAACCGAACCGGAGGCATCTGCTCTCAGAGATGCGGATATAACAGAAAGATATCTTCAGAGCCATGGTCTGGAAGATATAAGTATCGTTGTGAACAAAGTCAAAGTTTCGCTTATGAATGCCGGGCTGGTTCCGGGAATACAGGATATAATAAATACTTTCAAGAATCCTGTAGCCGGAATCATACAGGATGATGATAATATACATATTTCTACAAATAAGGGTATTCCTATCGTCTGCAAGAAAGGCACCTATATTGAGCGTAACTTCAGAGAAATAGTAGGCCGGATAATATGATTCACAGCTTCTGGCGGCAGCTGACATCCAGTATGAAACCTATGCTCATCATTAAGGAGAGCATAGAAGAGCCGCCATAGCTCATAAAGGGCAGCGTAATTCCGGTAACAGGCATTATGCCCATATTCATGGCTATATTTTCGAAAGCCTGAAATGTGAACATGCCTGCAAATCCTGCACATATCAGTGTACCTTCAAGATCTGAAGCATATTTTGCAGTTTTCAGTATCTGTATAATAAGTATGGTGAACAGCAATATGACTGCCGCACCTCCCAGAAAACCGAAATCTTCAACGGTTGCGGCAAAAATGAAATCAGATTCCGGAACAGGCAGAAATCCCAGTGAGGCCTGTGTTCCATTCATGTATCCCTTTCCCCATAATCCCCCTGATCCGACAGCAGCTTTTGCATTCCATACCTGATAATTACCTGGAAGTTCAAGAATGTCAGGGTTGAAGAAAGCATCTATTCTGTCTTTCTGATAACCTGCAAGAAAATAATAAAACAGTGGTGCCGCAGCTGACAGCACCAGAAAAGCCTTTGCCAGCATTCTGAGCTCGAGACCCCGGCAGAATACCATGAAGAGCCAGATTGCACAGAAAACACATCCGCTTCCGAAATCCTCCTTGGCTACAATGAGTATAAACGGCATGCCGTAAAGTGCAGCCTTGAGCACTTCTGTCGTGCTCTGCAGCGAACCGCTGCGCCGTGTAAGATATGAAGCCATGACGATGACAAAGGATACTTTTGCAAATTCAGAAGGCTGGATGGTTATGAAACCGATATCAAGCCAGGATCGTGAACCGTAGAATGTCGTTCCGACCCCCGGCAGGTATACGGAAAGAAGAAATACAATGCTTATAATATATATGAACCATTCCAGGTCAGTGAAATATCTGCAGCTCAGCTTTATTATGACTGCTGTCATAATTATACCTGCAAGCAGAGCTGCAGACTGTATAATAACTTCCCTGGATGGGAAGGTGCCGGAATTGCAGGATATTCCTGCAATAGTCAATATACCGGTAATGGAGAGAATGTTCGGGATGATAAGGATGAAGCGGTTGCATTGTGTCAGTGTCCTGTAAAAATTGTTCATCATTGCAGCTCCATTTCCTTGACGAATAAGCCAAAAAAGTCTATAATCATATTGTGTGCTTTT
>JBJESR010000035.1:0-5318 GCA_051882895.1 Lentihominibacter sp.
TTTTGCCGGTCTCAGAAGCAGAAGATGCTCCTGAGACGGAGCATGAGCCTGAACCGGAAGCTGAACCTGAGCCTGAGTTGAAACCTGAAAAAGAAGGCTTCAGGAAATATCTCGATATCACAGTGATCGCAGCTGCTTTTGCCATTCTTCTGGCAGTTGTATTCTGCTATACACAGCTGGTGCCCAGAGATGTCTGCGCTGCAATAAACGGCAGAGAGACTGTCATTACAACCAAAGCGTGGACAGTGGAGGAATTCCTGGATGAACAGGGTATCAGCTACTGCAGCGAGGATTATATATCAGTTCCGACGTCAGGATTCATATATGACGGAATGAATATTACAATCAATCATGCAGCTGATTTCAAGGTGATTGCCGATGGAAAGACTATGGAGTGCAAAACGCTTAAAAAAACAGTGAAAGAAGCACTTGAGGAAGAAAAAATTCAGATCGGTGATGACGATATAGTAGAGCCGGGAATAGAGGAGAATGTCATAGATGGTATGACGATCGTCGTTAAACGTGTCACATACAAAGAGAAAACTGTGGTAGAGAAAATCCCGTATAAAACAATCAGGAAAGATGACCCTTCGATGAACGATGGAGAGGAGAAGGTAGTCAGAAAAGGTAAAAACGGGAAAGCCAGCGTGACATACAGAATAAAATATATAGATGGCGAAAGAGTATCTAAAAAGAAAATCAGGACGAAAGTACTGGAAAAAAAGCAGAATAAAATTATTAATGTAGGAACCAGAAAAAATATTAACGGCTTCGCTTATACCAGAACTATGACAGTGAAGGCATACGCTTATACGGGAGGAGGCCGTACAGCTATGGGCACTGCTGCCAGAGTCGGTGAAATAGCTGTCGATCCTAGTGTAATTCCGCTGGGGACAAGCGTCTATATTGAAGGTGTAGGTGTAAGGCGGGCAGAAGATACAGGTGGAAATATCAAGGGCAATACGATTGATATTTATATGAATTCCCAGTCAGAATGCCTGTCATGGGGATGCAGGTATATAACCATCTATCTGCCGTAAAGGATGCCAGGGATAAATCATAAAAACATAAAATAAGACCTGAAACCGTCTGAATAATCAGCAGATACGGCTTTCAGGTCTTTCTTTTATGACAGGTGTTTGCAGATGAGATCAGCAAACAGGAACGCATCGTCTTCAGAAGTGAAAATTGCTCTGGCGGATACCTTGTTACCACCACCTTTGCCCTTGTAAAACGATGCATATTCTTTTACAAGTTTTCCACAATCGTATGAACCGTCCGACACGAGAATAAATGATGTATCTTTCTGGGAATAGAGCATTATCAGTTTTGTGCAGTTGTTCATGTAATGTTTCCCCATGCTGAAAACATCGTCTAGAGAAAGCTGAGGAAGTTTGTAGATCACAACATTCTCATCTGTGACAGACAGCAGTTCATCGAGCTTCTCGCAATGGCTGTCGATAAATGCTTTCCTGATGTGATACAGTTCGTCTTTTATGGCGGAGAGCTTCTCTTCCTGTGTTCTGAGTTTCAGCGGGAAATCTTCAACTGAGGATGAATACCTGTTTGAAAGCTCTGTGAGTATATCGTGTTTTGCCCTGTAGTCATTCAGGGCGCGGGCTCCAGCCTCAAAATATATTCTGAACATTCCTTTATACTTCTCAACTTTGTAAATTTTTATAACACCGACTTGTCCTGCTGTAGAAGGATGTGTGCCGCAGCAGGCCACGCAGTCAGCGGCGTTTTCCACAGAGCCGACGCACACTATTGAAATATCTTCATCAAAGGCAAGGGCCTTCCTGAGGGGAAGCTTCTCAGCATCTTCTCTCCGGTCAAATCGCAGCACTGTTACAGGCGCATCAGACCATATAACCTTGTTTGCTCCCAGTTCAGCTTCAAGAGCCATTTCGTAGGTGATTTCGGTTATTTCAGGCTTTGTCTCCAGACTGATATCAATTGTCATGTACTCCTGACCCATATGAAATCCGCGGTTCACGCCTCCGAACAGATCGAAGAAAATTCCTGACAGAATATGTTCTCCGC
Organism: Lentihominibacter sp.; assembly: GCA_051882895.1. GTDB lineage: Bacteria > Bacillota > Clostridia > Peptostreptococcales > Anaerovoracaceae > Lentihominibacter. The sequence goes on from JBJESR010000035.1 coordinate 2,044, forward strand.
AGTGTCTCTGCATATTGTCAAATCTTCTGTCCCAGCTGATGCTGCAGTTAACAATGTCGCCTTCTGCAGGCCATCCGATATTGTATGTATCGGCAGCCCGGATAGTATGTATTATCTGTTCGCCATCTTCCTGTACGTCTATGACTTCGTACGGACCTGCAGTTCCCGTATCGCAGCTCTGTCCTCCTCCTTCGGGGAAAAAAGCTGTTTTATCAAGGGTAATGCATAAAAGATCTTTGTCAGTGCTGTGTTCCTGTACTGAAGTGATGCAGGCATCCCAGTTTCTGAGATACACATCGTCCTGGTATAATTTTGTCGTTTTCATCTCGATTCTCCTGTATTGAATAGCAAGTCTATTAATAAATTCTATATTTTTGTGACAAAAAAGTCAAATTAAATGCTGAAAAAATCTGAAAATTGTTTTATAATGTAATACACATAACTAATTTGCGGTAATCTGGAAAAGCCTCTATGTAATAGAATACATTAAAAACATGTGAGGTGTGTGATGAAACGCAAAGCAGGTGTGATCTGTATTATTGCAGCATTGGTGTGTTCGGCTTTGTTAGTGCCGGCAGATAATGATATTGCTGCTGATGTGATAAACAAGGCGGACAGTGCTGTTGTAGTGATCGATCCAGGGCATGGGGGTATGGACGGAGGGGCCTCCAGCAGTGCAGGTATTTCCGAAAAGGATATAAACCTCAATATAGCCAGGATGCTTAAATCACTTCTTGAAAAAGAAGGCTGCAGGGTGATCATGACAAGAGAGGACGACAGTGCTCTTTGCGACGAGGATAGCGAGGGGTCTATACGAAGTCATAAGACGGAGGACATGAAAGAGAGAAAGAGGATTATTGATGAAGCGGATGCTGATCTGGCTGTCAGTATTCATCTGAACAGTTTTACACAGGATACAAGTGTCAGGGGAGCACAGGTATTCTTTCCTGCAGCTGATGGTGGGGAAAATTATGAAAAAAGCAGTCTTGCTGCAGAAATTATTCAGAAAGAGCTGAATGGGAGTATCAATCTGGAAAAAGAACGCACGGAGCTCGGTAAGAACGATGTCTTCATACTGCGAGATATCCGATGTCCTATTGTAATAGTGGAGTGCGGATTTTTATCCAATCCTCAGGAGGCGGAGGAATTAAGTAAAAATTCATATCAGGGAAAAATTGCCAGTACTTTGAAGGCGGGAATTTGCAGCTTTCTGGAGGTGAACAGCATGTGAACAGTGTATTTATCCACATTTCAGGGTGTTTTTATGCACAGTGAAATAAGTAAAGAACAACCTGTGGATAACTTAAACATGAAAAATGTACTTGACAAGTATAAACGTTGAAATTTCAACAATTTACAAAAAATAGATATCCACAGGTACCTATGGATAAAATTGTATACAATCCTAAAAAAGTTGTGGATAACTTCTGGAATGCTTTAAATTGTGGGTTTGCCCGCTTGTTGAAAAATGTCGGGCAAGATAAGAACAAAGGTTAACATAATGCTTTACATTTTGCGGGAGAAGAAAAAATGTTAAAAGAAAAGATTATTTACAAAGACCAGTTACCTGTTAATGTTGTTACGGCTGATATAGATGAGTACCCGATACATTTTCATGATGACATGGAAGTTGTGTATATCCTCGAGGGGAGTGTCATAATGAGAAACGGGTATTACACCTATACTTTAAAGCAGGGAGATATTTATATCATCAATGACAGAGAAATGCACAGCTTTGAGAAAAACGGCGAAAAAAATATGGTAATGATGCTTCAGCTGGATCTGGCGTATTTCTCAAGGTATTATGATAATTTAAAAAATAATTTTTTTGTAACTGATATGGAAGATGACAGTGACGAAAGCCTGGAGGTACTGAGGACCATAATGGCCAGAATCATGATGGAGGTGCTTCAGAAGGGATACGGTTATGAACATAAAGTTATAGAAAGTACACATAACCTTATTGCCTGCCTTATGTCCGATTTCCAGTATTTTGTTATGGAAGACGGCAAATTCAAGAATGAATCCAGAAATAAAGGCAATAAGATACTGGCAGGAAGACTGAACAGAATAACAGACTATATGTATGATAACTATTCGCGAAAGCTGACATTAAGTGAGATTGCAGACAGGGAGCATCTGAGCATCTACTATCTGTCACATATAATTAAGGAAGCTACAGGTCTCAGTTTTCAGGATCTGCTAAGTTATATCAGAGTTGAAGAATCAGAGAAGCTTCTGCTGGGAACAAATAAAAAAATCGGCGCCATTGCAGAGGAAACAGGATTCTCGGCAGTCAGATACTATATCAAGCATTTTGAGCACTGGTTCGGAGTTCATCCCCTTGAGTACAGAAAAAAGAACATAGGCAAGATAATCAGTCGTGAAATAGAAGCCAAATACACACGATCTTCTCCGGCACAGATTGAAGATGCGATAAGAAAACAGGTGAAAGGTGTATATGCGGACTATGCTGATAAATTAAAGGTCAAGCCTGTGATAATTGATGTTGACATCTATGATGACTATGCTGAGATAGAGAACGGATCGCCGGTGATTTCTGAGATAATGGACAGAACCGTCAACTCAATTCTTGCTGAACCGTATAACCAGCTGATGGCCCTTGAAGAGAATGTTATCTGTTCAGGCGAGAATTATGTTGTTACAACAAGATGCAAATACCCCGGAGCTTTGGACTGTCTAAGCATTCTGGTATATAACTTTGATGAGAATGCAGGTAAATCTCTGAGAAAGATAGTTTCCGAAGAGGACCTGCTGAGGATAATCAAGAATTATGATGATGAAATAGAGTTCCTGATTCGATGTACCGGTCTGTCGGGGAAATTCAGGATACTCAGATACAGACTTGAGAGAGAGAATCTGATGAGAAAAGTGGAAAACATTCTGGAACCCGAGAAAGTAATGAATCCTAGAGAAAGCTTCATAAGCAGGCTGTCATCGGAAGCTGCTGTGTCATCCGGATGCTATACAAGTTCAGATGCTCTGAGCCTGAGGACAACCTTCAAAGGTATTGGTGCAGAACTGATTCTGATTGATAAAAAATAAACAACAAAATTCGACTTCTGCACTTGAAAATGAGAGCAAATAAGTACCATATTACAGCAAAGGACTTATTGAAATTTTCAGAAAAATGGAATATCATAAAACCATCAAAAGCAAAACAATAGATTTACACAAATGATATTCTATGGAGGTAAGGTTATGAAATTACTTATTATCGGAGCTGGCGGAGTTGGAACTTCAGCTGCTAAGAT
>JBJESR010000036.1:0-5209 GCA_051882895.1 Lentihominibacter sp.
AAGAAAAAACATATATTATAGAAAATCTGGACTGTGCCAACTGCGCAGCCAAAATGGAAAGGCTGATTCAGGCAATGCCTGAGGTGGATGAAGCCAGCCTGACCTTTGCCACAAAACAGCTTCGTGTATCGGCTGAAGATCCCGACGCACTGGTACCCGAGATGGAGCGGTTATGCAGCTCTGTCGAAGGTCCTGTCCGCATCACATCAAAGGATGCTGCAGGGTCTGAGGGTTCTGCATCCCTGTCCAGGGCATCAAAGGCCGGCTTCTGGAAACAGAATGCCTCGGAGCTCATACCGATAGGCATCGGAGCTGTGCTGTTTGTAATCGGGCTTGTCGCCGACTTATCCTTTTATGTGACACTTATAATATGCGGTGCCGCATATCTCATCCTGGGATGGCGCGTGCTGCTGACAGCATTCAGAAATATTATCGGCGGACAGGTTTTTGATGAGAATTTCCTCATGTCCATCGCCACTATTGCAGCTTTCTGCATAGGTGATTTCGCTGAAGGTGCCGGAGTCATGCTGTTTTACCGTATAGGGGAATTCTTTGAGCATGTCGCCGTGGAAAAGAGCCGCACGCAGATCATGGATGCTGTGGATATGAGGCCTGAAACCGTCAATCTGGTTATCGGCGACGAATGCGGATGCGGATGCGAAGAGCATGAACACGAGCATGAGCATGACGAGTGCGGGTGCGGATGCGAAGAGCACGAACATGACGAGTGCGGGGGCGAGGAGCACGAACATGAGCACGACGGATGCGAAGAGCATGAGCACGGGCATACGGACAGCATCCGGGTGATTCCTGCAGCAGAAGCAAAACCGGGCGATATCCTCCTGGTACGCCCCGGAGACAGAATCCCTCTCGACGGAATCGTTGTCGACGGAGAAAGCAGGATCGACACTTCTCCAGTTACAGGGGAGCCTGTTCCTGTTAAAGCAGTTGCCGGAACAGAAGTTATTTCAGGCTGCGTGAATATCCAGGGTGTTCTCAGAATAAAAGTCATCCGACCTTTATCCGAATCCATGGTGACACGTATCCTCAACTCAGTTGAAACAGCTGCAGCCGGCAAACCAAAAATCGACAGATTCATCACCAGATTTGCCAGAATATATACACCTGTAGTGGTTATAATGGCTCTCCTGACAGCCATCATCCCTTCTGTCGTCACAGGAGAATGGTCTTTCTGGATCACCACAGCCATAACCTTCCTGGTAATCAGCTGCCCATGCGCACTGGTCATCAGTGTACCGCTTGCTTTCTTTGCAGGCATAGGTGCCGCATCAAAGCTGGGGATACTTTTCAAAGGCGGCATCTCCATAGAAGCCCTCAGAAAAGTAAAAGGCATTGTAATGGACAAAACCGGCACTATCACAAAGGGAGATTTCAAAGTACAGCAGATATATACTGCTGACGGCGTAGATTCTGACAGGCTGCTGGCGATAGCAGCGGCATGTGAATCAGCTTCCACTCACCCTATCGCAGCAAGCATCACCGATGCGGCAATGCAAAAAGAACTCGATGCACCGCGTGCCCTTTCCATAGAGGAAATCGCAGGCAAAGGTATCAGAGCAGAGCTTCAGGATGGGGCTGTCCTGTGCGGCAATCTGTCACTTCTGGAGCATTACGGGGTCGATACTTCAAGCATCGGCAGTGCGGAGCCGGGAACAGTAATTTACCTGGCGCTTAACGGTAAGTATATCGGCTCTATCCTGATTTCAGATACCATCAAACCTGATGCCAGGGAAGCAATCGCAGCGCTCCGCTCCAGGGGTCTCACCGCTGCAATGCTCACCGGCGATGCGGCATCCAGCGCACAGGCTGTTGCAGCTGAAACGGGTATCGATAAGGTTTATGCGCAGCTGCTGCCTGAGGAAAAGCTGGATTCCCTCAACAGTCTGCGCGAAGAGGTGGGTCCGGTGATGTTTGTCGGTGACGGCATCAACGATGCGCCGGTTCTGGCCGGTGCAGATGTTGGTGCGGCCATGGGCAGCGGTGCGGATGCGGCAATCGAGGCGGCGGATGTTGTCTTCATGAATTCATCAGTTGCTGCTATACCTCAGTCCGTAAAAATCGCCGGTTCTACCGGAAGCATCGCGATGCAGAATGTGGTTTTCGCACTGGCGGTAAAAATCATCGTCATTCTGATGGGTTTCGCAGGTCTGGCCAACATCTGGGCTGCAGTTTTCGCCGACACAGGGGTTGCAATGCTCTGCATCCTCAACTCCCTCAGACTGCTCTGGAAAAAGTTCTGATTCTAGGCGGCGGGAATTTTAGCTCGGATTGCAGGAGTTCTGAGCCGGGCTGCTGCACATCAGCTTCTGGCTCCATCCAGCCGGGTTATTACGAAGAGCTTTCATGTTATATCTGGCGGGACAGCACACTTTAGTGTATAATGTTTCCTGGTGCGGTCAGCGCCGGAACAGCTGCGACAATGGCCGCAGCAATAACGATGGCTGTCGGTACTGCGGGGGTTACACATGAATACATCAAAACGGAACATTATAATAGCCGATATCGGTCTTTTACTCGTCGCCCTGTTCTGGGGCGGCGGTTTTGTTGCCGGGAAATTCGGGCTGACGATACTTTCTCCGCTGACACTGACCGCCTACAGATACATGGGAGCGGCATCGGTCGTGTTCATTTTCTGCCTCAGAAAGCTTCGCCATTTCAGAAACAGAAAGGTCTGGCTCTATGGCCTGTTCTGCGGCATCAACATGTTCGTAGGCAATTCCCTGCAGACCATCGGGCTTCTGTACACTACAGCTGGCAAGCAAAGCTTCATAGTGTCCCTTTACATACTACTGGTCCCGCTGCTTTCCTGGCTTATCCTGCGCAAAAGGCCTGCAAACAGTGTAATCGTGGCTGCTATTATCGGCTTTACCGGTATTGCTCTCATCACGCTGACGGATAATTTCACAGTCGGCAAGGGCGATCTGATGACCTTTGCTCTGTCGCTGACTTTTTCGGTGCAGATGATTTTTACTGCAGCGGTGGTCCGGGATATCGATGCCACTGTGTTCACTTTTATTCAGCTGCTGGTGGTAGGTCTGCTGTCATCGGTTTCTTCTATTATTCTTGAGGGTCCGGTCATGCCTGCGGAGATTCTGGGTATGGCGGTGCCGGGGATTCTTGGACTTGTATATGTTATGACTTTTAATTCTGCCTTCGCGTTCCTGCTTCAGAATATCTCTCTGCGGTTCGCTCCTGCAAATCACGCGGCAATCCTGCTTTCTCTGGAGACTGTGTTCGGTACGATCTTTGCGGTCACTGTCGCCGGGGAGGTTTTTTCGATGCGCATGATTGCGGGTTGTGCCCTGATGTTTACTGCTATCGGAATCGTTGAGGTCGGTGCTTTCAGGAAGGGCTGACGGCGGTTTTTGGGTGATCGGTGCTGTGGTTTCAGGGTCGGGGCTGACGGCATAGTTCGGGGCTGGAGCGGGGCTTATGATGGATTTCGAGACCAAGGCAGGCTGAGTCCATGCGGGTGACTGGTGCTGATTTCATGAGCTGGGCCGTGGAGCCAGGGTCGTGATCCTGTTTTTGCTGGTGTGGTCCTTTTTAAAAATTTCTGTCCGTTAACTTGACAGAGGACCAGTCCTGAGAACTTTCGAAAGCTACAGTTCTCAACCGCTATTTCGAAAGTTTTTAAATCGCAGCCTTTCTGTATCTTTCGAACGAAGTGATTTTTGTTTTCATTTCGAAAAGACCACTCAATCTTTCGCAGCGTTTATATTTTTCTTCCAGTTTTCTTTCCCTTTTTTTAACATCCTTGTTAATATTTCCTGATTAAAATGTATATCTCTTTCGAAATACGCAGCTAAAACACGTTATTTCGAAAATTCTCAGTGAATATTATGCGCTGAATCGGCTGAAATGGAAAATTTCAGCACAATCATTAGGAAATGTCCCACCTATTGCGTTTATGCCGCGAAAGCTGATTGACAATGAGCGAAGCTATGACAGGCTATTAAACCATGGCTGGCAAAAGACGCGATAGCGGCACTGCCACCGCAGGCCCGGCTAGAAAGCATAGCTTCGGAAGCTCATTGTCAATCAGACCGTGGAATAAATGCGCCGATATACAATAACTACATTATTTAAGAAATTGATTTTACACACAAATTATGACTTGACCATTTCAAATAATCGAGAACCGAGAATGCCGAGAACTATTAGTGATGTATGTAAGTTTTTTCTATTTTTTCATAAAATTTCTTGACCTCAACTTTTATCTATGGTAAAATTTGTTATAATTTTCAGTTAATTCCATAGTGTGGATAGTGAGGTTGTCTATGAAATACAAGCAAATCTGCAGATATGATCTGCTTTTACATGAAAACATTGAACTTCTTCTTAATATGCTGCTTTTGCACATCCGCCAGATACGTGCTGAATTAAATAACAGTTATGCAGGTACGCTTTACATTAAACGAAATAGCGGCGGTACATCTTTTACTGAATACTTCGAAGGCAGAGAATATGGAATCGGCCGGGATATGGAACGGGTTCACAAGCTGGCCCGTATCAAATATCTCAGAATCCTCATTAAAAATATCGAAGCCAGTTACAAAGAAATCCAGAAGCTCCTCGTGAAGTTAAAGGCCATCGAATCAAAGTTCGACCCGGACCCGCTTCTTAAAACTTACAAAGCTCAGGGGCTTGATACAACAGATATCCTTTACTCTCCAAAGCAGAGGAAATGGATGAATCAGACTTTTAGAAAAAATAAATCCTATCCTGACAGTCTTGAACATGTTTCAAACGGCGGCATAGTCACCCGTTCAAAGTCAGAAAAGCTGATAGCCAACAGGCTTGAGGAATGGAATGTCACTTTTATTTATGAGCTCCCGCTGATACTCGGGGGTAAGCGGTATTATCCGGATTTCACCATACTTAAGGACAACGGTGAAATTATTTACTGGGAACATTTCGGGATGATGAGCGACGATGATTATTTCATGAAAAGCAATGAGCGTCATCGTGAGTACAGAGCAAATGGTCTTTGTGATCATACAAATCTCATTATCACCTGGGAAGAGGATCTGCTTGATATGAGCGTCATCGATCACATTATCAGAACAAGGATATGCTGTTAGATTTTGTGATGCGAGGTGGTGGGAGCCGGTGGGAGCCGGTTCCCGGCTCCTTTTGAGTTGAGCGGGGATGCCGTCTCGAGTGCCGAAGCCGGGCCAAGTTCGAG